>LUJQ01000001.1 GCA_001689485.1 Bacteroidales bacterium M6 | reverse complement strand
AAAATAAGTTTAGCGGACAGTAATATTTTGGAACATACTGCCACGCTTACAGGTCGCCGCAGAGTTCGACCTCGGCCGCCGCATGAACCGCGACGGGGCAAACCGTTACGCCAAACGCTTCGGTGCCGTGTGCCAATTCTCATTTTGACTTACCACCCCAAAGGGCATTGACCATCGGGGCATACATTCCCAGTTCGATTGCCTTATCGGCATCCTTGCGGGCATCCTCCTCCCTGAAACGCCTGAGATTAAGGATGGCACGACAGTAATACAATTCAGCCTCATCGGGATTCAGTTCCAAACCGCGAGCAATGTCATCGGCAGCTTCGGGCAGCTCGTCGAGCTGCAACCGGCACAAAGCACGGTCGGCATAAAGAGGAGCCTGCGGCTTATCGTCAATCAGAGCGGTAAACATCGGGATTGCCTCAGCCGGGCGCCCCGTATTACTGTAAATCAACGAAAGCACATATTTGCCTTGCAGGTTATCAGGCTGTAGAGCCAATAATTTCAAGGCATCAGCCTCGGCATTGTCATAGCGCGCCATACGCAGATTAAGCGCGGCCCTTCCGAACCATGCATCGGTATATGTCGAATCCATCGACAGCAACAGGTCATAATCACGCATCGCATCATCAACCCTGTTCATATCGGCAAGCACCTGGGCACGGTTTTTAAGAATCACAACCGAAGCCGGAGCCATTGCACGTGCCTCGGAAAGAGTGTGCAATGCCAACGAATCCTCACCTGCATAATGATGAAGCATCCCCACATTCGACAGGAGCATCACATTCTGCGGGTTGGAAGGCTCGGTTCGCATTGCCTCCTCATAATACGTTATGGCCTCGCCCCATTTGTTTTTGGCCACGGCATCATCACCCCATTGCACATACTTCATATAATCCGTTTTCATAAACCCGGAATCCTCCGCACAGGCCGCAAACCACGCACCCACGGCCACCAATATCACACAAAACAGTCTCATATCTCTCTCAACTTATAACTTACGACTTATAACTTATAACTTACAACTTACAACTTACAACTCTAAACAACCAAGTCTGCAACGCACCGCGCATAAACAGATACATTATAAACGCAAGCCACAACGCATGATTGCCCATCGAAGGGAAAAACAGGAAAAACACTGCGAAAAACGTTGCCATAGCCCCTGCCATCGACAACAGCAACTGCCGCGTAAGCGTGGCTCCGATAAAAACCCCGTCCCAAACGAAAGCGGCAAAACCGGCAAAAGGCACCACGGCAGCCCATGCATAATATTCTTTCGAAGCAGAAATAACATCGGCATCTCCCGATAAAATCCCCAGGAAAGCCTCCCCTCCTAAAAAATATAATGCAGTAAACAATGCCGCCAATGCAAATCCCCAGCCAAACACCCATTTAATGCAACGGCGCAAAGCCTTGGAATCACAGGCACCCACATATTTCCCAACCAAAGCCTCACCGGCAAATGCAAACCCGTCCATCATATACGAGAACAACAGGAAAAGCTGCATAAGCAACGTGTTTACCGCCAGGATAACAGCCCCTTGAGCCGCCCCCTGCCTTGTAAACCACACCGTAACGGCTATCAGGCAGACCGTTCGCAACATCACATCCAAGTTCACCCTGAAAAAACGGCGCAAACGGTCACCCTTCACTACCTGGCGCCACTGCGGACGTTGAAGCCTATAACGACGAAGCAGCCACAAACCTGTGAAAAAGCCGAGCCATTGGGCAACCAGCGTGCCGACGGCCACCCCAGGAATCTTCCATCCGAGGCCATACACCAGCAACAGGCTGACAGCGATGTTCGACAGGTTTATCACAATGGATGTGACCATGAGCATACGCGAATTCTGCATACCGAGAAACCACCCCGAAAGTGCGTAAGTGCCAAGCACCGCCGGTGCGCCGTAAATCAATATCGCGAAATAATCCGAAGCAAGGGCACCCGTCACAGGGTCTGGATCGACAAACGCCCTCAACAACCACAATACAGGCCACTGCAAAAGCACCATCCCCACCCCGGCACATAATGCCACCAAAAGCGAGCGATAAAGCACCAGGGCGCTTTCATCCCGGTCGGAAGCCCCGTAAGCCTGCGCCGATAACCCCGAAGTGCCCGCACGCAGAAACGAGAACAGCCAGTAGAGCATATTGAACATAACGCCACCCACGGCAATTGCCCCTATATAGGCCGCATCACCCATATGCCCCACTATCGCCGTGTCAATCAACCCTAGCAAAGGGGTTGTGACATTAGCCACAATCGACGGGACCGCCAATGCAAGTATCTTCCTGTTCATCCGTTTATATGTTAGGCGTTGTGCCAAAATTCAATATTTTGGCACAACGCCGTAGTTTTCGCCAGGATGGCGAGAGTACTGTCAGAAAACTTATCCGATGACCTGTTTACACCGATGGTAAGAATCATATCGTCCTACCACTTCCGCAACAGAAGTCATCTTGAAATATGCTTATTTTTTCGCACGGCAGCTATCCCACCACAGGTAGGCAATCAGCAATACATATGCGATAATGCCGTAAACCTGAAGCATGCCGGCCGACACACCGCAAACATACTCGAAACCGAAGAAGCGGGTGAGGGCGGCAAACACACCGAACAATGCACCACCGGCAATCAGGCCGGAGGCGATAAGCGTGCCACGGTCGCGTCGTGCATCATTCACAGCCTTATCCTTCGAGCTGTTTCCTACGAAGTATGCGATAGCACCGCCGACAAGCAACGGGGTGTTGAGCGACAACGGGATAAACATGCCAAGGCAGAATGCCAGCGCCGGGACACCGAGCCAGTTAAGCAGCAGGGCGAGCACCACACCTGTCATATAGAGAATCCAAGGTGTATCGCCACCCATCATCAACGGCTCGATAACCTTTGCCATTGCATTGGCCTGCGGGGCTACAAGGGCGTTTTCGCCTGAGAACCCATACACCTGGTTCAGAACAAGCATCACACCGCCAACAGTGGCAGCGGAGACCAAGGTACCAAGGAATTTCCACTGCTCCTGCTTGCGGGGAGTGGAACCGAGCCAATAGCCGACCTTAAGGTCGGTCACGAATCCGCCAGCCATAGAAAGCGCCGTGCACACCACACCTCCGATAATCATCGAAGCCACAATGCCCGAAGTGCCGCTAAGCCCGATACCGACAAAGATGGCAGATGCTATAATCAATGTCATAAGGGTCATACCCGAAACCGGGTTGGAACCAACAATAGCGATAGCATTGGCAGCAACTGTTGTGAACAGGAAAGCGATAAGGCTCACCACAAGCCAGGCCACCAGCGCCTGCCACCAGTTGTTGATTACACCGAACCCGAAAAACAACAGCACTGCAACCAGGGCGATAGCGATGAAGAAAACGATATGCTTCATCGAGATGTCCCACTGCCAACGCACCGGGCGTGCAGCTCCGGCACCGGCACCGCCTTTGAACTCACGTCCGGCAAGACCGACTGCCTGACGGATTATAGGCCATGATTTCACGATGCCGATTACACCGGCCATGGCGATACCGCCGATACCTATCATCCTGGCATAATTGCCAAATATCTCGTTCGGTGAAAGCGCCGCAATCTCCGCATTACCGTAAGTACCCATCAGAGGGATAATCACCCACCACACAAAGAATGAACCGGCACATATGATGAATGCGTAACGCAGACCGATAATATAGCCCAGACCGAGCACAGCGGCACCGGTGTTGCAGCTCAGCACCAGTTTGGTTTTTTCCACCACGGCCTCACCCCATGAGCTTACGGTGGTGGAAAGCGTCCCGGCCCAGAAACCGAATGTTTCCACAACATAATCATAGATACCGCCGATAAGCGATGCCACTACAAGCGTTTTGGCCTGCGAGCCGTTGGCTGCACCCGCTGCCTGGCCGCTGGCAAGCACCTGCGTAGTCGCTGTCGCCTCAGGGAAAGGATATTTGCCGTGCATATCCTTCACGAAATATTTACGGAAAGGAATGAAAAACAGGATTCCCAATATACCGCCAAGCAACGAACTCAGGAAAATCTGGAAAAAGCTAACGGTGATTTCAGGATATTTGGCCTGCAGGATATAAAGCGCCGGAAGGGTGAAAATCGCCCCGGCAACAACCACGCCGGAACATGCCCCGATCGACTGGATAATCACATTTTGACCAAGGGCGTCCTTTTTGCCAAGGGCACCCGAAAGCCCCACGGCGATAATGGCGATGGGGATGGCGGCCTCGAACACCTGCCCTACCTTAAGACCGAGATAGGCAGCGGCGGCACTGAAAATCACACACAGCACCAAACCCATGATTACGGAATAAACAGTAACCTCCTTGTACTGACGTGCCGGATGCATCAACGGCCTGTAATGCTCGTCGGCACCAAGCTCACGGAACGCGTTTTCAGGAAGTTCCACGGGGTCAGTGTCGGCATAAACCACTTTCTGCTCCCCGTCGGCCACAGGGGGCACCCGGTTTGCATTTGCTTTTACTTTTTCCATCTATAGTTAATTTATTGATTTGTTTGTCATGAAAGATTCCTGTCAGAAACACCGGCAGCCTATAACTAATTGCTGCTTACGGCCCGCGACAGGATGTCGAACCCTTCGACCACGATTTCCGTGACGGAGCGTTTTATGGCATTGCGGTCTTCCCACACCCGTGTCCGCAATTTCCCTTCCAGGTATAATTTCGTGCCTTTGGTTATGTAGCGTTCCGCCGTCTCGGCATGGCGGTCCCACATCACGATATTGTGCCATTCGGTGCGCTCCGGCACTGTCACCCCCTGGGCGTTGGTATAGGCCGGGTCGGATGTGGCAAGCGAGAATGTGGCATACGGACGGTTCCCGACATACTTAATTTCAGGATTTTTCCCCACATTCCCCACCAATATTACTTTGTTGACCGACATTTATTTTATCAAATTCACTAATTCTTAACGCATCTTTTTATCGCACCCCCTCAAGACGCGTGGCAAAGATAAGTTTTCACTGCCTATTCTGCAAATCCAAACCACCCAAAGTTAGGCATAGAAAACAATGATGGTGTGTCATAATGACCCATCTGAGCCATTCTGACTGTACTCTCGCCGTCCGGGCGAAAACCAAGGCGGTGTGCCAAAATATTGAATTTTGACACACCGCCATTTATCATACTCTGTAAAAGCAATGGCTGATGCCAAATCCTTTTACGTAACAGGCCCGACAGGTTTTCTCAACGCACGGCAACCTTATGGCTTTCGCCGCCGATAACCACAAGATAGATTCCGGCTTCAAGGGAAACCTTGTAGTCAACAGGCAGGTTTTCAGCCTTTGCCACCATAATACCGCTGACATCGAACACCTCGGCCGATGCCCCTTCGTAACCTTCTGCGATTAT
Organism: Bacteroidales bacterium M6; assembly: GCA_001689485.1. GTDB lineage: Bacteria > Bacteroidota > Bacteroidia > Bacteroidales > Muribaculaceae > UBA7173. Next base: position 54,587 of record LUJQ01000001.1, on the reverse strand, counting down.
ACATCCGCTGCCTCCGTACACCGTTTTAGATGCACCATTCACCGATTCGATACTGCTGGTACGCGGCGATGACACAGTGGCCGAACGGGGGAATTCAACCTTGACACCATTCTTGGTCCCGACTACCGCGACATTGAAATCGCAAGTCGATCCGGCGGGGATGTCAGAGTCGGTATATACCGTTTCCTTATGGCCGTCAGCAACCTTTACCCCGTCGCGGTATATATTGTAACCCGAAATTTCAACTTCCGGATTTACCGGGTCATATGTTATGTCGTCGATGCATATGCCGAACTTATCGTCGCTTATGTAATGAATAGCGAAATACTTCGCATTTTCAGGAAGGGTAAATTCATAACCGGCCCATCCCTCATATTCTACAACAACCGATTCCAGCACTTTGAACGAATCAGCCTCATCATCAGATTCCGACCACATCACCTCCACGCTTTCTTTAAATTCCGTGGCCAACGATGTCAGTTGGAATGAGACAGTTGACCCACCCTTGACTTGCGGGGAGATAAGCCAGTCGTCGGCAACAGCCTGTTCCGGGCTGAAGGCCATCAGGAACTGGTCGCCTGAAGGGCATAGCAATCCATCCATGCCGCACAACATCTTGTTCACCACTTGGAATGCTTTCGGAAGTCCGGCATCGGGGATATAGAACGTTTCGGTAACATAGGTAGTCGCACCATCATAGTCGATATTTTTCCACCGGCCGATGGTTCCTGAATAACAACCATGCGGATAAGCCTCCATATTTTCCACCACCCCGTAAGCATACGGGTTATCCCATGACAACATCACATCACTGCCGTCATTGACCAGCGTGGCTGCTATATCCGATACCACAGGCATCCCACCGATACCTACACGGAAATCCGCCCGACCTACATTGTTCCCAGGATTCTCGTCCTCGTTGTCAATATTTACTTCAAGTGTGAGATTCTTACGGTACATATCGGCACAGTCAAACTTCAGCCTCCCGAGGCATTCCATGGTTTCCCCGTCTGCAAGCGATGAAATTCCGGGCATCTCCATTTCAACATCAGTCAGGCAGACAGCGCCGTCCATCACACGGGCTTTGACCGCAGGCACCGGCGCCGTGTTGTATCCCCGGTTGCCTACCGTGACAACAAACCCCGTCTCATCACCCAAGGTCACATAAGGGGGCATCTCAATCCGGATTACGCCAAAATCGTCGGCATGCCGTTCATAAATCTCATAACCGCCAAGCACGAATATCTGCGACGGGTCAAACGTCGTCACATTAATTGCCAACACTACCCATTCACGCCCGTCATATTTTTCAGGAAGGTCGATGAACACATCCGTCCACCCGTCGCCAGCCGAACTGTCGATCGTCCTTATGATTTCAGCCTTTTCACGCCCCTCCTGCCCGTAAACGGATATTTCCGCACGTGCCGAGAAATCATCAATATACATTGTTAGCTTCAGACGGGTCTTTTTACAACCTGCGGTTGAAAATCTCGGAAGTTCCACATAACCCATCGCTTTCCCCATATCCATATTCACGCACATAAGGGCATATGACGGGCCGCCGCTGATACCGACTGCCGAGGGCATATCAAGTGCCCACGACGCGGTATGTTCCTCGGTAGGATAATCAATCAGCAGGCCGTTGTATGCCTGTGCTCCCCCGGTGAAATTCTCGTTCATTGGTAGCGGATACGGTTTCCCAAGCACCGCCGAGGCGAAGGATTCATAGCCGCCGTCACTCTCACCTTTGTCATTATAGGCCGACAACATTACCTGGTGCAACTCCTGTTTTTCCGATGACGCTGTATAGGTATATTCGCAGGTGCTTATGTTGTCAACCGTGAGAATCCATCCCCCAGAATTGCCAGAACCCTGATAGGTGTACAGACGGTATTTAACGGCCGACGGATCCACAATCCCTCCGTTCAGACCTGTTACCGGAGCCTCCCATGAGAGATGCAACGACATGTTGTCATCGCTGACCTTTGCCGATACGACAGGATTTACCGGCACGTCAAGTCCGCAACGCACCTGTCCTTTACTTTGGGAGCCGTTGCCGTCGGCATTCTTCGTGTCAACCACGATAAGGTTATTGCCGTCGGCTGCGGCAATCGTTACCGACACCTTCTCACCGGGCTTTCCCGAAACGGTCTGCCTGTCAACCGGCGACTCAACTTCAACCGTAACCAACTCATCCTCAGGCATCACCAAGGAATTCATATACAGTTTTGGCAAAGTCATGTTCACGGTTGCTTCAAGTCGTCCATGCGGGTCGGGTACGATTTCAAGGTCGGAACACGGGCCGGGAACCATGGCAGATTGTTCCGTCACACAAACCTTCAAATCCTTCATCGAAATCCTCCAACCTGTAGAAATCAGCGAATTTATATGAATCCCGATATAGTAATACCCGGGGGTCTCCACGGCAAACCTGGAAGTAAATGTCTTATATTCCTCATTGGTCACAGCCGGTTCGTTCATAATCTGCCGACCTGCCTTCATCCCTTCCAATGTGGCTTCAGTCGCGATAACAATCTCGAACGCATCTGTGAACGTCGAACCTGTGGTCAGGGCGTCGATACTCAGGGTATGGATTTTGTCGGACGTCGACAGCTTAATTGCCGGGGTAATGAGCCATTCGTCGGCATCGCCTTTTGCCGGGGTCCCGCTTTGGAGGGAGTTATAGTGTATGGGCCAGTCAAACAACCTTCCGTCAGCCCCGGTAACAACCCACTGGCATATAGTGCAACCATCCTCATTAGCATCGATTATCTGGCACATCCCGAATTCCTCTTCCGTGGGATGCATCTCGAAAATCTCCCCGTTAGGACCAACAGGCTCAGAATGGGTTTCAGACCGGCTGAGAGTGATTTCCCCGACGCGCAGATACCCGCTATCGACAGAAGAAGTAACGTGTATCCCCAAATAGCATATGCCGTGCCCGCTTGCCGTAAAATCGGTTTCGAGAGGGGTGATATACTCCCATGTGGTGGATTCCGAAATATAACCTTCCTTGTCCATCACAACAGTGGTCATAGCCTCAGGATCGGCCTCATCTCCGAAATATACTTTGAAATTATGCACATCAGATGCACCACGGTACTGTGTAGAAGCAAAAAAACTCAAGTGCAAATCGGCATTGTCTGCATCTATTTCCACCGGGATGAACACCCAGTCATCCCAGCAACCTGTCTGCCCGTATAACGGCTTGACTTCCAACCATGATTCTGTCACCAAACCGCCAAACTGTTTCTTTCTGTCAAATGTCCATGTAATACCGTCACCGTCGGCATCAAGGGCGATGAACCCGTCAAACTTGTCCTCCCGGGGCGGGTATGCAGCCAACAGGACATTGCCGGATACATCCTCCGCATCGCGGGATGATAACGGGACAAAAGTCTGTGTGCGAGTTCTGGCAGATGACCCGGAATTGAGAGTTGTGGATTTCGCCATCCCCGTATCATTAAGGTCCCCACGCGTGATTGAGGCACGTGTCAAACCGGGAAAACCCTGCATTTCCACCGCCACCAGGCTGATTACTGTCGCTGACACGGCCAGGCATGTCATAAATGTCGCGATTTTTCTCATATATGTATGTTATTCAACAGGTAATACCTTTTATTAATTTAGCATGACCAGTTATCTGACCACAATTTTCGAAGTAGTTTCACCGGCATTTACAATGTAAACCCCAGGGGTTACCTCAATCCGTTCGGTTGCCTCTGCCGCGACAGACGCCACTAAACGGCCATCAACAGCGCAGACCGAAATCCTGCGACCACAAGCACCGGTAACGATTATAGCACCGGAAGCCGTGGCAATCTCAATACCACTGTCAACAGATGTGGTTCCGATACCCGACGCCTCAATCAGAAGGTAATCCGACATGCGGCCTTCCCGATTGCCGAACACAGGTGCGATGCTGTAACGGTAGCTGTTGCCTGAAGCTATATCGGAATCTGTATATTTCCGCTCCGTCAAAGGCTCGTCATTCAGTTTTTTACCGTCACGGTAAACGTTATAACCATCAGGAATAAACGCAGTGGTAGGATAACCATGATACATTATGTCATCAATCATAATCCCGGTGCCGTTATCACCCACATTCTGTATGGCGAAATACCGCGAACCTTCAGGAAGTGCGAAATGCAGCAGCTGCCATCCGGCGGAAAGTTTTATCGGGGTTGCCCCGTTGAGCTTATAGAAATCAGAGGGGTTGTTGCCGGTCTTAGAAACCAAAACGTTAATGGCATCACTGCCTTCCATCATGGAACGGGCATAGAATGAGATAAGCTGTGCCCTGCCGTCAAGTTCCGGGGAGATTACCCAGTCGTCATTCGCACCACCGGCAGCAGGCCAGGATGCCAGGAACTGGCTGCCCGAAATGGGGGCGAAAGGCATCGGGTAGATGATTTCCCCGACGTTGAACACTATGAACGCCTGCGTCTCGCGGCTATTCTCCCATTCGATTACACCACCGGCGCCGTTGCTCAGATAATGATTGTAAAGTCCGTCACCATCGTGCATTACCCACTGTCCGATATTGTCAATCGCAAATGGTTCGTAAGCTTCGAAGTTGTCGGTAAACGTCTCGGTAAACTCGCATTTGTCGGGCATTCCCCATTCCAATGCCACCGACTCACCGTCGATAGAGCCTTCAACTGATGTAACATATGGCAGATTGCCCTGCTTCACTTCCAACATCGCCGACATGACGTTATTGGCCGGATTCGTATCGGAACCGGTTGCCTCGGTAATCCGAAAGGCGATGTCGAGGGTTTTACCCGCCTGTCCGTTGTCAGGCACATATGAGAACAAGGCCGTCGATGTCTCCCCGGATGCGATTCCTGCCATCTCCTTTCCTCCGGCAACCTTACCGTCGACAGTGAAATCAATCCTGAAATTACCTGATGCGGTTGTTCCGGTGTTTGCAACCGACACTTCGAAATCGGCAACCTCATCCGTGCGGCATTCCTTAGGCCCGGCAATGCCGGTCAGACTAAGCTCCTTGGCAAATCGGTCCCCGGTCAGCGACACATTGTCGATATGGATGCAGTTGTCAGGACGGACGTAACCGTAGAACACCACAGAAGCCGCCTTATAGAGAGTGTAGTCTTTCAATGACACCGTATGCTTTTTCCAACCCTGTTCTTCGCTGCGGGCATCAAAAACCGCCCCGGGGATGAGGTTCTGTCTGGAATCGCCGACATCAACCCCGATGGCAAGCTGGATTCCATCGGTATATTCAGGCCCGTGATACATCCAGAATGAGAGTTCGGGAGATTCATTGCCGGTCAAGTCCAATCTCGGGGAGATGAAGCCGCCCATACCGAACGCCACATCCCGGTTGGGCTCGCATGTAACCACACCCGAGCCGTCCACACCGTCGGTCAAAGGTTCATAACCCTTGTATCGGATATACCATGTGGCTCCCTTTGTCTGCGAACGGAACCACTGACCGTTCTCCGTCACCTGCTTCGGCCAGGTTTCCGACCAAGGCAACGGACGCGAGTCACCGAAAATAAGCGTGTTTGATTCACAGGCATAACCTTCGTCATCGCCGTTGACAGGTGCCACATAGTAAAACAGCGGCTGTTGCCCTTCGGCGGGAAGCCCTAGCTGCGGCTCGTTGTCAATAAAACGGCATTCCTCCAAATCCCTGCCGATAACCTTGTACTCTATGTTATCATCCGCATCCCGTACAGGTTTGTACACAAGATAGCGTATGGCATCCACGTCGACAGGTCTCCCTTCCTCGTCGGTAGCTGATGTTGACGGATCCCATTCAATCAGAATCTGCTTATCATTGATAAACGACGCACGCACAGACTCCACTTCTACCGGTGAGCCTCTACGCAAATCTATACTGATTTCCTTTTTCAACCCCTCACCGTTACTGTTATACACGGCAACACTATACACATTCACTGCAGTCGGGGCATCAGTATCCGCCCATCTCACCTTTTCGCCAGGTTTTACATCGGCAAGTTCGCCAACCGGGACTGTCGCGGCATTTCTTTCAATTTGAACCTTCAGCGGAGAACCGTCCAAATACTTACCACCCGCCGTAATCTCCGGGACTGTAAATTCCAGGACCACTTCCGTATCGCTTTTCCGTTCGGCTGTCAGGCCGTTTACCGCACCAGGCACATTGGCCGACAGATACCTTTCCACATGCACATCGTCGATACTGAGGTGTTCCATGGTTTCCGATATGTGGTGGAACCCGATGAAACGGTCACCTTTCCGTGGCGCGAATATCACGGTTTCCGTGATTCCCGGCTGGTCATAGAAATCCGACACGGTTTCCTTCATCAGCACCTCCTTATCCATCCCCTCCACAGTAGGAGTATTCCCGACGACAACCCGGAACTTGCTCCCATAACCGTAATATGCATAGTATTTGAATGTCAGCTTATAAAGATACTCGCTGTCAAAATCAAGAGCCGGGGTAATAAGCCAGTCATCGGCCGGCTTGCCTTGCTTCCCATAATAAAACGCACAATAATAAGTTTCGTCATAACACCATTCGGGAGAATCCCAACCACTGCCGCTACCGTCGCCGTTGGCATCGATAAGGGTATAACCGTTGAGCGACGACGGGGAGCTGAAAGTCTCATCATATGGCATAGGAAGGGGTGAACCCATCTTCACGATGTTTGAAGTGGCGCTCCGGCCGGTTTCAGAGGGCTTGTCGGCATAATATGGTGTCACCACATATCGATACGAATCAAATGGGAAATCGGCCGGTTCGGAGAAACTGTTACCTTTTGCAGAACGTGCCACTATCACCTTTCCGGGCATACGTTCTATCTTATACCTCAGCTTTTCTTCTTCCAGCATCCCGCCGTTTTCCCCACGCGGGGTGTTCCATGTGAGAACGGCGTTTCCCGTATTGCCGTCATAGGCAAGGGTAAGTTCGGAAACCGCCGCAGGTGTATCTGCGCCAAAGAAATAGGATGCGTGGGCAACAGGGCTTTTATGCCCGTTGGCTGTAACGGTTACCGAAACGGTCTGCATGCCCGCTGAAACATTCACGGCTTCCGAAACGACAGAACCGGGGGCCCCGCTCCCTTTGACCGGGGTTGAAGTGCCAACGGATATTTCGAACCCTACATCACCCTCGAGTTTCTTTTGGGCATAAGTGACCGACGGCAGGGTGAATTTTACAACCGCCTTAAGGGAAGCCGGTGTCTCAGGCTCGAAAACAAGCCCGGATATTGCGTCAGGCGCATCGGGATGCGCATTGGGTGCCACCAGGGAACTGAACACCTCGTCGCGAGGATATACCCCCAGCAATGTCGATTTCCCAGTTGCCGTATCGATTTCCAATAATCCGAAAACAGCGTTTATGTTATAGTCCCTGTCACGCTCGGTGGCAAAACCGAAAAGGGAATAATACATCTTCCCGTTTCTGAAATATATTGCCGAACCTGTACTGATTTCGGAATCACGCGTAGGATAATACCCCGTGTGACCGATAATTGCCACATCACCGGCTCCTGAAATCCTGTAAAGATTCCCGTCCAAACCGATTCCGTACATCACCCCGGATGCATCACATGAGGCAGTCTTCATAAAAGGTATTTCCCCGAGGCTATGCAGCTCACCCGAATCGGGGTCTGCTTCGCACAGAAAACCTTTTTCCGAATTCGAAAAAGTATGTGTCACGGCATAAATCACACCTGTAAGAGGGTTATATGCAAGTGCCGACGGCACAAGCCTCGCCTTTTGCGACTGCTCCGAACCCGCATCCGAATATTTGTAGCTGAACGCATTCTGCCTGACAGATGTCCATGAATCGGCATCAAACACGTAATAACTTAACGTGTAATTCATACTGGTGCCATCCACATTGTAGCAATAATATCTTCCGTCAGCATAAACACTCCCGCAGTTGGCCCATGCATTGTCGGGACCCGTCGGGGATACTGCCTTGAAATCGACATCACCGTCGGCAGATATGCTGTAAAAGCCGTAATACGCCGTGGTTTGCCCGTTATCACCCCATGCATCGCTGCTTCTCATAAAGCCGGTGAGCTGTGGTGCCATGGAGTCGGCATAAAGGTTGTTGCAGCAAGCCGTAAAACAACTCACCGCTGCGAGCAGCATCCTCGCTTTCAATCGGATAAAATGCATCATGTGATTTTTATTAAGTGAATAAGGAAATTACTATATGCGATAATATTACTGAATACATCTTGCAGCCATACACACAAGTAATATGGCATTTTGCTCAAAACATTCCAAAATTAGCATATTTCAACGCCGAGTTTAACAGGTATTAGTATCCAGTTGCAATATTACACATATTATTCAATACCACATCGAGCCAACAGGTTATAGCATGTTAATATATATTATTAAATATTAACCACAAAATCTTTGCAATACCTTGCAATGCTATGACCGAAATTATGAAAACCACACCTACCAATCTGACCGTCAGATGTGTGAAACATTCGCGTTCTCGCGAAGATGCCCATAAATACATAAGGAAAGAGGAAAGCGATTAGACCGCAACACACCCTACCCATTGCAACAAGTTCTTATAAGATTTGGCCTACTGCTTTTTAAATATAAACTTTAACACATCTTTTTGGACAGCCGACCCCAACGCCGCGTTAAAACCCACATACATCCCCACCCCGGTAAACGCCTGCAAAGCCAATAGGCCCCAGCAATTATCCACAATCAGACCTTCAGCCCACATCACAGCACCAATAACCAAGGTTTCAATGAGATATGGCAAATTATCGGTAACCAAATCGGTTACATGACGCCCCGTTACCCGTGCCACAACAGCTGTCATAACACACCAAGTGATGACAGATGCGGCCAACTGCCCGCAAAGCAAAATTTTAATACCAAACATCATGTCGCCCCCCCATGTCATGGTTATGACCGGGATGGTAGCAACCAAAAACAACAGGGCTGCCGAATCGCGCAGCACCTCCATAGCCACCACGGCACGTGTACGCGCCATAGCTATGAGATAATTGTTGTAAAGAGCTGTCTGCACGGTGAAGATGCCGCGCAGCAACAGCAATTGGAAAAGCACTATTGACGAGTCCCATTTCGTGCCGAAAAGACAATTGAATATCGGTGGGGCCATAACCGCAAGAAAACCCATTGAGGGAAACAGGATATAGGCGGTGAAACGGTTCATCTTCGATGACACCCGCGAAAACCGCCCCGGATCGTCCTGCACCTGCGACAAAGCCGGCAGAAACGATGCCGTAATAGTTTGGGACACAGAAGTTATCCCCATTTTGCTCCATTTGTCGGCCTGGGTGTAATAACCTAACGGCACCAATCCCGCACGATTGCCGATAAAAAATGAATATATGTTCTGAAACAGCACATTGAGAAACGACGACACCATCATCCCGGAACCCACACTGAAGAAACCGCGCAACGCGCTCCATGAAAAAGCCAACACAGGCAGCCACCCCGAAGTAAACCACAAAACAAGGCTTTTTACAGCGTTGAGCGTTATCGACTGCCACACTATAGCCCATACGCCATATCCACCTACGGCAAGCGAAATCCCTACGATGGCGGCAGCAACCAGCCCCAATGCATTAGATGCGGCAACCATGCGCACATCCATCTTTTTCATCAGCCTGTTGGTCTGCACTATCGCCGAAGCATTGAGGATGAACGAAAGGAACATAACGCGGCTTAAAGGCACAAGCCGCCGGTCGCCGCCAAAACAATCGGCAATCAACGGGGCGCAAAAAAACAGGACCAGATAAACCGTCACGGCCATGCCCATATTAAACCACAAAACAGTGGAATAATCAAGCCTGGTCGGGGCTTTGCGCTGAATCAAAGCAAAGGAGAAACCACTGTCGACAAAAAGCGATGCAAATGCCTGGAATACCAAAATAGCACCTACCAGCCCGAAATCCTCTTCGGAAAGGATTCGTGCCAGCACTATCCCGGTAACGGCTGCCAGAACCTGGGTGGAAAACTTGTCGATAAGGTTCCACTTCACTGAACGGGCAGTCAGGGTTTTCAACTTCGGGGTATCCCCCTCTGCCTTAAGCCCCGCCGGACTCGCATCCACACCTATATTGTCGCAGTTTTTCTCCGGCGGCGTCATTCCTTCTCACCATCTTCGGGCGTACCGGCATTCTCACCGGTCCACTCGGTTCCTTCAAGCGAATAAATCTTCACACCTACAGAATAATTCCTAATCCGTTTAGGCTCGTTACGGTAATACAGCTTACCGGCCATGACACCTTTCACGGTAAGAGTCCCTGTGGCCCAGCAACCGGTGGTGCCTGTGCCGAAAAAACGGCAGCTTACATCGACGGCTTCAAGCTCGTCGGCCTGGATAGCGCCGGTCCCGGTATTGCTCAGTATAGCCGATTCGCATTTCCCGGTAACAACCATATTGCCGTTGCCTGTTTTTATGGAACCATCGAACTTTGAGCAATCAACCCCCCTGACAACCAGCCGCCCGTTACCCACAACCATGGCCTTTAATTCCATAGTGGGGCGCACCGACAGCACTCTCACCGTTGAATCCCCATTGTTTTTAACCTCTTTAAGGAAGCGTGAATAAACCGTGATGGTGGGAAGATTGAGTTTCAGGTCGTCATCTTCATAGAATGCTTTCTGAATAACAAGTTTCCCTTTGTTGTTATTTTGAAAAATGATTTTATCGGCAATTTTTTTAGAAGTTTCGAACACTGCCATACCTGCAAGCTCGTCGCTGCTTTTGTACTCCACGTTGAAGCTGTCGTCGACAATCAGCTGTGAAAAGTCTTTCACATTCAACTCATATTTCGAAACCGCGTCGTTTGCCGCCGATGTAGTTCCGCACACCATGCCGCACACAACGGCAATGGCTGCAACAAACATTTTGAGATTCATATCATTAAGATTAGGCATTTTGTATATGGCATTTGTTTTCAACCGGTAATTATCACAATCATTCCTCATCAGGCACCCCTACGTCCCAGCCGGCTTTAAGCCTGGATTCCACCTGGTCGATTATACCGAACAGCTCATCTTTGGTTGAAGCCCTTAGCATGGCGATACGCGTAGGGCGGAACGATGGCAACCCCTTGAACAGCTGGCTTACCGCAAGATGACGCCTTATATGCAATATGCCGCGATATTCGTCGATGCGGTCGATGCTCTCATCGATTTGCCGACGCAGAATGGCAAATTTATCCTCAAGCGAAAGAGGGGTCGTCACCTCACCATGCAACAGGGTCTGCTTCATGTCGTGAAACACCCACGGATTCCCTATGGCGGCACGCCCTACCATAACACCATCCACGCCGTAACGGCAGAAAGCCTCAACAAGCTTCTCAGGGGTGGTAATGTCGCCGTTGCCAATCACAGGGATGGTGAGCCGGGGATTCTCCTTTACCCGTGCAATCATTTCCCAATCGGCCTCACCGGTGTACATCTGCGAACGTGTGCGTCCGTGCACAGTCAGTGCCTTTATCCCGCAGTCCTGCAACTGCTCGGCAAGCTCCACTATGACCTTATGCTCATGATCCCACCCAAGACGTGTTTTAACTGTCACAGGCAGTCTGACTGCATCAACTACGGCACGGGTTATTTCCAGCATCTTGGGAATGTCACGAAGCATCCCGGCTCCAGCCCCCTTCCCTGCCACTTTCTTCACAGGGCATCCGAAATTGATGTCGATTACATCAGGACCGGCTGCTTCCACCATCCGGGCTGCTTCCACCATAGGCCCGACTTCCCGCCCGTAAATCTGTATGGCTGTAGGGCGCTCGGCAGGTTCGATGTGAAGTTTCCGGGTGGTCGCGGCTATATTGCGTATCAGCGCGTCAGCCGACACGAACTCAGAATATGTCATATCGGCGCCAAGTTCCTTGCATATAAGCCGGAACGACTGATCGGTAACATCCTCCATCGGGGCAAGCATCACCGGGCGCTCTCCAAGGTCTATATCGGCAATCTTCATGATTGGTTTGAAATAAATATCAGTTGCCAGCTTTGATCTGCAAGTTTTCAGTTGTCGATGAACTCTACAACCATACCTATCCCAACTTACAACTTACAACTTACAACTTACAACTTATGACTTAAAAAACTCCCTCACTGGTTATCAGGGAATTTACGGTAATATTCCTCAAGCAGGTTTCGTATGTTGAAATAATATGTCGCATGCTCTTTGCCGTTCTTCTTCTCCACGTCAATACGGTCGAAGTAAGGCTCCTCATATTGCTGGTTCTTGGCAACAGCATTTTGAAAGTTTATGATATTGTATTCATGCCTTGGGTTTATTACATACCAGGCATTCTCCTTATCCGCCCCTGTGCCGCTCGACACTATGGCCTGCAACAGGTGGTTAAGCCGGTATTGCCATATATTGGCAAGGTTGACCTTTCCCCTGGCACGAAGTGCATAAATCAGGAAATTCATCTGCGTCAAATCAAACGGGTTATCCGACAGGGCTTCTTTGGCATAGGATATTATCGAATCAAGCTCGGCACGCGTATGCCCGTTCTTATAATACAAACTCTCATTTTTGCTTGAGGCATCGGAATGACGATAGGGATTGAAATCCTCCTGAAACAGATAACCGTAATAAAGATGCCGATAATCCTGAAGGTTCATCACTGTCTCATTCTTTTCATACCTTTCCATAAGCTTAGGATAGTAGTAGACCGACTTCGGATTCATGACTTCCCGCTTTATCTCCTCAAGGTCAGGACGCAGTGTAGGGGTCTTTTCCCCTTTGGCCGCACCTGTGACTGAAAACGCAGCCCCGAAGGTAAGAATAGTCAATATGCCTATAAGTATCTTTCTCATCTGAATTGTCGTTTAATATATGTGTACAAATCGTTCAGGCATGTGTCACCCCGGCCAAAGCCAGGCCGACAAGGGTCATCGTCACCACTGCAGGCAGGCCGACCTCGGCCAGCACACGCCACATACGCCGCCTGATACCGGCTGCGGCAGGTGTGCGGGAAAATGCCAACCCGCCAAGACCGGCACCAAGCGCAGAACCGCCAATCATGGCCGCATACCCAAGGGTCAGACCGGCAACCATACCGACCAAAGCCCCTCCAACGATATAGTTCCGGCATATGACCGGGACTCTTACCCAAGGAACGCGCATCCACCCTATAAACAGGATTATCAGCACCGCGATGGCCCAAAACAACAAGGTTGACGAAGCGATTGACACGTAACCGCTGTTGACCACGGCCACAGCACCCAGATAGGCAAAAGCCGCACCCGACGAGGATGACCGGAAAGCCATCACCAAAGCGCCACATAGCGCCAACACACCGGCTGTCAACAACAACGTTTCCATAGTCCCTATGAAATTACAACGATTACACACATCGAAGTGTGCTTGTACAAAGCATACAAATTTAAGGGTTTTAATCCGTTTTAAGCCTCGTTTTTCAGTTTCTTCACATATTTTCCTTAATCTTAAGTCGGCCTCAGAATGCATGAAACCCCTCTCCACACTCTCAGATACAGGACGATACCTATAAATTTTATACAAAAGCCGGATTATTGACAGATTTATTTAAAAAAAGTGTAAATTTGCAGTGGAGGCCGAACATTTTTTATCGCGCTGACGCTATTATTCAGAGCCACGTTATAATGCAGCGGGAATTTGAGGTTATCTTCAAAAGCTACTATTCTCCGGTAAAGTCTTTCCTCCGAAAGCTTGTAAAAACCGAGGATGATGCTGAAGACATCGCACAGGATGTTTTCACCCAGCTTTGGGTAAAGCCCGAAGTATGGAAGGGTAACCGTGATATCGACCGATATATATTCCGAATGGCCAAATACCAAGCTCTCAACCTGTTGCGCAACAATGCCCGCATCGCCGACCAAGTGCTGGTCGATGCCGACATGTCATTGATGGAAAAAGTCACCGACGGGCATTCAGCCGTCGACCCCATCATACACAACGAAGCCGACCTGTTGTTGCGCATGGCACTTGACCGCATGCCTCCCAAACGTCGCGAAATCTTCTCCATGAGCCGGTTTGAAGAGCTGTCGCACAAGGAGATTGCGGAAAAAACAGGATTATCGGTCAGGACTATCGAGAGCCACATATATGCCGCCCTCGCATCGCTGAAAGAGGTCTTCCCCCAATATTGACAGTTACCCGCGCTCACTATCGGCATCAATCGCCCTTGCCACAAGCCTTTCAAGAGGATTCTTTACTATCACCCCCACCTTATAGCCCAAAGATGAGGCCACATCGCGCAACTGTGTTTCAAAAGCAGTTGCCACCGAACCGGCAAAATTAACCGTCATATTTCGGCATTCATCACCATTTCGGAAATACTGCGCAACATTACGGTGAAAGAACTGTTCGAACCCCTCCCTTACAATCTCACCCAGGCAAGGTTCACATATATTGGCACTTATAAAGGGGGCAAATGAAGCCAGGAAACGGTTGGGAGGCGTATCAGCATTTGACGGACGGTAAACACGGCGTATGATTTCCGAAGCATCCAGACCATATTCACGTTGAAAACGGGCCGACAATTCCCCCGGAAGCAGCCCTTTGATGAAATCGCCGGCAAAACGTCGTCCAAGCCATGCGCCAGACCCCTCATCACCAAGGATATATCCTCCGGGCGACACATTCGCTATAATCCTCTCCCCATCATAAAGGCAGGAATTCGAACCTGTACCCAGAATGCATGCAACCCCGGCAACGTCACCAAGCAAGGCCCGGCATGCCCCAAGCATATCGGTTTCCACTATGATTTCAGCCCCTGACACATGATGTGAAAGAGCCTCGGTCACCACACCGGCAGCATCACCTTTGCATCCGGCACCGTAAAACGCCACGATATCGGCATCAGCAGGCATGTTTCCCGGCAACTCCAGGCCGAATATACCTGCAACCATATCGGCACCCATCACCATCGGGTTTACCCCGGTTGTGAAAAATTCACTGACCAATGCCCCGTTTTCCACAACAGCCCAATGTATCTTCGTGCTGCCGCAATCGGCTATAACCCTCTTTGACATACCGTTAACCTTCAATAAATCTCGTATTTCCTTTTCCTGGCCTTGAATGTGTCATGGTCGCGGTTCCAAAGGGCCAGTATATCCTCCACCCTATGCCGTTTCATGAACAACGGCCTGAGTTTACGCGTTCCAACCACCTTGTCAAACATATCAAAACGCTTCTGGGCAGCCCCTACCGACATTTTATGAGCCGGATACATCGCTGCAAGTTCCTGCATAACATAAAATTGGATTAACGTCAGAGGTGCTTTGTCGAAATCAGTCACATAAACCTCAACACCGCCGACATCGACACCCTTTGAAAAACCATAATAAGGCCGGTAGTTGACCGGGCGGAACAATACCCCCGGAATTTTCAACCCGTTCATTCTCCCGGCAAGTTTACGCCCGTTAATCCACGGGGCGGCAAAAGTACGGAAAGGCAACGTGTAGCCGACCCCTATAGAAAGATAGTCAAGTTCCCCGGCAATGCCGGTGGCAGGATAATAAATCGCGGTTTCCGACGAAGGGATATGTGGCGACGGCAAGACCCACGGCATACCCGTATCGGAGAAAAGCATATCGCGCTTCCACCCGGCCATAGGAACAACCGTAAGCTTAAGAGGCTTATCCGAAGTAATCATTTTTTCACCTACCAACATTTTTGCCAATTCTCCGGGTGTCAGGCCGTAAAGATACGGCACGGGGTATTGGCCGACAAACGAGCGGCAGTCGGCATCGGTCACAGGCCCTTCCACCTTGTTCCCTCCGAGCGGATTCGGACGGTCGAGAACCACAAACTCCTTTCCAAGCCGCGCACACTGCTCCATAGCCAGCCCCATGGTGGATATAAACGTGTAGGAACGGCATCCGTTATCCTGTATGTCATAAACCAACACATCGACATCCTTAAGCATTTCGGCTGTAGGACGCCTTGTCGCACCATAAAGCGAATGCACCTTGACCCCCGTCACGACATCCTTTGCAACAGCGACTTTCTGCCCCGCCGGGATATCCCCTCTCACCCCATGCTCCGGGGCGAAGAGCGCGACAAGGTTGACACCGGGGGCTTCATGCAGGATGTCGATAGTTGATTTCAAATCATTATCAACCCCGGTGGGATTGGTAATCAACCCCACACGTTTCCCTTTAAGTAGTTCAAAACCATTGTCACGAAGCGTCTCGATGCCGGGCTTTACCACACTCACACTCCCGGCTGCCGACATCACGCAACACCCTATCACCCCAAACAAAAAACTAATCAAGTATCTCATACCCATACCTCCGAAACTTCTTAACTTCTTAACTTCTTCTCCTTCCCGAATTCCTTATCCACCTTTACAAGGTAGCACACACCGATAGTGGCCACACAGCATACCATAGTCCACAAAAAGAAACTGCGGTATGAGAACGTGTCGGCAATCCATCCCGCAGCCATGCCGGGGAGCATCATCCCTAGAGCCATAAAACCTGTGCAAATAGAATAATGGGCTGTTTTGAATCGCCCTATCGAGAAATATATCAGATATAACATATAGGCAGTGAAACCGAACCCGTAGCCGAACTGCTCCACAAACACACAGGCATAAACCTCCCACAACGCCGATGGTTGGATGAAAGCCAGGTAAACGAATGTCAGACACGTGAGCGACATGCTCCAGGCCATAGGGTGAAGCCAGTAACGCAACCCGTTGCGTGATGCTACAAAACCGCCTACGATGCCTCCGAGCATCAGCCCGATAACCCCGAACGTGCCATATATCGTTCCAACATGGTCAGCCGTCAGCCCAAGGCCGCCGTCGGCCACAGAATCGAGCATAAACGGTGGAATCATCTTGACAAGCTGAGCCTCAGGCAATCGGTATAGCAGCATAAACAGCAATGCCACGCCGACTTGCGGCTTACGGAAAAACTCACTGAAAGTTTCAACAAACTCCCTGACCACCATCCGGCCTGATTTCGGCGAACGGAAGTCGTCACCGTCAGGACGGGGCAACTTCCATGTATGCCATAGCGCCATCAGGGCAAAAAACACAGCCAGGACGCCGAACACCACGACCCATCCTGCCGACGGCTCCCCCTGCATATCGCTCACCTGCGAGGCCACGACAACCAGCACCCCCTGCCCCACAACCATCGAAATGCGGTAAAAAAGGCTGCGGATACCTACAAACAACGACTGCTGATGCTCCGTAAGGCCGAGCATATAGAAACCGTCGGCAGCAATATCATGTGTGGCCGAAGCAAAAGCCATAAGCCAGAAAATCGCCAATGTCGTTTGAAAAAAGCCGTCGCCGGGAAGGGCGAACGCCACCCCTGCCATCGCTATCCCTATGCACCACTGCATCATCAGCACCCACCACCGTTTCGTGCGGATAATATCTACGAACGGGCTCCATAACGGCTTTATGACCCATGGCAGATAAAGCCACGCAGTGTAAAACGCAAGCTCTGTGTTCCCTATCCCCATGCATTTATACATGATGGTACTTATAGTCATCACTGCCATATAGGGCAACCCTTCGGCAAAATATAGTGTCGGCACCCACCACCACGGGCTGCGGGCCTTATTTATATCAGTTTTCATCATTCTTTTTCACAATACAATGCGGTTATCCCGGCTTTCGGAAAATAATGATTCAGGATTTCACGGAACCCATATCCGGAAGCCCCCATAACGGCGGCCCCGATCTGGCACAAACCTACGCCATGACCCCATCCACGACCTCTGAAAATGAAGTCTCCATCAGCAGAACGGGTCACATCAAAAGCCGAACTCCGCAGATGCGTGTCCGACAGCCACCGCCTTATCTCCAGCTCCTTCCCCACAATCAAACTTCGGCGCTCCCCCTTGACCAAAAGCCTGACAATCCGTCCCGACTTCCCGCGTGTCAACGGAACCAGGTCATGAATGCGGCCGAAATCTATGCCCGACCGACGCCTCACAAGCTCCGATAAATCGTCAGCGCCATATCTAACCTCCCATTTGAAAAAATCCAAAGTCTCACGGTCATAATTGTTAAGAACGGTATCAAGCACACTCCTGTCATCCGTATCACAGAAACAATGCCCGGCTGCATCACAATCCTTTACAGACTCCAGATATGGATGAGAGGCATTCTCCCAACAGTTTTCAAAAGTCTCGCTAACCCCTCCGCAGCATTTTGAGAAACGGGCGTCACACACCTCCCCTCCATAAGTCAGCACCATTCCCCGCGTTGCATCGACAGCCTCGGCCACAGCCGGGGTTGTTTGACGCGTAACGCCCTGGTAACGTTGGCAATGGTCATCGGCACATACATCGAAAAGCGTATGGTCTTCGCGGTCATACCATTTTATAAGTTCGTCAAAAACGGCATCACCCACTGCTGTACTACGCCATTCCTCCGCTTCCGCACACGTGTGCTTCCCACGGTCGGCCAGCTGCCTCAACAGCCAGCTGCGCGACACCACTGCATGGGCACGCAACAATGCCTGGGAAGCGGAGGCGCTCATCTCCGATGAGATAACGCTCTTCAGATACTCCTCTACCCCTATCACATTCACAGCCACGCAGCACCCCGCATCCACATCAGGAATGACCTTGAGTGCACCGGCAAACCGCTGGCATTCCTTACGCTCCCAATGAAACCCGACCCCGATAGTCACATCATCCAACTCAAACGACGCCCCATCGTCGACAGGCTCAAACAACAATGACTCATAAGCCACGCCGCCCCATATCAACTTCCCGGCATCACACCTTATGACATGGGAGCCGCAAAACTTTTCAGCCCCTACACGGAACACCCCTTCGAACGTAACACGCAATTCCTTGCGTGCCATTATCCCAACATTTATTTTCGGCTCATACATATCCAAATCTTATAGATTTACAAAGATACGAATTTCCATACACACACGCCCCCTGAATCCGAATCTGGCTCGTCGGCCAAATATAGGCAAAGGTGCGTCACCATGCGGTTCAGCACCACGGAGACACACCTTCGAAGTCATTTGCCTGCATTATTATTCCCGTTGTATTGTCAAAGGCAAGGCGGCGGGGTTATTCACTTTTCTTGCGGATTTGCATCCCGCCTTTCACCAAATCGTCATGTGAAATGCGGTAGGCTGATTTGCGGCCACCGATTTTCACAGTATCGATGAAATCGGAAGGGGATTCGGGATTCTCAACCTCTATCACCATCTTATCCGTAGGATAATAATCCTTGTTGAGATGTATGGTCACCTTGTCGAAGGTGGGGGTTGTGACCGTGTATGTCGGCACACCGGGTATGTCGGGATAGAAGCCCATCATCGAGAAGATCGCCCAGGCCGACATCGTACCGGCATCGTCATTGCCGGGAATCCCGTCAGGTTTGGTTGTAAAATATTTCGCCAACAGCTCCTTCACCAGCTTCTGAGTCCGCCATTCCTCACCTTTCACCTGCGAGAACAGATAAGGATATGCGATGTCAGGCTCGTTGGCCGGGTCGTAATTGCCACGGTCGAACACACTTTGCAGGTTGTCGACAAACTTCTTCTTCCCGCCCATAAGCTTCATCAGTCCGGAAATGTCGTGAGGCACATAGAACGTGTAGTTCCATGCATTCCCTTCATGGAAACCCGGCGAAGGTTCGAAATTCTCACCTTGCTTGGGATCAAAAGGTGTCAGGAATTTCCCGTCGGGAAGAATCGGGCGCAGTGTGCCGAATTCCTTGCTGTAATAGTGCCGATAGCCCTTCGAACGATTGGCAAAAAGCTTGGCATCATCCTTATGGCCAAGGCTGTCGGCAATTGCCGACAACGCATAATCAGCGATATAATATTCCAACGCGTGGCTTACCGAGTTATCAAATTCCTCACGAAGAGGCACGTAACCGAGCGTTGTGTAATCGTCGTTGTCGGGGCGCATAAGGTTATCCTTACCGGGGGTCACAGCCCCCTTGCGCATAGCCTCATAAGCAAGGTTTATATCGAAATTGCGCAAACCCTTGCTCCACGTATCCACGATTACCGGTATCGACGGGTCACCTTCCATCGTCAGTGTCTCACGACCATAAAGCTCCCATTTAGGCAACCACCCGTGCTCCCGGTATATGTCGAGCATGGAGCGCACCATGGCTTCCTGACGTTCGGGATAGACCAAGGTCATAAGCTGATGCAGGTTGCGGTAAGTATCCCAAAGGGAGAACACTGTGTAGCGGTTTGCAACAGCAGCCGAATCGGAAGGTGTAACCGCCCCGGCATAGATATTGCCGACGGAGTCGCTTTCCATTATGGGATAGTCGCCGTTGAAGTCGTTGAGCACATTGGGATGGATAAGCGCATGATAAAGCGCGGTGTAGAACACCCGTTTCTGTTCCTCAGTGCCACCTTCAACCTCTATGCGGCCAAGCAGCCTGTTCCACTCGCCACGGGCATCCGCCTTGACTCTGTCGAAAGCCTCGTCGGCAGTGGCTGCATCAACCGCGCCGCCGGTGGCAAACACGGTGCCTGCAAGTTCCTTTTCAAGATTCTCGCGTGCATTTTCGATGCTGACAAACGACACGGCTACGGCTACGGATATATCCTCACCCGGAGTGGTGTCAAAACTCATCCATGCGCCGATATCGTCGCCCGACATCACACGGCCATAGTTGGTGTAAATCTTATATTTTCCGTTATCCTTATCCCATTCGGCCTCTACCCCGGTCATGGGTCGCTGCATCTTCCAGAATCCCGACGAACGCGGAGTTCGGTCAACCCGCATCACGAAATAAATGGGGAACACCGCCTGTGGGTTATAGCAGAATGTGCCGAGAAGTTTCGAACCTTCGAATTCCCTTTCACCTACGCGGCGCACACTCGCCCCCGATTCGTTGGTAAGCCCTTCGCCGAGGTTCAGCAATATGTTGCCTTCACCTCCGGCAGGAAAGGTGAACCGGCTGACACCGACACGTGTCGTGGCTGTGGCTTCGGCACGGATGCCGGAATTATCAAGGGTCACACCGTAATGCCCGGGGGTGGATTTCTCGTCGTGATAAGTAGTGCCATATTTATGGTAATCCACTTCGAGAGGGCCGGTAGTGGCCATCAGCAAAAGTGAACCCATTTCCGGGCACCCTACTCCCGACAGGTTGACATGCGAAAACCCGGTCATAAACTTATTGGTAACATCATAAGGGGTCGACCACCAACGTGCATCTTTGTCATACCCGTTGAGGTCGGAACCCATAACGTTAAACGGGGTTACCGACATCATCCCGTTGGGACGCACCGCCCCGGGATTGGTCGTCCCGAAATTAGTCGTCCCGACAAATGGATTTACGAATTTGGCAAAATCCATTTCCACCCCGGCCTCAGAGGCACGGAGCGGATGGATTGCGGAAAGAGAAAGCATGCTTGCGAAAGCAAGCGTCGCTACAGTCGTTTTCACAGGCTGTTTTCTTTAACGAATTCAATAATTTCACTTATGCGTCCGAAAGCCATGCAGACACATGTATCGGCGGCACCATAATAAACGGCAACCTTGTCGCCCTCGGTTATCGCCGCACAGGGGAACACCACGCAAGGCACATCGCCTGTCAGTTCATATTCCGTGGCAGGAGCCAGCAGATAAGGCTTAGTACGGTAAAGCACCTTTTCGGGGTTGTCCTTGTCAAGTATTGCCGCGCCCATCGAATAGCGGTAGCCACGGCATGTGTTGATTACACCGTGGTAGAACATCAGCCACCCTTCATCGGTGAGGAAAGGCACAGAACCGGCACCGATTTTGGTGCATTGCCATGCACTGTCGGTAAACGGGGCCACCTTCATAAGGCAGCGGTGTTCACCCCAGTATTTCATATCGGGGCTGTACGACAGGAATATGTCGCCGAACGGGGTGTGGCCGTTGTCGCTCGGACGCGACATCATGAGGAAACGCCCGTTGAACTTCTGCGGGAAAAGCACCCCGTTGCGGTTAAACGGCAGGAAAGCGTTTTCACACTGATAGAATGTTTTGAAATCGAAGGTGTAACCGATTCCGATTGTCGGGCCGTTATAGCCGTTACACCATGTAATCCAATAGCGGTCCTCAATCCAGGTGACACGGGGGTCGTACTTATATTCCGACTCAATCATCTCCGTATTGCCGGCCTCGAACTTGATGGGTTCGTCGGCAATCTCCCAGTTTTCACCATCTTTCGAAAAACCTACGAATATATTCATCTGCACGGCCTTGTTATCGCAACGGAACACTCCGGCATACCCGTCGCCAAAAGGCACTACGGCGCTGTTGAAAATACTGTTTGAATTCTTAGTATGGTAACGACCTATCACGGGGTTTTTTGAGGAGCGCCACATAACATCGGCACAACCTTCGGGACGTTCTTCCCAGGGGAAATTTCTCATTGTTTTTGAATTAAAGTTTCAGTATCAACGCAAAGTCCGCGCCTTTACATATAACATAAAGCATATTTAACAAAGGAGCACCTATTCATCAGGCGACATAATTGCCGCTTCTTCGGCTTTGAGCAGGTTCCCTTTGTCGTCATATTTGAACGGTACGAACCATGTAATCAGGAACGCGGGGATGGTTGCTATAAGCACGAATATGAAATAGGCCGAATAACCGAGCCAGCCGCTTACCCAGCCGCTCAACATGCCGGGAATCATCACCCCGAGGTTCATGATTCCAGAAGCGAATGCGTAATGCGCCATCTGGTGTTTGCCCGGTGCCACCTGCTGCATCATGAACAACGTCAGGCCGACGAAGCCGAATCCATAACCGAAATACTCGAAAATGATGCCTGAGGCGATGACCCACCCCGATTCGGGCTGGAAGAATGCCAGCAAGGCATAAACAGCAAACGGTATGTTGAAAATGCAACATAGCGAAAACAGCGTGCGCTTCAAACCACGGGCGGAAATGTAATAACCGGCCAGCAAGGAACCAAGCACGAACGCCGCAGCCCCGAAGGTGCCATAATACACCCCTATCTGCTGGTTGTCAAGACCAAGGCCGCCTACCGAACGGTCGGCTTTAAGAAACAACGGCACGATTTTCACCACAAAACCTTCACCAAAACGGTAAAGGACTATGAATGCGATATAATACCAAATGTATTTCTTTGTGAAGAAAGCCTTTAACACATTCCAAAGTTCATGCATGACATCCGCTGCCGTTCGCGAACGCACCGCCTCGATTTCGGCTGCACTTTTTTTGCGTCCGGGAAGGATAAAAATGTGATAAAAGCCCAGCACAACCATCGTTACCGACAAGATACCCATAATAATCATCCAGGCATTGCGGTTTGCAATGAAATCCGTCATCGCGCCGGTAGCACCTTCGGGGGTGAACATGTCGATAAAGTAACCCGACAGGTAGACCAGGCCGCCGGTTGCCGCCAGTTTGGCGATGTTGTAGAATGCACCCTGCCAGCCGATATATTTCGACTGCTGGGCAGGCGACAACTCACCCATATACACCCCGTCGCAGGCAATATCGTGGGTTGCGCCACTGAATGCCACAACCGACAGGAAGATTATCGCCACCAGGAAAAAATGTTCCATAGTCAGCGACAATGCCACAAGACCGAAAGCCACACCGGTTACAATCTGTGTGGTAACAACATAGAATTTTTTGGTTTTAAACAATTCCAAAAACGGGCTCCACAGCGGTTTCAATGTCCATGGCAGGAGAATCAACGATGTCCAGAAGGCAATCAGGGCATCCTCCACACCCATACCCTGAAACATCAGCACAGTGGCCATGTTCAACACCACAAATGGCAGACCCATTGCGAAATACGCCGTAGGCACCCATGCTATAGGGCTGACGCCCTTTGTTTTGTTTTGCGACATTCCTGTTATCGGGTTATCGTGATTTACGGCTTCAGCCTTGCTGGTTTGATTAGCCTGACCAGTCAAACCAATCAAACTTACAAGGCTGAAGCCAACTAAACCTATTGTTATCTAAACTATTTTTGATGCAGATAGAAGCATTCCTGACTTATCATTTCATCTCCTTCGAGAACGAATAGGGGAATGCGCTTTCGTCGGTTCCACGCGATGTGTTGGGCTTGTCGCTCATATCGAAGCTGATTGTGCCACCCTCAAGCAGTTCGCCATGCTTGATATAATTCTTATCGTATGATTTGCCGTTAAGCTTCATCGACTCGACATAGCGTTTTGATGCATCATTGTCAGGGGCTTCGATAACCATCTTATTCCCGTTCTCAAGATTGATGGTAACCTTTTTGAACAGCGGCGAGCCAAGGGCATATTCGTCGGTGCCGGGTGCCACGGGATAGAAGCCCATCGCCGAGAATACATACCATGCCGATGTCTGGCCGTTATCCTCGTCGCCGCAATAACCGTCGGGGGTGGGTGTGTACATGCGATCCATCACATCACGAACCCAGTACTGTGCCTTCCAAGGTTCACCGGCCCAGTCATAAAGATAAATCATATGCTGGATGGGCTGGTTGCCATGGGCATAGTTACCCATATTCATCACCTGCATCTCACGGATTTCGTGAATAGGGAAACCATAATAGCTGTCATCGAAAATCGGCGGTACAGAGAACACAGAGTCCATCATTGCCACAAAAGTCTCCTTGCCACCCATGAGGTCGATAAGACCCTGGGGGTCATGGAATACACTCCAGGTATAATGCCATGAGTTACCTTCGGTGAAAGCGTCGCCCCATTTAAGCGGGGAGAAGGGTGTTGCAAAAGAACCGTCGGCATTACGGCCACGCATAAGGTTGGTTTCCTTATCGAACAGGTTGCGGTAGTTCATGGCACGTTTTGCATACAGGTCCTGCTCCTCCTGGGGACGGTTGAGAGCCTTGGCAAGCTGGTAAATCGTCCAGTCGTCATAAGCATATTCCAAGGTGCGGGCAGCATTTTCCTTTATGTCTACATCATAAGGAACATAACCGAGCTTGTTGTAATATTCATGACCGAGACGCCCTGTCGACGAAACCTCGGGATGCACATTCTCAGTACCCTTCACGATACCTTCCCAAAGAGTTTCGGTATCCTCTACCTTCACACCTTTCAGATATGCATCGGCCAGCACTGATGCCGAATTGTTGCCTACCATGCAACCACGGTGGCCGGGAGATGCCCATTCGGGGAAGAAACCGCTTTCACGGTAAGCGTTAAGCATACCTTCCTGGATTTCGTGGTTTACCGAGGGATAGGCCAGATTGAGAAGCGGGAAGAGAGAACGGAACGTATCCCACAAACCGGTGTCGGTGTACATATAACCGGGAAGTACCTGCCCGTTATAAGGGCTGTAATGCACAGGCTTTCCTTCGGCATCAATCTCATAAAACTTGCGCGGGAAAAGGGTGGAACGATACAGGCAGCTGTAGAATGTGCGCTCCTGGTCAAGATTGCCACCTTCAACATCGATGCGTCCCAATATGTCGTTCCAGGCATCACGACCCTTTGACACGAGAGTGTCGAAATCGTCATTGCCAAGTTCCTTAAGGTTGCGCTCGGCCTGTTCAGGCGAGATGAACGAGGATGCTACACGGGCAATAACCTGCTCACCTTTCGAGGTTTTGAAGCCTACCACAGCGCCGGTGTGCCATCCTTCCTGTTCAAGGACATCGGTTTTAAGGGAATAATCCTTAGCGGCAAGCCGTTGGTCCTGGTTCTCAGGCTTACGGTCGTTTGAGAAAGTATATGTATATTCAAACGGCTTGTCAAATTCCATCACGAAATAGTTGCGGAAATTATCGGGGACACCACCGCTATTACGGGTGGTGTAGCCGATTACCTTATTCTGCTCAGGCAGGACTTTCACATAGCTGCCACGGTCGAAAGCATCAATCACCACAAACGAAGAATCGTTGGCAGGGAAAGTGAACCGGAACATCGCGGCACGCTCGGTCGGGGTGATTTCGGTCACTACATCGAAATCAGCCAGATAAGCCTTGTAATAATACGGCTTTGCAACCTCGCCTTTGTGCGAGAACCAGCTCTGACGCTCATCCTCGCGGAACAGGGGCGCACCGGTCACAGGCATTATCGAAAACTGGCCGTAATCGTTAATCCAAGGACTAGGCTGGTGTGTTTGTTTGAACCCGCGTATTTTGTTGGCGGTGTACTGATACTGCCAACCGTCGCCCATCGGGCCTGTCTGCGGGGTCCAAAAGTTCATACCCCAAGGACGTGCGATTGCCGGATAGGTGTTACCTGTCGAAAGCTCGAAAGTAGATTGCGAACCCATCAAGGGGTTAACCAAATCGGCATAATCCTTCCCTGTGGCTTCCGAAGCAGCACTTTCCGCACACGATGTCGCGGTAATCGCTGCAATTGCCGCACCGGCGGCAGCTATCCCTAAAATATATTTTTTCATCTTATGAAATCAATAGTTGCTAGTTATGCGGATTTTCAGTCAGAGTCGTTATTTAACACCCCAGTTTGTCGGGGCGTCGGTCATTTCAAGCACGAGTTCACCACCTTCAACAATATCTGAGTGGTTGAAGAAAGGTTCGTCAAGTTCACGGCCATTGATGGTGGCCGATTTTATATACTTGTTGGCTTTTGAGAAATTCTTTGCCGTAACCGTAAACTGTTTACCGTTATTCAGGTTGACGGTAAGGGTTTCAAACATCGGCCTTCCGATAGAGTAAACCGGGTTACCGGGAGCCACCTGGTAGAATCCCATGGCGTTGAGCACAAGCCATGCCGACATCTGTCCGCAGTCCTCATTACCTGACAGTCCGTCGGGATCCACACGATACTGTTCTTCAAACACCCTGTCGACCAGCTCCTGGGCCTTCCAAGGCTGACCTGCGTAGTTATACAGGTGGATTATGTGGTGTGACGGTTCGTTACCATGGGCATACTGGCCGATCAACCCGGTTATATCGGCAGACACCAGTTCGCCGGTAAGCTCGGATGATGCGGAGAATAGCGAGTCGAGTTTTGCAGCGAACTTCTCCTTGCCACCCATAAGGTTGATGAGACCGGGCACATCGTGAGGCACGAACCATGTCCACTGCCATGCAGTGCCTTCGCAGTAATCGTCGTTACGGTGGTTGGATGCATTGGGGCTGAAAGGCTCGCGCCATGAGCCGTCGCTCATAACACCGCGCATAAACCCGGTTTCAGCATCGAAATATTTTTCATAACCTTTGGCAAAAGCCGCATACTTGTTGGCAGTAGCCGTGTCACCGGCAGCTGTTGCAAGCTGCGAAATGCACCAGTCGTCATAAGCATATTCCAAAGCCTTGGCCACTGATTCGTTATCTTTGTCAGACGGGATATACCCGAGGGTATTCTTGTAATATTTGGCCGCAGGCATCAGGTGGGGAAGCACTTTGGCAGGGCAATGAATCCCGGCAGTGTCATATTCGGCAGCACGCACCGAAGCCTTAAGGGCTTCATTCACATCAAACGAGTTCTGACCCTTGGCCACAGCGTCGGCAAACAGCGAGGCGGCATGATAGCCGATCATAGTGCCCGTGTAGTTCCCGGCAAGTTCCCACATAGGAAGCACACCACCCTCCTGTGCTTTCAACAGGAGCGAACGCATATAATCATTGTTGAGGTCGGGATCGATAATCGACATCAGCGGATGCAGCGCACGGAAAGTGTCCCATATAGAAAATATGGTGTAAACCGGCTGGTTGACATCGCCCTGCTTTGTTTTGCGGTCCATGCCCAGATAACGGCCGTCGGCATCAGTGAATAGATTGGGAGCGACAGCAGTGTGATAAAGTGCCGTATAGAACTTGGTAAGGTCGTTTTTATCGGCAGTTGCAGGTACGTCGATTTTGGAAAGATATCCGTTCCATGCATCACGTGCATTTTTACGGGTCATGTTGAAATCGAAGCCCGGCATCTCGGCCTCCACGTTATTGCGTGCCCCGTCATAGTCAACGGCCGACACACCCACCTTGACCAGCAGCTGCTCACCCTCTTTCATCGGGGGGAAACTCAACAGCGCCTTGCAACGTGCATAGGGGCGACCCTTTGTATCGGTAATGGTATCATTGACCATTGTCGTGGTAAAGGGCTTCGAGAACTTGGCATAAAAATAAATCTGCTGGTCGAAAGCCCAGTATTCGGTCATTTTCCAACCGCGCAGCTCGGTATCGCTCACCACTTCCAAAGCCATGTCAAGATTGGTCTGATGCTGGATTGAATAGTCCATATCCACAATCATTCCGGCCTTGTCGGTTGCAGGGAATGTGAACCTGTGCAGGGCCACACGCTTGGTCGACGTCATTTCGGCCAGGATGTCGTAGCGGTCGAGTTTAACGCTGTAATAGCCCGGCTCGGCCACTTCGTTGGCATGCGAAAAGGCCGAGGCATAAGGAAGGTTCTGCAATGTGTCGACCTGGGTGTCGATAATCTGCGCACCTACGGTAGGCATCATAAGCACATCACCGTAATCAGCACACCCGGTGCCACCTACATGTGTATGCGAAAAGCCGTTGATAAGTGTATCTGCATAATAATATCCCGAACATGCATCCCATCCGTCTATGCGGGTGTCGGGTGATGGCTGAATCATCCCGTTCGGCACTATAGCCCCCGGGAAGGTGTGGCCATGCCCCCCGGTGCCGATCATAGGATCGACATAGGAGGCATAATCGGTCTTGGCTGCCGCATCGTTGCATGCTTCAAGCATCATTGCCGTCAGCCCTACACCGACCGAAGCGGCCGTGATAATGAAAATTTTCCTCATGACATATTGTGTTTTAATATTTCCTAGCACTGTTTTTTCCCATGGATTTTAACGACATGGACGCTCCGAACTCACGGGGTCATCATTCCGTCATTTCAAGCTCCAGCATGCCACCTGCCATAATTTCATCATGTGTGACAGATGTGCGGCCGAGCGGCTTGCCGTTAAGTTTGGCCGATTTGATATACCGAGCCTTATCACTGAGACCGTCAGCTTTGACTGTGAACGTTTTGCCATCGCCAACCTCTATGGCTGACCGGGCAAACAAAGGGGTTCCCAGTTCATAGATACCACCTACCGGGTTAACCGGATAGAACCCGAGGGCTGAAAACACGTACCATGCCGACATCTGGCCGCAATCCTCGTTGCCGCAAAGCCCGTCAGGGGCATTGGTGTAGAGGGTTGTCATGATTTCATGCAGGCGGTCGGCACCCTTGCGGGGATTATCGGTGAAATTGTAAAGGTATGCCACATGATGGCCGGGCTCGTTACCCTGGGCATACTGCCCTATCATGCCTGTGCTGAAAATCGGCAGTTCTATTTCAGGGTTGACATGGGAGAAAAGGCTGTCGAGTTTTGCCTCGAATACTTCTTTCCCACCCATTGCCTTCATAAGGCCGGGGATATCGTGCTGCACGGAGAATAAATACTGCCATGCATTGCTTTCACAGATTTCCTCATCATAATCCTCGGCAACGAACGATGGCGAAAAATCCCCCTTTTCGTCACGTGGCTGGAAGAATCCTGTTGCAGGATTGAATGTGTTAAGCCAGTTGGCCGAACGGGTCATGAATTCATCATAAATCCCCTGCTCGCCAAGCTTCCCGGCAAGTTGCGCAATGCACCAGTCATCATAGGCATATTCAAGGGTTTTCGACATAGACCAGTCTTTGTTGCCCGACGGCACATAACCCATCTGCATATATTTGTCAAGCTGGCGATAAGAACCGTTGCGGGCTGTGGCCACACTGACCTCAAGCGCCCTGCGGGCATCAGCGTCTGTAAACGAGCCGTTCCCCTCTCCCAGCTTTTTCAATGCGGCATCGGCAATAACGGCAGCAGAATGGTAACCGATCATCATATCTGTTTCCGAAGCCCACATGTTCCACACCGGCAGACGCCCCAGTTGCACCCCGAATTCGGTAAGCGAACGAGCCATATAGGCGGCCTTTTCAGGGGCGATTATAGTGAACAGCGGATGTGAGGCACGGTAAGTATCCCACAACGAGAATGTAGAATAATTATCCCATCCGTCAGCCTTGTGAATGTTCCCATCGGGGCCCGGATAAGAGCCGTCGGCATCGCTATAAAGTGTCGGTGCAAGCATGGAATGATACAACGCCGTGTAAAACACTGTTTTGCGGTCATCGGCACTCTTCGCATCCATGTCATCGGGAAGTTCGATTTTCACTTTCGACAATGCTGTGTTCCAACGCTCACGTGCAGCCTCACGGTAGCCGTCGAAATCATCGGCAGGTGCCTCTGCCTTAAGGTTTGCCAATGCACCCTCTTCGCTGACAGGCGATAAAGCCGTGGAAACGGTCAGTTGCTCGCCCGGGATGGTAAGATAGTTGAACACGGCCACCTTCCCGACACCGCTTGCCTTGCCTCCGTCGGTAATCAGAACAGTGTCAATCGCAGCCGACATGAACGGTTTTGAAAAACGGGTAGCGAAATAAACTTTCTGATTACGCGCCCATCCATCGGAATAGCGGTAGCCTGCAACCGTAACAGAGTCAACCACACGGATGTCGGTATCGACGGTTTTATCCCAGTTCATCGCCTTTTCCAGGTTCAGAATCACGGCACAGTCCCCTCCGGGGAATGTGTAGCGCTGGATACCGCAACGGGGAGTAGCAGTCAGCTCCACGTCGATATTATAGTCATCAAGACGGACTTTGTAATATCCGGCAGTTGCCTCTTCGCGGTCATGCGAAAAACGGGAATGCACTCCCAGGGGGGCTTCAGCTTCACGGACAGGACGCTTCACGGGAAGGAACGATATATCGTAAAGGTCGCCTGCGCCGGTGCCGCTGAGATGCGTGTGCGAAAATCCTGCTATAGTACTGTCGGGATAGAAATAGCCCGAAATTCGGTCCCATCCGGGAAGCCCGTTGTCAGGACTGAGCTGAACCATACCGAAAGGAACCTGCGCACCGGGATAGGTATTACCCGTGAAATCCGTGCCAATCATAGGATTGACATATTCTGTAAGGTCAGTCCCCGTTTCCGACGCAGATGCCGAATTGCAACTTTTGGTGGTTACAGACACAGCGGCACACCCAAAAATGAGGGCCAGCCCCGGATAAAGAAGACGCGACATTTTTTTGTTTGCAGAATTCCGGCTACCGTTGCCGGAGCTGTATGCAAAAGTCTTTTTCATGGACGTGAAAGATTCGGCGGTTAGAAGATTGATGGTGGTTATATAGGGGGATTCATACCGACATTAAAGTTAAAACGAATCCTATATTATACTCCCCTATAGCGAGGTCGGTACTTAAAGGCGTTATCTTAAAAAAGACAAAAAAGCGCTCCATTTTGTGAAGCGCTTTCATTCAGGATGCAATACCCTGGTATATCGTTATTCTACAACGGTGCACACACTCACGCGGTTCCAACTGTTTTCAGCAAACAGGTCACCTACACCCATACCTTCGGCACGCACACGGCCTGCGGCAATGCCATAGCGTTTAACCAGTTCCTTCTTAACAGCCTCGGCACGGCGTTCGGCAAGTTTTTTGTTAAATGCAAGCGAACCGTCTTTCGAAGCATAACCCTGTACAGTGACTGTGGCTTCAGGATTGCCTTTAAGCTGGTCTGCAACCATCGCAATGTTAGGCTGCTGGTTAGGTTGCACATATGAAGAACCGCAGTCAAAGAAAACATAGCGGATATTGCCTAAATCCTTCACCACCTTCTCAACAACCGGCGGACGGCGGTTGCATGCATCAAGCTGTGCCTGCAAATCAGCCAATTGTGCAAGCAATGCCGCATTGTTCGCACCGCTGGCATCAAGCTCCCCGCGAAGGGCGTTAATCTGTGCGTTAAGGGCATCGAGTTCAGCCTGGTCATAGGGGCGTACAACCACGAAATGGTGCGTACCGTTGGAATTACCGAAATGATATGTAATCCCGGCTTCCAGTTCCAGGAAACCATAATTAGAATCATATCTGGCCTCATAACCGAGCACGTTGGGTGAAGGATTACCGTTCATGTTCCACATATATGCCGGTTTCAACGAAATAGTCCAAGCTTTTGACGAACCGAGATTGAAATTAAAATTCATCCCGACTTTGGTTGCCCAGGAATTCCCATCGTTGCATGTGGTATGCGGATAATATGCATGCAACCAACCTGTTCCGGCAACGAGTTCCAACTCGAACAAACGCGGGGCACCGGCATATCCGGCAAAGGTATTCATAAGGTTTACAGCCCCGAACATACCGACATACTGATGGTCAAATGCGTTCCCCGACCGCAAACCGGTCCATTTCGAAGTGTTGATGCTCCACTCCCCTTCCACACCCAAACCGAATACGGGGGTAATCTGCTTGCGCAATTCGGCACCGACAACGCCTCGGGCATCATCCCAAAAGCCATTGTCTTTAACCATTTTCGACGACATAACCGCCCCTCCCTTAAGGGTAAATGACCAGTTGTCGGTAAATTTGCTACCGGCAACAGTAGTCTGCGCCTGGGCGCCGACAATGCCTAAACCGATTGCAGCCAGCAATATAATCTTTCTCATATCCGTAAATGGTTTGATGTTCGAATGCAAAGTTAAAAAATATTTAATAATACACCAAGCAGCTTTAACAAAAAAATCGTTCAACGTTAACATTTACCATGTTATGCAGCCGACGATTTCACACCGGTTCAGACAGATTAACACTTATCAACACCGCCTGGTTCAGCTCAGTGCACATATATCCCTTCTGCCGAAAAAAACGCCCGACGTTTCCCGACTTTAGCCATAAAGTCATCATGACTTCCACGCTCTCCGCGTTCGGTTACAAAGCACAATGCTTCCGCTCGAACTCTAACAGCAATGTGTGTTGACGGGTTTCGTTGCTCCTACATCCCAGCAACTTTGTATCCGAAAATTTATAATCAGCCCCTACACCGTCCTTAAGGATTTGGAAGTCACCCTCTCCAACCAAAAGCAATCCCTTTTCCGGCATATCGACATCAAACAGGCGCAAACGGTCGTGCATATAGTAGTTGACAACATAATAGCGCCACATCGCTTCAGGACGGTAGGAATAAACAGGCCCTGAAGGCACCACGGTCTCGATTGCCTGAGCCAGCGGCTTATCGCTCTTTACGTTCATTGCCGCCGGAAGAACAGCACCTTGCACCATCCAGTAAATCACCAAGGTATAAATCATTGTCCAGCCAAAACCAACTCTAGCCTTTGACCGCATCAGCTCACGCCCCAGCCCACAGGCACACAGCAACGAGAACATACACAATGCAAAAGGCCAAAAACGGTGCGACGACTCACGCAGGCACTCCGTCACCACCGCGATTTTGGCATCGCCAATTTCCGGCAGAAGCCCATACATAACGGCAATCACCATTGCAGAAGCCACCAAACCAAGAATGCATATCACCCAGCAATATGCTTTGACCAAACGCGGGAAGTGCCTGAGCAACCATCTGACATACATGGCGATAAAATAGGCCGCAAACGGATATACAGGCAGAAGGTACACACTGCGCTTACTCTTCGGGATACAGTAGAATACGAATATCAGCACAAGTGCCAATAGCGAAAACAGTTCCAGGGAATCCATACCGCGCAATTTACGCCATATCCTTTTCAACGAAAAGCCTGTGGCTCCCGATGCCTTTTCACGCCGACGCCACGGGGCAACAAAAACCGACATCAGCAAGAGCAATGTTGCCGGTGCCAGCCCGTAAGCCAGGGTCAGCAGGTTATACCATGCAGGGTTCTCATGCGATTC
This sequence comes from Bacteroidales bacterium M6, assembly GCA_001689485.1. Taxonomy (GTDB): domain Bacteria; phylum Bacteroidota; class Bacteroidia; order Bacteroidales; family Muribaculaceae; genus UBA7173. The sequence goes on along the minus strand of LUJQ01000001.1, from coordinate 20,978 downwards.
ATACGACATAGTGCCGGTGAAACGCCCGAAATTCTCCTCCATGGCCAAGCGCAGGAATTCTTCCCCACCTTTTTGATAAGCAGCAAGATACCACAGCGCAGGCAACACCAGCGACAGCAGCGCCGACAATCCTACGCTGACAGTTGTTTTCCAAAAGCCGTTTCCACGCATAAGCCTGAACACAAACACCACCATGCACGGCAGCAACATGCCGACAGGCCCTTTGGTCAGCACACCTCCGCTCATCAGCAATGCCGCCCAAATGCTGGGCGACCATGTACCGCCGGGATGCCGGTCAGATTGCCGGTAAAACGCATATAATGCCGTTACCACAAACATAGTCAACAACATATCCACCCGGCATATCGTGCCTGAACGGAACAACTCAAAGCTTCCGGCAGTAATCAAAGCCGCTGCCATGGCAAGATTCACCGTGGCCCGGCGCGCATAAAGCCGGAACCCGGTAATTACCATTATAATGACCGCCAACGCGGAAGGGAGACGTGACAGGAACTCCGTCACCACTCCGCCGTTAAGGCTTCCGAACAATGCTATGCACCATGCAAGCATCGGCGGCTTATACGGGATTTCAGCCCCGAAGGTTACCGGTAGCACCCAGTCGCCGCTCTGAAGCATTGCCACGGCGATTACCGCCTCACGAGGTTCACCCTTGGTGCTATAAAGGTTCTCACCAAGGAATGGGATAAATGTTAGAATCAAAAGCCCAGCCACCAGCAGGGTTTCCCACCCTATCCTGGTAGGACTCAATCTGTTTGAAGCCGACATATCTGCCATGGTATATGATTACAAAAAAATGCTTACTGCAAAAGTAAGCATTTTTTAGCTATGATACGCCATCCACCCGAATCATGACAGGATTTATACAGGCAAATAATATCTGTTTCCTATTCTATACTTAATTGCCGAAACTGAGTGTAGTGTAAAAATTCCCGCCATATTGCGAGTTGAACGAGAGGATGACGAAACGGTTCGCCGGGCCATACCATGTAGCCGACATTATCCCGCCCTGGTTCACTGTCTGCACAGGCATGCCATATTGGGCTGTAAGGGTGTTGTACAGGCTGTTATACCTGCTCATATCGTAATAGGCCGACGGATATGTGAACTGCGACCCTGTCAGCACCCCGTTGTTATAATAGAGCGCGGCATCGGGCCATGTATAGTTCATCTGCGGCACATTAGAAAGATATATCACATCGTTACCATAGCTGCTCACATTGTAACCGCTGTTGACCAACGCATTTATCGAAGCACCAATAGCCGTGCCGAGAGCCACGCCGAGGATGGTGCCGAACACGGGGCCACCACTGCGATAATGCCACCGTGGAGGAGGCACCGGGCGGCAGAAATGCCCGAAAAACGGCACATGGTGGTGAAAATGGGCATGATGCCGCTTCGGCGGCGTAGGACGTCCCGGACGGAATCCCGCATGCCCGGGGCGGTAATTGCCACCGGGACGATGCCCGTTACCCGCTCCGGGATGGTGAGAACCATGACCCGGGACAGTGTGCCCGGGACGGTGATTGTTGTTGCCTGGCTTAGACGGACGGTGGTTGCCTGGCTTGTTATTCCCCGGACGATCATTGCCAGGGCGGTGATTTCCCGAACCATTATTGTTACCTGGACGGTTATGGCCATTCCCGGCACCCGGTTTCGACGGGCGGTTACCCGGAGTGTCAGGCCGGTGATTCCCATTAGCTCCCGGACGCCGGCCTCCCCCATGACCGTTGTTGCCGGGACGCGATGCCCCGTGAGAGTGATTCGAACCGCCACCTGAATTCGAGGTTGAGCCATGCGCCTGACGCCCACGGGTCTGCGCATCAGCCACAGGCGCCGCCACCATGGCAAACGCTATTATAAAAGCTGTAACAGTCTGTATAATCTTCTTCATAATCCGGGTTCTTTTAAATCCTTAGAATGCCAATCCTACCGAAAGGTTTAACACATGCACCTGCCGTTTCGTTTATTTTCCATATTTTTGCATGCTGATACATCAAACATTTACCCACCGTTTATTGTCCTTTAATTAAAAGGAACGATTACCTGACTTCGACAGTCACCCTAATACAGAAATCCGATTATGATGATTAGATTTATCAAACGGCATGCCATTGCAATAGCACTTACATTAGGTATCGCCCCCGCCGCATTGCTGGCATCCTGCAATTCCAAGCCAGAAGCCATCAACCGTATGGTCAAAGAACTGAATTCCCCACAGTTTAAAGCGAAGGAGATGGAAACAGGGCTGTTTACAGATTCGTCCGCGAAATTGGACGGCGACACATTGACCCTTACATTTTTCTGCCGTCCGGAATTGAATCTATCATCCGTCACACCCGACAAACTGCCGACGCTGAGAGAATCGGCTGTGCAGGAATTCAAAACATACCTTTCCGACAGAAGTTTCAAAGAGGGTATTGAAGCGTTGCGCGACAACGACATGTCCCTGAGGCTGATATGGCAGGATACTGCGGGAAAATCCGTAAGTATCGACCTTCCGCCAGCCGAAATCCTCGGCAACGGCACAGCTGGGTCATAACCCCCTTTTAAGCCACGAGCCTTTCAAAAGCCTCCATAGGAATATAGTTCCACGGAAGCAAAGCTCGATGCACATTGCCAGCCACACCCCGTCAAGCCCCATCGACGGGGCGAGCAAGGCAGCTATGGGGAGACGCACCAGCCATATACTCGAAAAGTTCATAGCCGCAGGCACTATCGTATCCCCTACCCCGACCATTACCCCATAGGCCACAATCGATGCTGCGAACATCGGTTCGGCCCAGGCCTCGATGCGCAGGGCCGAAGTTCCGAGAGCCTGGATGTCGGTCACCGGCGACAACAATGCCATCACCGCAGGGGCACATAGCCAAAGGATCACCCCCATCACGGTCATAACCGCCATCCCAAGCCCTACGGTGAGATAACCGAACTGACGCGCAAGGTCTTTACGTTTAGCCCCGTAGCTTTGCCCAACCAAAGTAGTGGCGGCATCACCGATACCGTATCCGGGCATATAGCACAATGCCTCGGCGGTCACGGCAAACGCATTTGCAGCAATTGCCATCACCCCCAAAGGCGCCACTATCACGGTGACCATTATCTGCGCCCCGCATATGACTGCATGCTCAAGTGTCATTGGTGCCGACACCTTCAACGCATTGCGTAGCACGGTTCCTGTCGGGATAAAAGCCCTCCGGCTCCTGTCTTCAACACTCCCAGATAGCGCCTTCCGAAGCCGCGACACCTTCCCGAATATGGCCAAATCTTCCTGACGCCAACAAGCATACCACATCACAAGGGCGGCGGTAACGACCTCGGCACAAACAGTGCCAAGTGCTGCACCCAACACCCCCAGTCCGGCACCCGGAATCATGACATCGATACCGCACAAAACCACTTCACGCGACGGGAATATCAGGAAATAATTGAATATCACGTCAAGCAGGCACATCATGACATTCAATGCCCCTGCGGTCTTCATATTGCCCGAAGCCCTAAGCATGGCACCTCCGAGGTAATTCAGCGTAAGCAACGGGAGTGCGCCGACAAACACCATAAAATATACGGTTGCCTTATGGTTGACCTCGGCAGTGCCGCCAAGCCATCCCGGAAGCGGCGACGCGATGGCCACACCGATTAGCGCCATCAACATCCCGAAGGCAAGCGACGCAGTGATGCCCTGGCGCAACACACCACGTGCCGAGGCATAATCTGCCGCACCTATCCTATGCGACACCTGAACGGAAAAACCCACGGTGGCAGCAGAGCATATACCCCAAAACAGCCAAAGACTTGTAGAAACAAGCCCGACAGCGGCACTGTCGTCAGCACCGAGGCGCCCCACCATCGCCGCATCTATATATTGCATCATTATGCTCGACAGCTGCGCCATAATGGCCGGCCACGACAGTTTCGCAGTCAGCAAAAGCCTTTGCCGGAACGTCAGCGGCGCCCCGCTCTGTATCAGTTTAAGCATAATGTGTCGGTATTAACGCCATAATCCCATCCCCCCGCTTTAACGACGTTGATGATTTACATTATTTGCAATAAGTATGCCGCAGATAATATAAAGCCGGATTATACCTTTCATGCGTAATAATTTTCATGACTTTCTTATGCCGAAATCCAGTCGGCCAACCTGCGCAACCCCTCAGCAAGCACGCTACGCGGGCAGGCGATATTCAAACGCAGATAGCCCTCCTGACCATACATTTCCCCGCAGTTTACCCACACTCCGGCTTCCTTTCGCAGCCGCTCCTCCAACTCTTCCGAGGATATGCCGAGGGAACGCACATCCATCCATGGCAGATATGTGGCTTCCAGCATCGTAATGGGGAATTGCGGCAACCTTGATGCTATATACGTCCGCGTAAATTCATAGTTGCCACGAATATATCCGCGCAACTCGTCGAGCCACGCCTCCCCTTCGGATGTATATGCGGCTTTCAGCCCTTCGACCCCGAACGGGTTGACGTCGCAAACCTCATTGATATTGATTGCCCTGTCGACCAACCTTCGCACCTCTTCGTCAGGACATACGATATTTGCAATCTGCAATCCCGCAGTATTAAATGCTTTCGACGGCGACAGACATACAACAGCCTGAAGCCCACCGGCATTTACCTCCCGGTCAACGAGGCCGAAAGGCACATAACGCACCCCCGGCATGGTAAGCTCGCAATGAATCTCGTCACTTACAACCCTCACCCCGTGACGGCGGCATATCTCGGCAACACGCACCAACTCATCGAAACGCCAGGCTCGCCCTGCCGGATTGTGGGGATTGCATAAAAGGAGCAACCGCACATCCGGGCGCGACGCCTTCCGCTCCAAATCATCGAAATCCATCTCATATGAAAACATCCCGTCGCCGATGTCAACCCTGCGTAGCGGGTTGTCGACAATAACACACCCGTTGTTACGTATCGACGAAAAGAAACAATTATAAACCGGGGTCTGCACAACCACCCCCTCGCCGGGAGCCGCCAAAGCCCTGATTATCGCAGAAACAGCAGGCACAACCCCTGATGTATAAATCACCATGCGGCGGTCGATATCATACCCGTGACGACGGCTGAACCACGAGGTCAGCGCATCATAATATCCCTCACCGACCAATGTATAGCCGAACACGCCGTGAGCCACGCGACGCTGCAACGCGGCCTCGATAACCGGCGCGGTGCGGAAATCCATATCCGCAACCCACATCGGCAACACCCCTGGGTCTGAATCCCACTTATACGAACCGCTCTCTCGGCGGTCGACAACCTCGTCAAACAAACTCATATCCGCTATTCAAAAAAATATTTAAGGAAAGGGCTGATTTAGCGACGAACCGCCCCATCCATGCGCACGCCATATCCGATACTGCCAAAACAGCTATAATAAGTAAGTCATGAAAATTATTACGCATGAAAGGCATAATCCGGCTTTATATTATCTGCGGCATCCTTTCGCCGCTTTTTATACTCATCTTCAGTCGTGTAGTCCGCTACACTCCTTCATCTTCGGACAAAAATCGACTGAAAGTATGCTCTCAGATAATATAAAATAATTTCCACGACTTACTTAGAATTATATTGAACGGCTTTTGATGCCATATTATTTTGCAGGCAGGAAATTTGAATAAGGGTTTGCCTTATTCAAATTTCCGTGATGATTTCACAATCATTTGGTGCCAACACGTTTTTATCGATTATGACCTCACCTATCGAAAGCGCCTTTACCGATCCGGAACGAGGGTTCTTCACACTCACAATCGCCGACTTCACCGTTGCCCGCAAATCGGAATCCTCGAAGGCCAGGTCGCATTCGTCGCCCATCACACAATCCACCATCACAAGCCCGGTGGCATAACAAAGCGGCTGAGTGCCGTTTATGCGGCAGCGCACCAGTCTGAGATTCCTGGAATGCCACCCAAGATATTCCCCCGTGATTTCCGAATCGTAGATTGTAACATTATCGGTCTCCCAAAAAGCATCCTTCGAATCAATCACCGCATTACGGATAACCACATTCCTGCAATACTGGAACGAGTAATTGCCCTGCTGGCGGTAACGGTCAATGTCGATATCCGACGAATGCATAAACAGATAGTCGGCCTTCGCCACCTCCACATCACGGAGTTTCACATCGCGGCATCCCCAAAGCGTTTCCTGCGCATCAGGAATCCGCACATCCTCCAGCACAATCCTGTCCATCTCACGAAACATCTTCGGAGCGTCAACCCGTGTGTGACGCATCTCCAAATCACGTGAATACCACAAGGCGGCACGCGCCCCGGGGGTAAACACGCAATCCGTCACCCTGAACCCGTCGGTATGCCAAAACGGGTATTTACCCTCAAACCGGCATCCGTCGGCAATGATATTGCCTGTACGTTTAAGTGCCGACTCACCTGCATGGAAAACGCAGTTCTCCAACTTCACGTCATGCACTGCGAAAAGCGCACGTTCGCCACCGAACTCCTGTCCGGCCAAGGTTTTCATCTCCCTTCTTACCATTTCCCCAGTCTGTCCATTGGCAAAAACGCCATCTTCCAAACACGAAACTGAATCATTCATATATCAACAAATTTAAATTCAAGTTATTAAGCTGCGGGGGACACACCTCATCCGATCCCTGTCGATTACCGATGCATCAGCGTCCTCCTCACAATGCAAAATTACAAAAACACCATCACCCGAAAAATACCAAAAAAACGTTTTGTCATACCAAAAATAATGCATACCTTTGCATCACCAACATCCAACAGAGGTTGTTTATTTTTCACCTGCGGTAATAGCTCAGTTGGTAGAGCATCAGCTTCCCAAGCTGAGGGTCGCGAGTTCGAGCCTCGTTTACCGCTCAATCAGCAAATCGCTGGAAACAAGCAAATTAAACTCTTGTTTCCAGCGATTTGTTCATATAATCCGGGCCGGATTTCCGTCATTTCATCCTTGGATTTTGCCCGGATTTAACTAATTTCGGCTATCTTTGTGCGGAAATGTTTCACCTTATTCACTATGCATCCGGCAAAAATGGCAAATGAATCAACCTTTATAAAGGCGGTGCTATCTTCCGCCGACATTGAAGAAACATACACCGAATGCAGATTTGACAATTGCTCATTGGCCAATGCAGATACGGGGAATACGGATTTTCATAACTGCGTGTTTTCGGCATGCAACATGTCGATGATAAAAATAGACGGCTCCATGCACGATGTGGAATTCAGGAATTGCCAGATGACGGGTGCCGATTTCAGCCAACTCAACAAATTCTCGTCAAACCTCTCCTTCATTGATTGCAACCTTGATTATGCCATTTTCACACACCTTAAATTGCGTGGCTCTGTTTTCAGACGTTGCAGGTTATTCGATGCCACCTTTGACGAAAGCGACCTGACTGCCGTCAGTTTTGACGAGTGCAACCTCGAACGCACCTCATTTTATCATTGCAACCTGGAAAAAACCGATTTTTCAACAGCCTGCAATTACACCATCAATCCAAACGACTGCAAACTAAAAAAGACAATCTTTTCTGAAAACGGCTTGAGGGGATTGGTATCACACCTCAATATTATAATCAAAGACTAAGCCGGATGATGGATGCTTTGACCGGATGACCATAGAACTCCAGTCAAGGGAAGTTTCCAACCCCGAATTTGATTACGCCCCACTCACTGAGCATATCGGCTGCACGAACGGCGATCTCATGGTTGAAACCCACACAAAACCCTTTCACAGCCAAGCAATTTCGCCGTAGTCAGAACAATGCCTCCATGCAACCGGCATTAATCTGCAAAAAAATTTGTACTTTTTAATCATTTTTCACCTCCGATTTTTTATCTTTGCGATATGTTGGCCAAAAGGCTGTCAGAGGTCCTGCCTTTTAGCCAATATGGACAAATTACAGGGCCTCCAAACCTTTAATACCTATGGCCAATATTACCAGACTATGGGGATTGATAAAAATCCCGCTTTTAACAACATCGCTGGCAATAACCTGGTTGTTGCCAACACAGTATGCTACTGCCGAATGCCTCATTGTCAACTTCAAAAACGGCACATCGACAAGTTTTGATATAAACGACCGGCCTGAAGTGAGTTTTGATGCATCACAAATGATTATCAAATCACCGGCACTTGAAACGGCATATGACGTCGAAACCGTCGACACATTCACATTCGGATTGGAAGGGGGCGTTCTTAACCCCATCCTGGAGAAAGGCGAAGTCCGCATCGTCTATAAAAATAGCGATTGTGTAGAAATCTCCGGCCTGGATGCCCAAACGCCGGCATACCTTCACTCTCTGTCAGGTGTGACACTGGCGGCAATCCAGGCCGACAGCAACGGAACGGCCTCATTCAACCTATCTGCACTCGCCAAAGGCGTTTATATCATATCTACATGCAACAGCCAATCATTCAAAATAATAAAACCATGAATCTGAAATCAATAAGCCGCGCCCTGACACTGGCGTTCTCCATAACAGGCCTCTCCATGACCGCAAGCGCGCAGTCTTTTACCGTGCATCTGAAAAACGGTGATACGCAATCCTATAATAACGAGGATGTGGAGCGCATCGTATTCAGCCCCGACAAATATGTTCCAGGCGGAAACGAAACCTTCGTGTTCGAGGAACCGGCCAACACCTATATAGTCTCCCGTCCCGGAGAATATGAGTTCAAAGCCGTGCTGCCGTCAGGCAAAGAGATTGAAGGTATCTCCAAAGCCGACTGGATATGGGCACAGAAACTCGACCCACAGGATACAGAACAGAAGCTCGTATCCGACGTACGCCTCGAAGAGGGCAGGGTAAGGTTCAAAGCCACCGGCAACTATGGCAATGTGGCCGTGGCCGGTTTTGACGGTTCCGGAAAGATTGTATGGGTATGGCTTTTGTGGATGACACCCCAGCCCGAAGAAAAGCAATTCGAAGGCGGCAGCATGTTCCTCGACCGTTTCATGGGAGCCACAAGTGCGAATCCGGAAGACAATACACGCACATGGGGAGCGGTTGTGTATCAATGGGGGCGTCCCGTCCCTATTTTCGGTGGCTTTGAGGAGGAATTCAGTGAAAATGGCGAGACATTTGATTCCGCACGAAAATGGACTGTCATGAATCCGGAATACGGGCTTGAATGGAAAGTCGAACAAGCAGCCACCACTATGGAAGAATCAATCGCAGCCCCTACAACTTTCTTTGCAATAAACGGCAACTGGCTGGACAAGAGAGCCCCCGAACTCTGGGACATCGACAAGACCGACTACGATCCGAGTCCGGCCGGGTACAAAATACCCTCCTATTCCGACTGGGGCGAATCATTCTTCGATTATATCGTTGTCACAGACAACCAGACAGGAGCCATATATTCTTTCAATGGTTCAGAATCCTATTTCCCACACGGAAACCAAAACCGTCTTTATGATACCGCCGAAAACGTGCTGGGGCTTCCCGGCTTCATGATTTGGAACAGCGGCTACCATGTCAACGACTTCCTCGGAGTTCTCGATAACCCCGATTTTCCGTTCACTTTAGAGGAAGCCATCGAACAGGGATATGTCTACTATACCCCCACACGCCTGAGCATGTCGCTTATAGGCGGAGTCAGTTCGGTGAACGCCGTGGCAAATCCGTCGTTCGCTATCCCTATAAGATGCGTCAGAATCAATAAATAACCCTGTCAAACAACCCTGCCGTAAAACCCGGCAGGGTTGTTTGGCATTACCGGGAACCCACATGATTGCCGTCCGTGACGTTGCCCCGGCCATGCGCCTTGACAAACAACACGTTTGAAACTATATGCCAAAGAAAGTAACCTGTCGGATTATGGTATGCGCTGCCGGTTGAAAATGATTAGGACGAACGGGCGAATCAAGGGGGCATAAAAGGCGTTTTCGTTTTTTTTCGCGAAAAATTGCGAAAAATGTTGCATTAAAAAAAATAAACGCTAATTTTGTGTTTCGGATGGCAGAGACATCAAAAACACGGCACACAAGCCCACGGCAAATGTGACCTGCCAGCCCGCTTTGTTAACCTGAGCGAACCAAAACTTTACCTGAAAACTAAAACCTATTTAACAGTATGGCAAAAATTCACGGTGCCGTCACCATCGAGCAGGAGCGCTGCAAAGGCTGCGACCTCTGCGTGGTGGCCTGTCCATGCGACGTGCTCGCCCTCCAGCCCAAAGAGGTCAATGACCGAGGCTATCATTTCGCCTATCCACGCAACGAAGAGGCATGCATCGGCTGCGCCGCATGCGCCATGGTATGCCCCGACGCTTGCATCGAGGTTTATAAGGTGATTGAAAAATAAATTAAACCGGGAGCCGCATAGCCCGGCTGCCAAGTCTGATAACCACAAACACATTCCCCCAGAATGAAAGATGAAATAAAATTGATGAAGGGTAACGAGGCCATAGCCCATGCCGCCATCCGCTATGGCGCCGACGGTTATTTCGGCTACCCCATCACCCCCCAGTCGGAGGTGCTTGAAACCCTTGAGGCGCTGATGCCGTGGGAAACCACAGGTATGGTAGTGCTCCAGGCAGAAAGCGAGGTTGCCTCCATTAATATGGTCTACGGCGGAGCCGCATCGGGAAAAGCCGTCATGACATCATCATCATCTCCCGGCGTCAGCCTGATGCAGGAAGGCATATCCTATCTCGCCGCATCGGAGCTGCCCGCCCTAATCGTCAACGTGATGCGCGGAGGTCCCGGCCTCGGCACCATCCAGCCCTCGCAGAGCGACTATTTCCAGGCAACCAAAGGCGGAGGACACGGCGACTACCACCTCATTGTGCTTGCCCCCTCCACCGTGCAGGAAATGGCCGACTTCGTAGGTCTGGGCTTCGACCTCGCGTTCAAATACCGCACCCCCTCCATGATTCTCGCCGACGGCATCGTTGGCCAGATGATGGAAAAAGTTGTGCTCCCCCCGCAACGCCCGCGCCGCACCGAAGCAGAGCTTCGCGAACAATGCCCGTGGGCTGTTACCGGCCGTGAGGGCGGTCGCAAACGCAACATCGTGACATCGCTCGAGCTTGACTCCGCAATGATGGAGAAAAACAACGAGCGGTTCCAGCGCACATACCGCGAAATCGAACGCAACGAAGTGCGTTATGAAGCGAAATACACCGAGGATGCCGACTATCTCATCGTTGCCTTCGGCTCCATTGCCCGTATCTGCCAGAAAGCCATCGACGATGCCCGCAAACAGGGTATCAAAGTCGGCCTTATCCGCCCTATAACCCTTTGGCCTTTCCCCTACGATGCCATCCGCGAAGCCGCAAAGAACGTGAAAGGCATATTATGCGTGGAAATCAATGCCGGGCAGATGATTGAGGATGTACGCCTTGCCGTCAGCGACAGCGTGCCGGTAACTCATTTCGGACGCATGGGAGGCATCGTTCCCAACCCGCAGGAAGTGCTCGATGCATTGGAAAAAGATTTCATCAAACCCTCAGACACACCTAAAGCATGAAACGCGAAGATATAATCAAACCCGAAAACAAAGTCTACTCGCGTCCGCGGCTTCTTGACAAGAACGTGATGCACTACTGCCCCGGGTGCAGCCACGGCGTGGTTCACAAACTCGTGGCCGAAGTAATCGAAGAACTCGGCCTGGAAGAAGACGCAATAGGCATCGCTCCTGTAGGATGCTCGGTATTCGCTTACAACTATATCGACTGCGACTGGATTGAAGCAGCCCACGGCCGCGCACCGGCTTTGGCAACAGCCGTAAGCCGCCTGCACCCCTCAAAGGTAGTGTTCACCTACCAGGGCGACGGCGACCTCGCCGCCATCGGATCGGCCGAGACAATACATGCCTGCACGCGTGGTGAAAACATCGTTGTAATCATGATTAACAACGGTATATACGGCATGACCGGCGGCCAGATGTCGCCCTGCACACTCGAAGGAGCCAAAACCGCCACCACACCCTACGGACGTCGGACTGACCTCAACGGCTTCCCCCTGCGGGTTGCAAACATGGTCAGCCTGTTGGACGGCACCTGCTATGTGACACGCCAGGCGGTTCACACCACCGCAGCCGTCCGCAAAGCCAAGGCCGCCATCCGCAAAGCCTTCCTTAACGCACGTGGCAAAATGGGCACTTCGTTTGTTGAAGTCGTTGCAACATGCTCGTCCGGCTGGAAAATGTCACCCGCGAAATCCAACCAGTGGATGGTCGACAACATGTTTGCCCATTACCCGCTCGGCGACATCAAGGATACAACCGTTCCGGCTGAAAATGCCAAATAAATCCCCATTAACAACAGAACATCACCATGACAGACGAAATTATCATAGCAGGTTTCGGCGGACAGGGCGTCCTCTCAATGGGGAAAATCCTGGCTTATGCCGCGCTTGAAAACGACATGGAAGTTACATGGATGCCATCCTACGGCCCGGAGCAACGAGGCGGCACGGCCAATGTAACCGTAATCCTGAGTACCGAACCAATAAGTTCGCCAGTACTCGACACATACGACACCGCTGTAATCCTCAACCAACAGAGCCTCGACAAATTCGAGAGCAAGGTAAAGCCCGGCGGCGTACTCATATATGACCCGTATGAAATCCGCCATGCCCCGACTCGCACCGATATAACAGTGGTGCCTGTAAAGGCTATGGAGGCTACAATCGAGATGGGACAGGCCAAGAGCTACAACATGATTCTGCTCGGTGCACTCCTGAAACTCCGCCCCGATGTGCCTGTGGAAGCTGTGGTTCGCGGCTTGAAGAAAGCCCTCCCCGAACGTCACCACCACCTTATACCCGTAAACGAAACCGCCATCCGCAAAGGGATGGAACTTGTAGGCGCATAAGCATACCCTTAGCTGCAAGTTATCAGCTATAAGTCATAAGCAGAAAGTCATAAACCAAGTAGTCTAAGCAATTTAACCGTACAGGTTATTTTATGCAGGCTCCTTGGTTTATGGCTTTCTGCTTATGACTTCTTTTTTGTACCTTTGCATGGAAAACCATCAACAAATCAACAGATGAAGGAATTGTTCGCCCTGCTCCGCAGATTCGTGCCACCATACAAGAAATATGTAGCCCTCAACATAATCTGCAACATCCTTTCGGCATTACTCACACTGGTATCGTTTGCCATCATCATCCCTATCCTTGAAATGCTTTTCAAGGTGAACGAAGAGGTTTATGACTACATGCAACTGGGCGGCGGCCATTCGCTCAAGGATGTATTGATCAACAATTTCTACTACTACACACAGGAGGCAATAGTGCAATGGGGAGCCCCCGCCACACTGGCAGCACTCGCAGCATTGCTTGTGGTGCTTACCGGGATGAAAACCGGCGTGGCATATCTATGCTCCTATTTCATAATCCCGATGCGCAACGGCATCGTGCGCGACATCCGCAACTATGTGTTCAACAAGATGGTGACACTACCAATCTCCTTTTTCACATCCGCACGGAAAGGCGACGTGATGGCACGCATGAGCGGCGACGTAGCTGAAATAGAGAACTCCATAATGCAGTCGCTCGACATGATGTTCAAAAACCCCATCATGATTCTGTCATGCCTTGCAATGATGTTCCTCGTTTCATGGCAGCTTACGATATTCGTACTCGTACTCCTGCCTTTGGCCGGACTAGTTATGGGGAATGTGGGGAAATCGCTCAAACGGAAATCACTTGAGCAGCAAAACCAATGGGGCATACTGATGTCGAACATCGAGGAATGCCTGGGCGGCCTTAGAATCATAAAAGCCTTCAATGCCGAAGAGAAAGTAAAAGACCGTTTCCATCGCGAGAACCACCTGTTCTACAGATTGTCAAACAGGATTGCCCGCCGACAAAGCCTGGCCCACCCCATGAGCGAATTCCTCGGAACCTGCTCAATCGCCATCGTGCTATGGTTCGGCGGCTCACTGATTCTCAGCGGCAACTCAGGGTTGAAGGCATCCGACTTCATCTACTACATGGTGATTTTCTACAGCATTATCAACCCAGCCAAAGACCTTTCCAAAGCCATGTATTCAATTCAGAAAGGCTTGGCATCAATGGAACGCGTCGATAAAATCCTCGGCGCCCAAAACCCCATCAAAGACCCAGAATCACCCAAAGAGATAAAACAACTCAAGGGGCGCATCACCTATGATAACGTGACATTCGGCTACGGCAACAATGTCGATGTCCTCCACGACATAAACCTCGACATCCCTGCCGGGGCAACCGTAGCCCTCGTAGGGCAGTCCGGTTCTGGAAAATCTACAATGGCCGACCTTTTGCCACGGTTCTACGATGTGCAGAAGGGGGCAATCAAAATCGACGGCATAGACATCCGCGACCTCCGCGTCCACGACCTCCGCTCCTTTATGGGCAATGTCAACCAGGAAGCCATCTTGTTCAACGACTCTTTCTTAAACAATATCACATTCGGGGTTCAGCACGCCTCGATGGACGATGTGATTCGCGCCGCCAAAGTAGCCAACGCCCACGACTTTATAACAGCGACCGAAAAGGGCTACGACACCAACATAGGCGACCGTGGATGCCGCCTGTCAGGCGGACAACGCCAACGCCTATCCATAGCGCGTGCAATTCTGAAAAACCCCCCTGTGCTGATTCTCGACGAGGCAACCTCTGCCCTCGACACCGAAAGCGAAAAACTCGTTCAACAGGCTCTCGACCGCCTTATGGACGGACGCACCACCCTGGTCATAGCACACCGCCTGTCGACCATTAAAAATGCCGACCTCATCTGCGTGCTCCACGAAGGGCGCATAGTTGAACGTGGCACACACGAAGAACTGCTCGCACTCGACGGCTATTACCGCCACCTCGTCGACATGCAGAAATTCTAATACGCCACACATCGGTTTGCACCCGTATCAGCGACCCATATCCATCACCAGCAAACAAGCCCATACTGGATAGGCTTTACAACGGCATAGGTCTATTTTAATGGAATTGGCGCCCAATAAAGGAGCGCTATACAAAAAAAATAATGCCTACATTCACCGCCGTGGCTTTCGCCCGGATGTCGAGGGTGCTGTCAGAATGATTCAGATGGCAGGAGATTAAGGGTGAGGCCGAAGGGAGTTGACCAAGGTCAATGACCGAAGCCGAATCCCGCAAGCAACGACCCAGATGAGTCATTATGACACACCCTCAAGACGTTATTCCACCTCATGCTACGAGTTCAAGAACGATTTCTTATGCCTTGCTATGGATTCAGGATTCCTGTACGATATAGGTACCCCACGCCATAACTTTCCAGCCTACTTTTTTTGCAATTAGTCCCCCTTAGTCCAACCAGTCCCGCCATAACGGACAATAAAAAAACGGAGCGTCATCATCGACGATCCGTTTTAAGGGATAATGAAGTATTCTATTTACTTTGCTCTAAATTACTATCTTTTGAACTATATTCTTTCTGTAGTTAGAAAAGGTGCTATCACCTTGAGTTCACAATCAAAGCATCATTGCCAGATTGCATTGCAAAGTTAGGCCGACTTTATTACACATGCGTTACAATATGTGTACATTTTTAAAACGGAACCACTATTAACCATTTTTAACCCGGCAACACCCGTTTGTAACTTTTCTTATATGCAACCGACTTCTTTTATGCCGGTATGAGGTATGCGAAATTACAAATTTTCAGTAATTTTGCCCTAAATGTCTGACCGTTTCCCACAAGGGAGTTGGCAGGACATCCAAACATCACAAAAACTTGCATTTAAGGATTAACCCAATATTCGTCATGAACTCTAAACACCTCATGTTGCTGGCTGCCACCGGCGCCGTAATGCTTACGGGATGCAGCAAAAAACTGAATCAGTTCCAGGCTGATTATTTCACTGTCAACCCCAACCCGCTGGAAGTAGTAGGCGACCGCGTTCCCGCAACCGTCACAGCACGCGTACCGGCAAAATTCTTCGTGAAAAACGCCCAGGTAACAGTGACCCCCTACCTCTGCTTCAACGGGCAGGAAGTGGCATCCCAACCCTATGCCTTCCAAGGGGAAAAGGTGCGTGGCAACGCCCCTGTAATAAATTACGACAACGGGGGCACGGTGACTATACCGGTCATGTATGAGTACCAGCCCGACATGATGAAAAGCGAACTCGAACTCGCATTCGACGTAAGGCAGGGCAACAAGCAATATGTGCTCCCGCGTGTGAAAGTGGCCAAAGGCGTAGTAGCCACTGCCGCACTTGCGGATGCCGCCACGGTGACACCCGCACTCGCCCACGACAAATTCCAACGCATCATCAACGAAAAATACAATGCCGACATACATTTCCTGATCAACCAGGCCAACGTACGCGACGGCCAGGTGAAATCAAGCGAAATGCTCGCGCTCAACCAGCAGATAAAGGATGCCAGCGGCGACAAGACCCGCGAAATCGAGGAAATAAACATCTCATCATATGCATCGCCTGAAGGTTCGCTCGACCTTAACACCCGTCTCGCAGAAAACCGCGAAAAAAACACCTCGGCCTACCTCAAAAACCAACTTAAAAAGGACAATGTGACCGAATTTGGCGAACTCACCGCCAATTTCACCCCCGAGGACTGGGAAGGCTTCCAAAAACTTGTAGCCGCCAGCAACATCCAGGACAAAGAGCTTATTCTAAGCGTGCTGTCAATGTATAAAGACCCCGAGCAACGTGAACGAGAAATACGCAACTTGTCGTCGATTTTCGACCAGCTCGCCGACCAGATTCTTCCACGTCTGCGTAAATCACGCATCACAGCGTCAATCAACGTAATCGGCAAGAGCGATCAGGAAATACTCGACCTATACAGCTCCAACCCATCGGCTCTCAGCGCCGACGAGCTGCTCTATGCAGCAACGCTGGTTGATGACAACGGCGACAAAATGAAAATCTACGAAACAGCCGCACGCCTTTACCCCAACGACTACCGCGCCTTCAACGACCTCGGCCTCACCCAGTATGTAGCAGGCAATTACGACGCTGCGAAAGGGAACTTTGCAAAGGCAACCCGCCTTGCGCCGGAAGCAGCCGAACCCCAGATGAACCTCGGGCTGATTTCGCTCATGAACAAGGATTACCGCCAGGCAAACCAGAAATTCGGTGCAGCAGCCGGCCTTGAGGAACTCAACGATGCCATGGGTACATATTACCTCATGACAGGCGACGCCAATGCCGCAGTCAAAGCCTTTGGTAATGCAAAAACAAACAACGCCGCCCTTGCCCAAATCCTTGCAAAAGACTACAGCAAGGCTAAATCAACCCTCGCCGGTGTGACCGCACCCAACGCCATGACATACTATATCACGGCAATCCTCGGTGCACGCACCAACAACGACACCATGGTCAACAACAACCTTCGCCAGGCTGTGAAACTCGACCGCTCACTGGCCGACAAAGCTGCAAAAGACCTTGAGTTCCAAAACTTCAACATATCAGCCATTCTCTGATAAAGAGAAGGCAATCAACAGGTATGGCAACAAAACCGCACCTGTGACAGCAACAAGATAATGCCAAAGAAACAACCCCAACGCCGGAAGGCCGGGCCCTCCAAACGGAGACGCCCGGCCTCCGATGCTTCAACAAAACGTGCAGGCTACCTACTGGCATTGGCCGTGGTGGCAGCCATAGTCTACCTGGTCACCTCAGCCCGCAACCACCCGCACAGGCAAATCGTGCCGGATGGTTCGCTGGAGTATGTCAAGACAAACCCGATGCTTGAAGAGGAAATAATCAACTACAAGGGGATGACAGTCTCTTTCAACCGCTCCACCCACCAGCCAAACTGGGTGGCATGGGAACTGCTTACATCAGAAACCGATGGCGAAAACAGTCGCGAAAGCTCCTTCCAGACCGACCCCGCTGTCGACGGATGCGCCACTACCGACGACTATCGCAATTCAGGCTATGACCGAGGCCATATGGCTCCTGCAGGCGACATGAAATGGAGCCCCGAAACCATGCGCGAATCATTCCTGCTGACCAACATCTGCCCCCAGGCTGGCGAACTTAACCGTGGCGCATGGAAAAAACTTGAAGAAAAATGCCGGCAACGGGCTATTGCCGACAGCGCTGTCGTCATCGTATGCGGGCCGGTCTTCATACCGGGCGAAGGCATAGAACGAATCGGGACAACAGGCGTAGCCGTGCCAAGGAAATTCTTCAAAGTCATACTTTCCCCCTACACCGACCCACCGTCGGCAATAGGTTTCATCATGCCCAACAGCTATGTGAAAGGAGGTATGCAGACACACGCCGTCAGCGTCGACTCGGTTGAGGCACTGACCGGTCACGACTTCTTCACAGCGCTCCCCGACGATGTGGAAACCACCGTAGAAGCACAATGCGATTTCAACCGCTGGAGCCGCATGCCCCGCAGATAACCCCACAAGACAGAGTTTCATGACCCATAAACCCACCCTGGCAATGACCAACAACGACGATACTATTTGCGCCATCTCCACCCCGGCAGGCATAGGCGGGATAGCCGTAGCCCGAATAAGCGGCCCCGATGCAGTCCGTATAGCCGATACCGTATGGCACGGAAAAACACTTTCTGACGCCATATCCCATACCGCCCATCTCGGCAATATCGTCGACCCTCAGAACAACGAGACACTCGACCAGGCAGTGGCAACAATCTTCCGCGCGCCAAGGTCATTCACAGGCGACGACGTAGTGGAATTCTCAGTCCACGGCTCCATCTGGATTCAGACCGAACTTATAAACCTGCTGATACGGCAAGGATGCCGGCCTGCCGAACCCGGTGAATTCACAATGCGCGCATTCGCATCGGGAAAAATGGATCTTGCAGAAGCCGAAGCCGTGGCCGATGTCATAGCATCCACCTCACGCGCGTCACACCGCGTGGCAATGTCGCAAATGCGCGGCCACTTCTCGTCGCAACTCGGCCACCTGCGCGACCAGTTGCTCGAACTGGCCTCGCTGCTCGAACTTGAACTCGATTTCTCGGAAGAAGACGTGGAATTTGCCGACCGCAGGCAACTGCTCGACCTGTCACAAACCACACTTCAAACCGTGGAACGCCTCGCCGAATCCTTTTCCACCGGCGACGCAATCCGCCGAGGCATACCCGTGGCAATAATCGGCGAACCGAATGTAGGCAAATCAACCATATTAAACGCACTGCTAGGCGACAACAGGGCCATAGTCAGCGACATCCCCGGCACCACCCGCGACACAATAGAGGACACGACCGACATCAACGGCATGACATTCAGGTTCATCGACACCGCCGGCCTCCGCCAAACCACCGACCAAATCGAAAACCTCGGAATCGAGCGTGCATGGGAAAAAACCACCCAGGCCAAAATCATCCTTTGGGTAATAACCCCACAAAGCACCCCCTCCTACCTACGGTCATTCCATAAGGAGCTCACCTCCAAATGCACAACCGGCACAACCATCCTGCCGGTTCTAAACAAAAGCGACCTTCTTGCCACCCAGCCACAAAAACAAACCACACCCCTCCCCGACCAAGACCTCGCAACCATCCCCCCCCTCCCTATCTCGGCTCTCAACAACCAAGGCATCGATAACCTGAAAAACGAGCTTCACCACATAGCAACCGCCTCAATACCCCACGCAGCCGACACCCCCGACGCCGTCATCGTAACCAACGCCCGCCATTACAGCTCCCTCCTCTCGGCCGCCACATCCCTGCGCCTTGTAATCGACGGCCTCACCACCAACCTCCCCGGCGACCTCGTCGCCCAGGACGTCCGCGAAACCCTCCACCACCTCTCCACCATCACCGGCACCATCACCACCCCCGACATCCTCGCCACCATCTTCTCCCGCTTCTGCATCGGCAAGTAGCCTATTGGTGACAACTGGTGCCATTTGGTGTAAAATATTGAAAAGTCGCTCGTTATCGGGCGGCTTTTTTCGTCTTCATACTGCAATATAACCGCTTTTCACCCCTTTTTACCTGTGTTTTTGTACCCGATTTGTAGCAAGTCGGTCAATCCCGTCACATCGTGTCGCAAGGTCGTGGACTTTTGAGACACCATGAGACGCAGTGAGACGCGATGATACACTTTCGGCTAAATAACTGGCGAAATAACCACCAATAAAAGCGAATATGAGCAGTAATATTGAAATCATCAAAAAATGTAAGTGGTGTGGCAAAGAATTTGTCGCACGAAAGACTACCACGGAATACTGTAGCCACAGATGTTCCGGGCTCGCCTATAAGGAGAGAAAACGGCAAGCGAAACTCAGCGAGTTCAAGGCGAAATACTCAACCCAGATTGAAGGTAAGATAGAAATTGAGAAACTTGAGTTCCTTTCCCCCACTCAGGTATGCCGATTGCTTGGAGTCAGCCGGGCTACTGTATACCGATACTTTGCCGACAACGCTATAGCAACTGTGCAGTTCAAAGGAAAGACACTGGTACGTCGGCAGGATATTGACCAATTATTTGAGAATGGTCATAAGTATCTTAAACGAGAGAAGCCGACACGAGAACCAATCACCGAGTTCTACACCTCGAAAGAGGTTCAGGAGAAATATGGTGTGTCAAACTCCGGGATGTATAAGATTGCGGAACGTGATGGCTGGCCGAAGACTCAGAGCCGAGGAAAGACGCTCTGGAGCCGTAGCCATGTTGACCGCTACTTTGCAAATCAGCAACCAAAGGAAGAAATCAGTGAGTGGTACACCGTGGCGGATATTCAAGCCGCCTATGGCATGACGCTATCGGCAATCTATACTCTCGTATCAAAGGAGGGAATACCGAAGAAAAAGCATGGCAACTATGTGATGTATTCAAAGTATCACTTCGATTTGGCGAAGGGTACGACCGCGCCAAAGGAGCCGGAATATTACACCTATCCAGAGGCAATGGAGAAGTATGGGCTGACACGCGACCAACTCCACCACTATCTGAAATACCACAACATCACTCGTGTGAAGAAAGGAAAATACACTCTCATACTCTGCTCGGAACTTGATTCTCTCCTCGGTTCTCCGGA
>LUJQ01000051.1:1457-79170 GCA_001689485.1 Bacteroidales bacterium M6 | reverse complement strand
TCGTGGGTTCGAAACCCACATTTCACCCTACAAAGCGTGGAGCAGACTTTTGGTTTGTTCCACGCTTTTGGTTTTTAGACGTGATTTATATTTTGCAATACGCTAAAACTATGTCGTGCCGGCCGTAATCGGGATTCCCTTTTGAACATGGGACGTCGGTTTGCGGAGGTTGCGACATAAAAGACAGATATTCAGGCTATAATGACAAAACAACATGACACAATAGCGGAATTTGACGAGGCGATTGCCCGTTGCCGCTCGGTTTATGAGGCTAAATTGCGTGATTATGGCGCTGCATGGCGCCTGATGCGCCCGTCGTCGCTCACCGACCAGATTCTGATCAAAGCCGACCGTATCCGCTCGCTTGAAACCAAAGGGAATGCCCAGGTTGACGATGAGGGGATTCTGGATGGTTTTATCGCCATTGTAAACTATGGTATAATAGCATTGATCCAGCTCGAGAAGGGTTTTGCATCGGGTAAGGATATAGGTGTTGACGAGGCTTTGGGGCTTTATGACAACTATATGGGTGAAACCCGCAGCCTGATGCTGCGCAAAAATCATGATTATGATGAAGCTTGGCGCAAAATGCGTGTAAGCTCCTACACCGACCTGATATTGATGAAGATTATGCGGACAAAGGAAATCGAGGATCATGACGGGGAAGCCCTTGTGTCGGAAGGGGTTGACGCAAATTATCAGGATATGGTGAATTATGCCTTGTTCGGGATAATCAAACTGACACATTGACGATATGCCGGTCTGGAAACATGTAACGGTATGGGTGCTCCGCCTGCTTATCGGCGGGGTGTTCGTAATGTCGGGCCTGGTCAAAAGCCTTGACCTGTGGGGCTTTGTGTTTAAGATAGAGGAATATCTTGCGATATGGGATATGTCGCAACCACGCACGATAGTGTTTATGCTGGCCATGGGTGTTGCCGGGTATGAGTTCGTGCTCGGCCTGTTGCTGGCAATGGGTTGTTATAAACGGGTGGCTCCATGGGGCTTGTTTCTGACCATGGTTGTGATGCTGCCGCTGACGGCCTACATATGGATTGCCGACCCTGTGAGCGATTGCGGTTGTTTCGGTGATTTTTGGAAGATTTCCAACGGGGCTACTTTCCTTAAGAATATTGCCATAACCACCGGGCTTTTGTTGCTCCTGAAATGGAACAGTGAAATCAGGGAAGCATTGTTCAATCCTGCGATACAATGGATGGTAGGGGCGTGGATTTCGTTGTATATAATTATAATCGGGCTTTATGGGTACAACGCCCAGCCTATGATTGATTTCCGCTCGTTCCCGGTAGGGACGTCGCTTGTGGCTTCCGGCGATGACGATGCCGGCTTTGTCTTTGTGTATGAGAAAGACGGGCAGCGTCAGGAATTCACAATCGACCAGCTGCCTGATTCCACCTGGGAGTTTGTCGACCGAATACCTGTTGGCGGGACTGAGGGTGGCAACGGTGCGGAACTGGCTGTTTTCGACGGGGAGGATGAGGTGACAGCCGATGTAATCGAACCTGAAGGTGTGCAGCTTCTGCTGGTGTTGTCAGAACCGAAGCGTGCCGGGGTCACATTCACATATACCATAAATGAAATATATGAATATGCCGACAGTATAGGTATCCCGATGATTGCCCTTCTCGGTACTGACAGCCGCGGGGTTGCCATATGGCGCGACATGTCGATGGCTGAATATCCGTGTTATACCGCTGATGATACGCTGCTTAAGGAACTTTCAAGAGGCACTATATCGCTTGTCGTGCTTGAAGACGGGGTGATAACATCGAAAACAACTCTCAGCTCGATTTCGCCCGATGTCATCGAATCGCCTGAAAGCGAGGAAGAATTTATGGATGAGCTGAAAGGTTACGGAAACCGTTGGTTTACGGCCACGAACATCATATTCGGCGGGGCATTGCTTGCCTTGTACCTGTTCCAAGGGTTAATTCTTGCTGTCAGGATGAAAATAAAGAGTGCATATCGGAAAAAAGCCATGAAAAATTCGTAATTTTGCATGAGGTTTGACTTTGAAGTCATCAAGGCTTTTTCTTATATGGCTTCATGGTTCGTCGGGCATGACCCTGATAGTTCCATGTTTTCAATTAAGAATCGTAGATTGAAAGAAATTTAATCATAAAATAAAAATGAGAAAGAATATTGTAGCAGGCAACTGGAAGATGAACACCACCCTCGCAGAAGGCGTGGAACTGGCAAAGGAAGTAAACGAAGCCCTTAAAAACGTTTCGCCCAAGTGCGACGTAGTAATCTGCACACCTTTCACCCACCTTGCATCGGTTGCAGCCGCTATTGATTCGAACAAGCTCGGCCTTGGTGCCGAAAACTGCGCCGACCATCTCAAAGGCGCTTATACCGGTGAGGTTTCCGCCCCCATGGTGGCATCGACCGGCGCTACATATGTAATCCTCGGGCACTCGGAGCGTCGTCAGTACTATGGCGAGACTTCAGAAATCCTTAAAGAGAAAGTAAATCTGGCGCTTGCCGAAAACCTTACCCCGATTTTCTGCATCGGCGAAGTGCTTGAGCAGCGTGAAGACGGCACATTCTTCGATGTGGTTACCACTCAGATCGAGGAAGCCCTCTTCGACCTTTCAGCCGAGGATTTCGGTAAAATCATCCTTGCTTACGAACCCGTATGGGCTATCGGTACAGGCAAGACCGCTACAGCTGAGCAGGCAGAAGAGATGCACGCCCACATCCGCAACGTAATCGCCGGTAAATACGGCAAGGAAGTTGCCGACAATACCTCGATTCTTTACGGTGGCAGCTGCAAGCCTTCGAATGCCGCCGAGCTTTTTGCAAAGCCCGATGTTGACGGCGGCCTGATTGGCGGTGCTGCCCTTGATGCAGCTTCCTTCATGGGTATCGTTACCGCATTCTGATTCAGGTAAGCAATCCAATCATAAAATATATGGCCGCGAATCCCACGGGGGTATAACCTTTCAGGGGTTTGCGGCTGTTGTTTATAGAGGTTGTGAAAATGAGACTATATCTGTGATTTATATACCCGGCTCTCTTAACAGCCTTCCCGGTTGGGTATATCTCAGGCTTCTTATAAAGCACCCTCTTAAGAATGTAGACTAACCAAACAAACGCCAACTCATGCCCCAACCTTTCTTGAAATCGGTGTCGAAGGGTTTTACAATCCTTTTCATTTTCGTGACTGCCATCCAGGCAGGATATGCGCAAACGGCTTTTGACGCTCCGGCTTCGGCGGCTTCTGATGTTGTAGAATGCGATGATTCGCAGAATGCACCTGACACGGCCACGAAAACTGCCATCGGAACTACCATAGTGGAACGTTTGAGCCTTCCTGCATCGGGGGTTACAGTAGAGGGGCCTGCCGCATTGATGCAAAGGGCACTCCCCACAACAGCTGCACAACATGCCGATACCGAGGTAGTCAATCCTGACGAAGCTGATGATGAAGCAGAGACCGAGCGCGTGGTGAGAACCAAATCCGGCAAAACGGTCGGATTCCGTGTGCAGGTTTATGCCGATAACAATGTGCGGTCGGCCAAAGTGGAGGCCCGTCAGCGTGAGCGGGCTATCGGCCAGCAGTTCCCTGCTTATTCCACTTATGTGTCATATGCCTCCCCGTATTGGCGTCTGCGCGTGGGCGATTTCAGCACACAGTATGATGCGGAAAAGGCGGCATCGGAAATACGTAAGGCTTTCCCTCGTTATGCCAGGGAGGTGCGTGTGGTGCGTGACCGTATAAACGCGCGTTAGTTTGAATATGAAAACGAACTATAAAATCGTGTTTCATTGATTATGAGTTGCGATACATCGGAATTTGAAACCGGCGGATATCCGGCAGACGAGCTTCAGAGAATCGAGGCTATTGCCGGTCATTACCGGGAGATAATAAAGCTGATAGGGGAGAATCCCGAAAGGGAGGGGCTTCTCAAAACCCCTATGCGTGCTGCCAAAGCCATGTGGTTTGCAACACAGGGATACCGTCAGCAGCCACGTGAGATTCTAGAGCAGGCTATTTTCGAATATGCCGGTTCTCGGATGGTAGTGGTCAAGGATATAGAGTTCTACTCGTTTTGCGAGCACCATATACTGCCTTTTTTCGGCACTGTCAGCATAGGTTATATCCCTGACGGTTCGATGATCGGGCTGAGTAAACTTCCCCGGCTTGTAAATGCCATAGCCCGAAAACTTCAGGTACAGGAACGGCTTACCGCCGAAATATGCCGTGAGGTTACCGAAACCTTATCGGCCAAGGGGGTAATCGTGGTGTGCAATGCCCGGCACTTGTGCATGCAGATGCGCGGGGTCGAAAAGCAGATGGCTGTTACCGACACTATTGATTATTCCGGCGAATTTGTGAATAATACCCAACTCAGACAGGAATTTTTCGCTATGATTTCTCGCTGATGGTGGTGAGACGGATTGATTATGTCATATGAACCGTTTGTGAACGGTCTGTGTCCATGCGGTTATAGAACAGATATGGCGATGTGTCACGTTTGATACATCGCCATTTGTTTGTTTAATTGAATTGTGGATTCAGGGGATGGTAAAGCCAGTTACGGTATTTTGCCCCCATCGAGCGGACTATGTGGTACCAGAACGAATCGCCGTCCTCACGTAAAATCTCGCTGTTGGCAGGACGTGGTGCCACGGCCCATACATGGCGGGTTATTTCCTCTTCAAGCTGCCCCGGATCCCAGCCGCTGTAGCCCACAAAAAAGCGTATGATACCCTCTGTGGGTAGCCCCATGTTGACATAGGATTTGACGCTTTCGAAATCGCCGCCGATATACAGGTCATCGGAAAGCTTGCGGGAATGGGGAAATTCGTTGCCAAGAGAATGGATGTAGAACATGCGGTCGCATGACACCGGGCCCCCGCAATAAATCGGGGTGTCGATGTTATCATCTATACCCTCTATGGCTTCTCCGAGGGTATAGCCTGTGGGTTTGTTCAGCACAAGTCCCATTGATGATTTATCCTTATCGTATTCGATGAGGGTAATGACAGCATGATTGAAATAATCCTCGCGCAAGAATGGTTCTGCAACAAGCAGCACCCCTGGCCTTGGTTGGGATGTGGGCAGGTTTATCCTGAACAGGGAGGAATCTAAATTTGGCATATCCTTTCCCATAGTGAAAAAAGATTACTGGTATTTTTACTATGAACGGATGGCTGTTGCACACCCGGTGGTAACGACTTTCGTATTATTCTCATTAAGGCGTTGCTGTGTCGTTACTGATTGACTGCTGGGATTGTCCGTGTTTTTGACAGGCGGAAAAGGGGGAAGGGGGGGCCGGAGCCAAACGGCTCCGGCGTTCACAGGGTAAAGTTGTATGCTATGTAGGATAGTCGGGCTGATAGGGAACCTGGCAAGATGTCGCCAGGGAATCCACTAAGAGATTGTCTAAAAATCTTTTGGAAAAAATTTTAGACAATCTCTAAGTGCCCTCTTATAATTATCAATCCTCGATGAGGAAGCGCTCGGCATCCATGGCGGCACGGCATCCGGAACCGGCGGCATTGACAGCCTGGCGGTAGAACGGGTCGCTGACGTCGCCTGCGGCGAATACGCCTGGAACGCTTGTGCGGGTGGATGGTGATTCGACCTTGATGTAACCTTCGGCATCCAGGTCGAGCTGGTTGTGGAACAGCGTGGTGTTCGGGGTATGCCCTATGGCGAGGAAGAACCCGTCGATAGGCAGGTCGAATCGACGTTCATCGGGCGTGCCAAGGTTTTCCACGATGTGTGCGCCTTCAACCACGTCGTCACCATACAGCCCTTCGGTGTTGCAGTTGAATAGCACTTTGATGTTGGGTGTGTCGGCAACGCGTTGCTGCATCACCTTAGATGCACGTAAGAATGGTTTGCGAACAATCAGATAGACCTGCGATGCGAGCGATGCGAGGTAAACGGCTTCTTCGCATGCCGTGTCGCCGCCGCCCACCACTGCTACTGTGCGCTTGCGGTAAAAGAACCCGTCGCATGTGGCACATGCCGATACCCCCATGCCCTTATATTTTTGTTCGTCAGGTAGTCCGAGATAACGTGCTGACGCCCCCGTCGCGATAATGACTGTGCGGGCAACTATTACATCGCCGTTATCGAGTGTAAGGCGGAAGGGGCGCTGTGACAGGTCGGCATCCGTTATAATTCCGAGCCTTATGTCGGCGCCGAACCGCTGTGCCTGCAGGCGGAACTCCTCCATCATCTCGGTGCCGCTTACACCTTGGGGATAGCCGGGGAAATTTTCCACTTCGGTGGTGGTGGTCAGCTGGCCGCCGGGTTGCATCCCTTCAACGAGGATTGGTGCCAGATTGGCCCGTGATGCATAGATTGCGGCGGTGTAGCCTGCAGGTCCTCCGCCGATGATTGCGCATTTGGTTATAATTTCTGCCATGATATTTTTAATGTTAGGTTTTCACGTTGGTTTTGATTGCAGCCTTATCTCAAATCGACTATTTCCACTCCCGGATAAGCCTTTTGACTGAAACGGAAAGCTGAATCTGAGAGTTTCTTCCCTGTCCGGATGCTGCGGATTTTAATCGTTGTCGTTGAGTTGTCGACCGATGTCACTGCTATTTCCGACGGGAATTTCGTAGCGCCGTTAAAGGTAACTATAATTTTCCGATATTCACTCTTCCCTTTCGGGATAAGTTCTATGCGGTCAGTCCCGGTGGCGCTTTGCAGGCGTCGTGGCGTATAATCGGCCTGCATACCTGCGATAATGGCAAAGGGATTTATTTGCCGTAGCTCTTCGGCGGTGGGTTCCGACAGGTTTACCTCGCCTGCTGCCGGGGAATATGCCCACTGGGTTCTTCCGTCGAACCATGTGGTTATATCGGGCGTGGAAAGTTTGAAACGGTTCCCTGATAACAATATGTTGCCTGAGGTGGAAACGTTGCCCGATGTAGCTGTGAACGCAGCTTCGATGGAAGGCGCTTTTTTCATCGTTGCGACAGCCTGCCTGAGCACTTCTGATGCGGAAGTGCCGGCGCTCCCGGCAGCGTGCATTACAGCTGGCAACAATGCGGATAACAGTATGATTATTGTTCGGAATTTCATCATAAAGGGTAACAATTGTTAATGCGCCATGGTTCTTGCGCATAGGGTCTGACTTCTGTCGGATATCGAGGTAATCGCAATTACGGCAGTTATTCAAATGAGCGGATAATGGAACCGAGTTGCATCTGGTCGATTAATACCTGACGGGGTTTGCCACCTTGTGAGGGACCTACGATTCCTGCAGCTTCCAATTGGTCCATTATTTTGCCGGCGCGGTTATAGCCGATTGAATAACGCCGTTGGAGCGACGATGTTGAGGCCACTCCTGTTGTTACCACGATTTCGGCCGCTTCGTCAAACAGCGGGTCGCGGTCGGTGAGCGAGCCTGCTGCCGACGGGTCAGCCTCGATTATGGGTTCTGGGAGATAATAGGCATGTTCGTAGCCGGCCTGTGCGTCTATATGGTCGCATATGGCTTGGACCTCGGGCGTATCGATAAACGCGCATTGCACACGGTCGAGGGTGCCGTTATGCGAGAACAGCATGTCGCCGCGCCCTATCAGCTGGTTTGCACCGGTGCGGTCGAGGATTGTTTTCGAGTCGACCATCTGCGATACGCGGAATGCGATACGGCCTGGGAAGTTGGCTTTGATAATGCCGGTGATTACGTTGGTCGACGGGCGCTGGGTTGCGATAATCATATGCATCCCCACGGCACGTGCCTTCTGTGCGATACGTGCAATCGGCTTTTCCACCTCTTTCCCTGCGGTCATAATAAGGTCGGCGAACTCATCCACAATCATGACGATGTAGGGGAGGTAGCGATGCCCTTTTTCAGGGTTGAGGCGCTTTTCGACAAACCGTTCGTTGTATTCGGTTATGGAGCGTACGTTCGCATCGCGCAGCAGCATATAACGTTGATCCATCTCCACGCAGAGCGAGTTAAGGGTGGCCAGGACCTTATCCATTGATGTGACCACGGCTTCTTCCTCGTCGGGGAGTTTTGCGAGGTAGTGACGCTCCAGGACGCTGTAGAGGCTGAACTCCACCATCTTCGGGTCGATAAGCACGAATTTCAGTTCGGCCGGGTGCTTTTTATAGAGCAGCGAGGCTATAATGGTGTTGAGCCCGACAGATTTACCCATACCTGTCGCACCGGCCACAAGCAGGTGCGGCATCTTGCATAAATCTGCGATATAGACTTCGTTAGATATTGTTGCCCCCATAGCCATCGGCAGCTGTTGTTTGCATTCCTGGAACTTTTTTGAGCCCAGGATGGAGCGTATGGAAACCGTCTGTGGGTCTTTATTGGGGACTTCGATACCGATTGTGCCTTTTCCGGGTATGGGTGCGATGATGCGGATACCCAATGCGGCGAGGCTCATGGCTATGTCATCTTCCAGTCGTTTGATTTTGGCGATGCGCACCCCTTCCGCAGGTATGATTTCGTAGAGGGTTACGGTGGGGCCTACTGTGGCCTGGATGTGGCTTATGGCTATTCCGTAGTCGTTGAGGGTTTTGGTGATTCGTTCCTTGTTTTCCTCCTGCTCCTCCAGGTCGACACTGTTTGCTTTGACCGGGACATCGCGCAGGAGGTCGAGTCCGGGCATTCTGTAGCGTGACAGCTCGGCTGTGGGATCGTAGGAGGAGGTGTTCTCGGATTTTGCAACTTCGATGGAGTTTGTCACCACCTCCAGTGCTGGCATTTCAAGTGCGTTGTTTTTCTCAGTTTTTTCTACGGCAACCGGCGCTTCAGTTGGTTGGGGTTCCGGCTCTGGCTCTTGACGGACGGTGGTTGTTGTAGGCTGGGAGTACCCGGCCGCTTTGTCCTCATGATAAACTTTATCCTCATGATAAATCGGTGTGTGATGATTGACCTGAGGTTCGGCAGTTGTTGCAGTCAGTGGGGCGGTATCGGGCGTTTCATCCTCGCGATTATATGCGTCATTATGGTTGTAAGCCTCATTTTGTGCTTCGTTGCGCCATAATCCCTGTTCGGCAACGTGGATGTGTTGATAAGCGGGTTGGATAGGTGTGCGTGGCGTGTCTGCGTTTATTGCATACATATCCTCGTCGTTCTCGGCAGGGGTGTCCTCGAAACCGAGTGATACGGGATGTGATTTTTCCGATGTGGCTGTTTCTGCTTCCGGCTGTGGTTCGTTCTCGTCACGGTCGGCCTCGGCCATTGCGCGGCGAACCTTTTCGCGGCTCTCCTCTAATTCCATCCTGGCCTGTTCGGCTTTTGCCTTATGCGCATTGCGCATTGCACGGTAACGGTTATAGAGCTTGAGGATGTCGTTGATATATACATAGAACACGGATATTATCAATAGCAATCCGATAAGGCTTGCGCCAATCCAGTCGAGATAACCGATAATTGCGGCATTTATATAGTGGCCGTGATAGCCTCCCAGGTTGGATTCCAACCCTAGCCAAAGGCTTATAAGTCCCAGCACCATGGATATGGCTATAGCCACTAGCAAGGATTTGAAAGTAAGCGACCAAAAACCTGTTTTACGGAATCCCATCAGGGATAATCCGACCAATCCCAGATATATTACCAAGGCGACGGAACCCAATCCAAGCCCTTCCACTATTACGGATTGGGCAAGACGAGCCCCGACAGGCCCGGCACTGTTTTCCACTTTTGTGCCGGTTTGGACAATCTGGCTGACCGACATGGAACTTACCACGCTTTGGTCTTCGGAGCCGGAACGCAGGAATGAAATTGCTGCGACGGAGATATACACCGCCAAAAATACCAAAGCCACCCCGACAACGGCATGAAAACGTTTGTCGCA
Source organism: Bacteroidales bacterium M6 (assembly GCA_001689485.1). Classification (GTDB taxonomy): domain Bacteria; phylum Bacteroidota; class Bacteroidia; order Bacteroidales; family Muribaculaceae; genus UBA7173. The sequence continues at coordinate 69,357 of LUJQ01000051.1, read as the reverse complement.
GAGAAATTTAACAATACCTGCCTCTTTCCATGGCCGTTTTGCACGGCGTGGCTTGCTTTCACGTTTGCGGGCAGTGGTGTCGCGGGTGTTTCTTTCTTTTGGGGGTGCCGTGGTTTCGCGTCGTGCCGATGTTTTAGCCCCGTTGTCGGTCTCGTCCGAACCTCTGTCACGGCTGTTGTCGTTTATACGTTCGTTTCTTTGACGCCTCTGCAACGGGCGTTCGGCAATAAGGTCGGGATCGTAATCTACCCGGTAGTCAGCACCCTGGGATGCATAGTTATATTCGTTCATTGTGATAAGTCAGGTGCAAAGTTTACGCAAAATTACTCAAAAAATCCCTATAATCCATGCGTCGGAGGTGTTGTAGGCAACGAACTTTTGTGAAATCGCCGCTGACATTGCCAAATTGCCTGTTTTTGAGGGCGGGCGGGTGAATTTTAACAGCAGCGGTTTTGCAAATCGGCGGAAAGTTGCTAATTTTGCAAGGCTTTTCGCCGAGTTGTGCCCCGGTGGTGCCCGAAAGGCCTTATTGTAATAGTAAATATTTAAATATCAAAGAAATAATAACGATTTATGGCAACCACAGCTGATTTTAAAAACGGCATGTGCCTCGACATTGACGGCAACTACTTTTTTATCGTTGAATTCCTTCATGTGAAGCCTGGCAAGGGGCCGGCTTTCGTGCGTACGAAACTGCGCAACGTGAAAACCGGACGTATCCTCGACAAGACCTGGAACTCAGGAGTGAAGGTAAACGAAGTGCGTATCGAACGCCGTCCCTACCAGTATCTCTACCATGACGATATGGGCTACAACTTCATGCATACCGAGACATTCGAGCAGATTGCCCTTCCCGGTGAAAGCATCGAAGGTGTGCAGTTCCTTAAAGAGGGGGATATTGTAGAGGCTATGGTTCACGCAGCATCGGAAACAATCCTTACCTGCGAGCTGCCTGCAAACGTTGTTCTCGAAATCACATATACCGAACCGGGTATCAAGGGTGATACCGCTACCAACACCCTCAAACCTGCAACTGTTGAGACCGGGGCTGAAATCCGTGTGCCCCTGTTCTGCAACATCGGTGACAAAGTGCGCGTGGATACCCGCAACGGTAACTACCTCGAACGTGTAAAGGCATAATACGGTTTCAATAATCGTGAATAAAACCAATCGCGGTGTGTCAAATATTTCGATTTGACACACCGCGATTGGTTTATATGGACATCAGTGTGGGGCGGCGTCCACTCTTGGAATCAGCCTTCGATGCTTTTGGGATTGACGTAGCCGGATACGGCTTTCCAGCACACAGCGGCTAGGAGTGCTCCTGCAAGCGGGCCTACAACCATAATCCAGAAATCAGGCCATGCCTCGGGGCTCCAAAGTGCCGGGCCGAAGCTGCGGGCGGGATTGACCGAGCAATTGTCAACGGGAATCCCTACTATATTTACCAAACCGAGAGCCAGGCCGATGGCCAGACCTGCAAATTTACCGAATCCTTTCTTTTCATCGGTGGCTCCTAGGATTACCATCACGAAGAAGAATGTGAACAACCCTTCCATTACCAATGCCATGCCTGAATTGGCTCCCGGCTGGAGCACATTGGTGGCGAGGTTGCTGTTGCCGGTGATGCCTCCGAATTCAAATCCGGGTGCCATATTGACAAACCAAAAAAGGAATCCGGCACCGATGGCGGCGCCAATAAGCTGCGACACAACATAGCCGCAAAACTCATTGAACTTCATGCGCCCGCTGAGAAGCATGGCAAACGACACGGCTGGGTTGACATGGCATCCTGAAATGTTGCCTATGCAGTAGACTAGGCACAACAAAACCAGGCCGAAACAAAGGCCGATACCTAACACTCCGATTTTCGGACCGGCCAATACGGCGCTGCCGCAGGCAAGGAGGACCAGGAACATCGTTCCGATACACTCCGCAAGATATTTTTTCATAAATGTGTTAAATAAAAACGATTTATTGAAACGTTATAGAATTAGGACGTTGAAAGTATGATAAAAGTTTAATGGCCTGTGGCGTTTTTTGCCGGGATGCCATTAAAAGGCTCGCATTCATCTGTCCCGGCTCTGCCTGCAACCGGGTTGTAAATATTATAAAGCCGGTTTCGGCTGAATTTAAAATTGTTGGAGTAGGAAAATGCAGAAAACAAAATCAAACCAGAATCTACCGGGCGATGCTTCACAAATGCCTGTTGAGCGCCATCCCTGGGCTCCGTTTATTCCCGAACATGCGAAGATGCTGATTATGGGAACCTTCCCGCCGAAGCCCAACCGGTGGCGGATGAATTTTTACTACCCTAATCCGACGAACGATTTCTGGCGGATAATGGGGGTGATTTTTTATGGTGACCCTCTTGCTCTCTATGATTCGGATAGGAAAGAATTTGATTTAGTGGAAATCAAGGTGTTGCTGCATCGGGAGGGCATTGCGATGAGCGACACGGGGCATAAGGTGCGACGTTTGCGCGATAATGCCAGCGACAAGTTTCTTGAGATTGTGGAGCCAGTGAATCTCGATGCCCTTTTGCGGTCGATGCCCGAGTGCGGGGTGATTGTAACCACCGGGGAGAAGGCGGCCGCTGTGATTGCCGAACTCACTTCCACACCAATGCCGCGTACTGGTGAATATGTCGATACTGTTTATGAGCCTTTGGGGCGCCAACTGCGCGTATGGCGCATGCCATCCACCTCCAGGGCATATCCGCTGCCGGTCAAGCAGAAGGCTGCGTTTTATGCCCGTCTGTTTGAGACTAACCCGCATGCTCCGGTTTCATGTGACTGACCTCATGCTTCAGGCACCAGGTAGGGAGGCCGCCGTCAAGACACGTTAATGTGTGTTAAAAATGGGGGGGGTAATATTTCGGTCGGTGAAAATTGTAACTTTGCATTGCAAATCGGAATTCTGTGGGCTGTAGCCCCCTTTTTAGGGCGTTTCCTTCCCAGTTTTGTGGGAGAGATGCCAGAATCGATTCCGAGGGAAGATTACATCACCAAGGCAATTCAGGCGTAAGGCCTGAAAGTGATGGGACGGCTCTTCTTCCTGATATGTCACTTGTATTATAACCTCTGCGTCCCGTCTTGCAGAATCTAAATGACTTTTAAAAGCCCCCTCGGCGCTTTATGAAAAGCCATAAGGATTCGCATGACGTTTTTTTGTGTGTATGTGAACCGTTTATTGGCATTTTGCGCAAAGGGTTACCGAACCAGACAGTAAATACCTCCCACCTCCGTAAACCGAACGGCTACACCCCCGGGCTCTGATGTTTCAGAATGGCCGGATCGGGATGTGTGCCGTTGTGACCGTCAGATAATCTTTATCAGACATATATATGTATGTGTTCCCCCCGTTGATTACTTGATAACCTAATTAAAATGTTTAAATAGCAATGAAAACGAAAAAGTTGATGTACCTGTTTTTCCTGACTATATTCTCTGTAATGTCGGTTGCATTGGTCTCTTGTGGAGATGACGATGACGACGAGGCATCGGGCAACCCTATCGTAGGCACATGGGTCGGTACATATTATTCTGAGGAATACCCGGATCTCTATGAGGATGAAACAGAAGTGGTGACTATGACGTTCACTGCCGACGGAAAGATGATTGCCAATGGAAAGGATTCCGCAAATCCTGAATATGTCTGGAATTTCCGTGGCGACTACAGGATTAAGCCCACAGGAACTACCGATCCCAATAGATATCTGATTTCGATGAGCGGATATTTCGCCGGTGATGATGAGTTCTATGACGATGATATCGACTTCAATGTGTGCACAGTCGTTGACAATACTCTCTACATCCTTTTCGACGGCAGCGATTACCGCCTCTTCCGCCAGTAACAAATATTAATAGAAAAATAATTTGAACCATATCGGTAATTGGCGGGTTTATTAAAAGGGAACACAAAAATCCCCCGGAAAGATTCCGGGGGATTTTCTGTAACCTACGGATGCTTTTTCGTACCTTTGTGAAAATTTGCTATTAAGGGCGTGTTTGCCGGTGCGGCCAAACAGAATTAAAACATCTTATCGAGATATGCCTTGTCTGAAAACATTCTATTTAGTCCCGGGCATTTTCGGGGTGTCTGTATTTCTGACTGATACCGTTGTGCGGCAATTCCGCTCCCTTTTACCGGCGTTGTAAAATTAGTTTGATTATAATTGATAACTCTGATTAGATTCTTATGATTGACTTGCTGAGTACACTGGCAATCTCAGATTATGCAAATGCGCATTATCTGCTTGATCTGTTTATCGATAATGCAGGCTACTGGCTTGTGTTCCTGTTCATGGTGATTGAGAGTTCCTTCCTTCCGTTCCCGTCGGAAGTGGTGGTGCCACCTGCTGCTTATCTGGCGGTTACAAAAGGGGATATGAACATATTCCTGATTGTGCTTGTGGCCACTGCGGGTGCGGTGGTGGGCGCGCTGGTCAACTATTTCCTTTCCGTGTGGCTCGGACGTCCGATTGTCTATGCCTTCGCCAACAGCCGCATAGGCCATGCCTGCCTGATTGACCGTGAAAAGGTGGATAAGGCGGAGCGCTATTTCGACGAGCATGGGGCGGTGTCGACTTTCATCGGGCGGTTGATTCCTGCCGTGCGCCAGCTTATTTCCATTCCCGCCGGACTTGCGCGCATGAATATCGGCAAGTTCGTGATTTTCACGGCTCTTGGTGCCGGGGTATGGAACTGCATCCTTGCCGGTCTTGGTTACTGGCTTGGCAAAACCGTGCCTCTCGACACCCTGTATGAAAATGTAGAGAAATATAATTCATATTTCACAATAGGCGGTTTCATCCTCCTGGCAATCTGCTTGCTTTATATTATATGGCAGGCCATGAAGAAGAAAAAGTAACCATATTACTACTTTTATAACCAGTATATCACGTCATGCTTGTTTCCCCCTCAATCCTTTCTGCTGATTTCGGCAATCTGCAGCGTGTAATGGAAATGCTCAACAGCAGTGAGGCCGACATGATTCACCTCGACATAATGGACGGGGTGTTCGTGCCCAATATCTCGTTCGGTTTTCCTGTTGTAAAGGCCGTCGGCGCCCTTTCGTCAAAGCCGCTCGATGTGCATCTGATGATTGTGAACCCGCAAAATTATATAAGCCAGGTTCGCGATTCCGGCGCGACGATTATGAACGTGCACCAGGAGGCCTGTGTGCATCTCGACCGCACCGTGCAGGCCATCAAGGCTGCGGGGATGAAAGCTGCGGTAACCCTTAATCCTGCAACGCCGTTGGTTATGCTCGAGGATGTAATCGGCGATCTTGACATGGTGCTGCTTATGTCGGTCAATCCCGGTTTCGGAGGGCAGAAATTCATAGCCAATGCGGTTGAAAAGACCCGTAGGCTCAAAGCTATGATTCAAAATAGCGGCTCCCAGGCCATAATCGAGGTTGACGGAGGTGTGAATGCCGAAACCGGCAAACTCCTGGCCGATGCCGGGGCCGACATGGTGGTGGCGGGCAATTATGTGTTTGCCGCCCCTGACCCTCATGAGGCTATACGGACTCTGAAGCGGCTTTGACCGGGTTCAAGCCGGGAATGAACCCCGTTATTCTGTCGATAACATGCGCTTAACATAAACCTTATCGGAATCATGAACGAAGGATCACTAAACCAGCTATACCTGAAAGATACCGCTTTCCAGGACCTTATGCAACGGCGCATTTTCAATGTGCTGCTTGTAGCCTCTCCCTACGATGCGTTTATGATGGAGGAGGACGGGCGTGTGGAGGAGCAGCTATATAACGAATATGTGGCCCTTCATCTTTCATCGCCGCCACGCATCACACGGGTGATGCATATTTCCGATGCGTTGGCGATGATGGAACGCAAGCAGTTTGATCTCGTAATCGCTATGCCGGGCATGGATGTGAGCGAGACTTTCGAGAATGCAAAACTGATGAAAAGGGCTTTCCCGCAGGTTCCGATAGTGGTTCTGACACCGTTTTCCAAAGAGGTGTCGCGTAGGCTCGCGGCGGAGGACTTGAGCGGTATCGACTATGTGTTTTCATGGCTTGGCAACGTCGACCTCCTGCTTGCCATAATCAAGCTTCTTGAGGATAAGATGAATGCCGAGCACGATGTGCTCGAAGTCGGTGTGCAGATGATTCTCATGGTTGAGGATTCGGTGAGGTTCTATTCGTCGGTTCTGCCTCATCTCTATAAGTTCCTTTTGAAACAGAGTGTGGCGTTTTCCACAGAAGCCCTTAACGAGCATGAGAAGATGCTGCGCATGCGCGGGCGTCCCAAGGTCATCCTTGCCAGGGATTATGAGGAGGCGATGCGGCTTTATGAGAAGTTTTCCTCTAAAATGCTGGGTCTGATTACCGATGTGTCGTTTATGCGCAACGGTGTCAAGGACTCGCAGGCCGGGATTAGGTTTGCAAGGCATGTGAGGATGTGTGACCCGTATCTGCCTATCATAGTCGAGTCGACCGAGGGTGAGAACTGTAACCGTGTTGCCGATTTCGACGGCATTTTCCTTGACAAAACATCTAAAAAGTTCCCTGTCGACCTTGGAAAGACGGTTAAGGAGTGTTTCGGTTTCGGTGATTTCTCGTTCAAAGACCCGGCAACGGGTTTGGAAATCATGAGAATCTCGTCGGTAAACGAATTGCAGAGGCGTGTTTACGACATACCGTCGGATTCGCTGCTGTATCATGGCCGGCGCAACGATATTTCCCGCTGGCTTTATTCAAGGGCCATGTTCCCCATTGCCGATATAGTGAAACTCCATCGTTTCAATTCCGTTGAGGAAGCCCCGGCAGTTAAACGGCTTTTTTTCGACCTTATCGTCAAATACCGCAAGATGAAGAACCGCGGGGTGGTGGCGGAGTTCCGTAAGGACAGGTTCGACTACTATTCCAATTTCGCACGTATAGGCCAGGGTTCCCTCGGCGGCAAAGGGCGTGGCCTGGCGTTTATCGATTCTATCATCAAAAAGCATCCCGAATGCGACAACTTCAACGGGGTTGCGATTTCGATACCTCGCACAGTGGTGTTGTGTACCGACATCTTTGATGATTTCATGGCCGACAACGACCTTTACCCCATCGCTCTGAGCAATCTTCCTGACGAGGAGATTTTGGCGGCGTTTCTCAAGGCGAGGCTGCCCGAACGCGTTATCGACGATCTCAAAGCACTCACCGAGGTTGTTGACCGTCCCTTGGCGGTGAGGAGTTCGAGCCTTTTGGAAGACTCGCATTACCAACCTTTTGCCGGGGTGTATTCCACTTATATGATTCCGCATGTGGATGAGCCTCAGGAGATGCACAAATTGTTGCGTGATGCCATAAAAGGGGTGTATGCATCGGTGTTCTATGCCGAGAGCAAAGCATATATGACCGCCACATCGAATGTAATCGACCAGGAGAAGATGGCGGTTATCATACAGGAAGTCATAGGTAAGACCTACGACGGTTTTTATTTCCCGTCGTTTGCCGGTGTAGGGCGTTCGCTCAACTATTACCCGATTAACGACGAACTCCCGGAGGAAGGTGTGGCGGAAGTCGCCATCGGGCTTGGAAAATATATTGTTGACGGTGGCAGGGCTTTGCGTTTCTCCCCGGCGCATCCTAAAAAAGTGTTGCAGACATCGACGCTCGACCTTGCGTTGCGCGATACCCAACGTGAATTGTGCTGCCTTGACCTGAATAATGTAAACGATGATTTCAAGGTCGACGACAGTTTCAACCTGACCATGGCAAATGTCCAGGATTTCAAGCACACCGATGCCTTGAGGCATATGGTTTCGACTTATGATGCCAACGACGGGCTGTTGCGGGATACTGCCGAAGGCCCCGGGCGGAAGGTGGTGACTTTTACGAACGTGTTGCGCGATGATGCATTCCCCCTCGCCCAAGCAGTCAACCTGATGCTTACAGAAGGGCAGAAGGCTATGCAGCGCCCGGTCGAGATTGAATTTGCCGGTATTATCGAGGATGGTGTCCAGAAAGGGCGTATCTACTGGTTGCAGATACGTCCGATAATCGACCGTAAGGATGATGTTGACGAATCGTTACTGACCCTTCCTGACGATAAACTGATTTTGAGGAGCAACACGGCTTTAGGGCATGGCACTACGGATAATGTCGCCCGTATCCTTTATGTACGCCCGGAGCAGTTCTCGTCGCTGCGTAATCCTGAAATAGCAACTGAGATTGCTGTGTTGAACCGGAGGTTTGTTGAAACCGGGGAAGGGTATATCCTTATAGGCCCGGGACGTTGGGGCTCAAGCGACAGCGCACTCGGTGTGCCTGTGAAATGGGCGGATATTTCGGCAGCACGGCTTATTGTGGAAACCGCTCTTGACAATTACCGTATCGAGCCGAGCCAGGGCACGCATTTTTTCCAAAACCTGACGTCGTTCGGCGTGGGATATTTCACGGTGAATCCTTTCGGGGGGAATGATTATTTCGATGTGGGTTATCTCGACAGCCTGCCTGCTGATTATGAATCGGAAAACCTGCGCCTGGTAAGCTTTACTTCCCCGTTGATGATTGGGATTGACGGGAAGAAAGGGCGCGGGGTCGTGAAGAAAGGCGACGGAGGCCAATAGGTCGGATTTGACGGTTGGTGAAATCATGAATTGATTTCCACGGCTTCGTTATGGCCTTATGGATGTGCTGACCGATGACAGCCCGGCATACTGACTGAGATGTCAATATGACTTCAATCTCTAAATCCCGAAGGATGTTGAAACTTTGGCGGGATATGGTGGCGTTGAATCACGGATTTTTCTTAATTTTGTAGAAAATGCGGGTTTTGCCCGTATGTCACCGTAATGCACCAACCGGCCGGCATCTTTGCCGCTATATAGTAATTTGAATGGCACTCTTCAAAACGTTAAAAAGAGCTTTTGGATTCGGGGATTCCGAAGTGGAGGATAATGGGCATGAGGGTATCGACGCCCGTGTGAAGCCTTTGCGGAAACCTGATGCGGATGAGGTTGCCGACGGCGAAAACATTGCAGGCCGGGATGCATCCCCAGGTCAGAACGGTGCCGATGATGCCGGTTCCGGGACAGATGCGGTTGATTTGCAAGAGCAATCGGTTGTGCCTGCGGCAATTTTTGAAACGGTTGTGAAAATTTTCAACGAATCACTCCCCGATTTCATACGGGAGGCTGTTGACGAAAAGACACAACGGGAATATATCTATAGTGCGCTTGATTCCTCGATGCATGAATATATGGAGCAACTTGCCGTTGATGCAAGGCGTCGTTGCGATGCCCGGTGGGAGAGCGAGCGGAACGGTTTGATGTCGGAATTGGACTCCTTGCGCAGGCAGTCGCGGAAAAAGGACGAGGATAACAGCGACTCACGCAAGCAGCAGCTTAGTGCCGAACGGCAGAAACGCGCTTTAGTGGAACGGGTGAACGACCTTGAAAGGCAACTCGGGGAATTGCGTGCAGAAAACGAGCAGTACATCCTTGAAAACAAAAGCCTGATTAACAAAATCCGTGTTACGTCTGTGCTTGGCAGTGACCTGGCCGGAGGTATCGACGATGCTGTGGCCGACAAGGTCAACGAGCTGACCGACAGGCAAGGCGAGTTGCAGTCGGAATTGTCAATGGCTAATGAAGCCCGCAATGTGGCAGAGGAATCGGTGGCACGGCTGACTGCTGAAAATGGCGGCCTGCGTGACGAAAACCTGGCGCATAAGAAGGAAATTGCCAACCTCAGGGATGCGTTGGAACAGTCGAGGGTAAAGGATGACCTTGGTGATGCCATGCTGTCGGACTTGAATGCCAAGCTGGCTGTGGCTATGGAGAACCTGCGTTCGAAATCGCAGGAACTGGCCGATAAGGAGGCCGAGGCTGAAAACCTGCTGCGCGAAAACGAAACCATTCACCGTGAATATAAGAATCTTAAGATAAGATATAACACAACAAGCGAGCAGTTGGCAGAAGCAGTTGAAAACCTGGCCGTTGTGGAGCAGCTGCACCGGCAGCTCTCGGCTTTGGAGGAATCAAAGCTTGCCAATGAGGCTTTCCTGCGCAAGCAGAAAGACGAGCTGATGCAGAAGGATGAACTTCTGCATGTGCTTGAAATCGAGAAACGGGAAAATGCCGAATTAATCAGCAAAAAGGATGATACAATCCGGGCATTGGAGGATATTGCCGACAATCTGCGTAAAACTATAGAAGACAACCTGTATGAGCACACGCAGGCTGAGAGCGCATTGCAGTCGGAAATAGCAAGGCTTAAGGAAACGCGCATGTTTGCTGACGAAAGCGCCTGCGCCGTTGCCGAGCCGCCGGCCGGATATGAAGCACCGAAGGTTGATTTCGAAATAACCGGCAACAAGTCGGGGGGTACGGCGAAAGGGCGCAAAAGCAGGGGTGCGAAAAAATCCAAACTAAAGATTTCAGCTATCGACGAATCCATCGAGGATACGGACTGGCTGATTGCCACACCGCCGCCCCCTTCCAAAAGGAAAAAGGAACAGGCCGATGAGGATAAACCCGAATTCGGATATAAGGAACCGGCCCGGAAATCGGCTCCTGACAATCCTGCACAAATGTCACTATGGTAATTATAAAATAATTTCCACGACTTATATACTATTTATATTTTATGAAACATATAATCGAAAACTCAAATATAGGGCTGGCTTGCCAAAAGGCATGTGTGGCATTGTCAGCGCTGTTGTTGTCAGCTGTTGTGACTGATGCCAATGGTGCGCCTGCGCAATATAACGGTTCGCTTGCCCCGTCGCAACTCCCTGTTGCCGGGATTGCCAAATATGTATATCCGTCAAATGCAGCTGCCACACCCGGCAAGACCGTGTTTATGCCCGATGGGGAAAGTTACCTCAAGCTTGAAGACGGGGGTAGAAAGATTGTAAGATATGAAACTGCCACAGGCAAGATGATTGATACGGTGCTCGACACTTCCCATACCCGTGAGAACAGCATTTCAGGGATAACGGATTTTTCGCTAAGCCCTGAAGGCAGCAAGCTTTTGGTTTACGGTGATAGCGAGCCTGTTTACCGGCGTTCGATGCGGGCTGCCTACTATGTGTTTGAAATAAAGCGCAACATTCTCCGCCCGCTTTCGAAAAATTTCCGCATGCAGCAATCCCCCATTTTCTCACCAGACGGGCGGATGGTGGCATTCGTGGTTGATAACAATATCTATATCAAGAAGACCGATTATGATTCGGAGGTGCAGGTCACTACCGACGGCAAACGTAATGAAATCATCAACGGTATTCCCGACTGGACTTATGAAGAGGAGTTCGGCACCGACTGTTCCATGACATGGGCTCCCGACAATTCTACATTGTGCTTTATCCGTTATGACGAGTCGAAAGTGCCGACTTTTACATTCAGCCTTTACGAAGGGTGGTGTGAACCAAAAGCCGATTATGCGTTATATCCCGGGGAATTCTCATACAAGTACCCGGTTGCAGGCCAGCCTAATTCGCAGGTGAGTGTGCACAGTTATGATGTGGAGACCCGCAAAACAAAGGAAATCGCGCTTCCTGACCCGCAGATAGAATATGTGCCACGTATATCATATGGAACCTCGGCTACTGCCCCGTTGATGGTGGTGACACTGAACCGTGCGCAAAACCGCATGGAAATCTATGCTGCCAACCCGAAATCGACCGTTGTCAAATCAATCCTGGTCGAGCAGGCCAAAGGGTGGCTTAATCCGGCTGCCTATGAGAATATCTCGTTTGGAAACGACGGGTTCGTGGTGTTTTCCGAGCGTAGCGGATGGAATCACCTTTATAAATATTCCTATAACGGGCAATTGTTGCGTCAGATTACTTCGGGTGATTACGAGGTGACCGCTTTCTATGGGGAGGATGCTTCAGGCTTTTCTTATTTCCAGTCGGAACCATGCACCGTTTCCACTTCCTCAAATCCTCGGAATGCCTTGAACCGCGTGGTATATAAAGTTGACCGGCAGGGCAAAAAAATTGAAAACCTTTCAGAGACCGAGGGGTGGGGCAGTGCGGAATTTTCCCCGTTGATGAATTATTATGTGGTGAATTACAGCAATGCGTCGACACCTCCGGTTTATACCTTGTATAATGCGAAAGGGAAGCGTCAGCGTGTGATTGAGGATAACGGTGACTATGCTGCGCGTTATGCCGGGTGTGCTGCAAAGGAGTATTTCACAATGCAGTCAGATGGCACGACGCTGAACGGCTATATTATCAAACCGGTCGATTTTAATCCGTCGCGTAAATATCCCGTGATAATGTGGCAGTATAGCGGCCCCGGCTCGCAAGAGGTTACCAACCGTTGGAAAATGGACTGGGACTATTATGCGGTAACACAAGGCTTCGTGGTGGTGTGTGTTGACGGCCGTGGCACAGGCGGCCGTGGCACGGCGTTCCGCGACGTTGTTTACAAACGTCTTGGACGTTTTGAGACAATCGACCAAATCAATGCCGCATCCTATGCCGCATCCCTGCCGTTTGTTGATGGCGACCGCATAGGTATAAGCGGTTGGAGCTATGGCGGGTATGAGACTTTGATGGCCGTAACATCGTCTGACAGCCGGTTTAAGGCAGCGGTTGCCATAGCCCCTGTAACTTCATGGCGGTATTACGACACGGTTTATACAGAGCGCTTTATGCTGACCCCCCAAGAGAACGGCGACGCTTACGACGAAGGTGCCCCGGTGAACCGTGCTGACAAAATGAACTGCCGTTTGTTATTAATGTCGGGTACAGCCGACGATAATGTGCATCTATCCAACTCAATCGAATTTGCGGGTAAACTGCAGCAAGCCGGGCGCTATTGCGATATGTTCCTTTTCCCCGGGATGAACCATTCGATTAACGGATGTGATGCACGCGCGTTGGTTTATGGCCGCATGATAGAATATTTCAAAGCAAATCTGTAAACAATAAGAATGTTCAGAGCAAACGAACGGCGTCAAGGCATGAGCGCCGCTATATTCGGTTTATGGCGGAACTGGGCGGTTGCAGTGGGCTTGCTCACGGTGCTCACGGTGCTTGCACCTGTTGTGCCGCGCCAGTGGCTTGCCCCGATTAATATCGGGTTCTATATATTGCTGCAAATTTTCCATACAGAGCTTCGCAAGCGTGATTTCCCGTCGTGCTCGCGTTTGATCCAGCAGGTTTCGGCGGTTATGATGATGACGGCTGTAACCCTTGTTGCCTTGTACTTTTTCGGGCTTGGGGAGAATCCGCATGAACTCACCGGCCAGCCTTACGACATAAATTCGCCCATAATCGCGATACTTATAACCGCCCCGGTGGCTACCATTGTCACATTGTATTACTGGTTGAACCGCCGTGAACCGCTGGTGTGCCAGCAATGCAAGATGCGCTACGGGAATGTTATCGAGCATGGATTCGTAGGAGACCTGTATCGCAAGGAATGGCGTTATCAGACGAAGTTGCTTTTTGTGTTGTCGCTGGTGCTTTCCGTGGTTGACTGGGCGTATTACATGCTTATGTATGTGAATACGAATCTTAACCGTGCCGACCTGTTTTTCTTTATATGGATGCCGTTGGTGATGTATGTGCTGTCGTTGGTTTATCTCGGGGCGCGATATCATTCCCTTTGGGTTTACTTTTGCCAGAAAGATGAAGAGCATTTTGTGGAGCAGCCGGGTTCGACCACGTTGCGTTTCCTTGTAATCTGCAATGACAGGTTGCTGTTGAATTTCTATCCTACACAGGTGGTTTATGCCAACGGGGCTCGTGTCAAACGGTTTGACACGCCTGTCATTGCGCGTACCGCCTATCATGAGCGTGAAAACCTGCCAAAGGCGGTGGGCATATTTAAAAATATTACCGGCATACCCGATGCCGAGATAAAGTTCGCATATTCAAGTCCCGACAATATCACGTATAGGAACATATTCCATTATTTCGCCTTCCTGGATGATGATGCCGAACTGATTGATTCTTCGCTTGAAGGTGAATGGCTTACTTGGGGAAATGTGCAGCAGCTTGCCCGTCAGAGCCTGATTGACCGCGACCTTGTGGCCGAACTTCACAGAATCTACCGCATTGCCATGGCATGGAAAACATATGATGCGGAGGGTAAGAGGTTGTATAAAATCAAGCATTACCGTCCCACATTCCGATTGCGTGACCTCAGGAACTGGGAAGTGGATTTCAATGACCATCGTTGGCTTAAGGTGGCGCATAACAACCAGGATAGTTTCTGGTATTCGTTAAGGCGTCTGTTGTCGAGGAGACCGGGATTGAAACGAGGCTGACGCAGAGCGTTTTTGCTGAATGCGCCATCTCATTTCCACGTTATATATTGCCGTGTGCATTTGTTGTCGGAATCAGATATATAGGCGGCAAGTTGCATTTGGCACGCTAATTATCAAACCGATTCATTAAAAAAGTAATCTGCATGTGTGTGTCAATGCCGATATTGGCCGTTGTAGGGCCTACGGCTTCCGGCAAAACCCGGAGGGCTGTGGAATTTGCAACAGCGCTTGATGGGGAAATCATCAGCGGGGATTCGCGACAGGTGTATCGTGGCATGGATATCGGCACAGGGAAAGACCTTGCCGAATACGGGTCAGTGCCTTACCATATGATCGACATAGCACCTGCCGGGTCGAAATATAATCTGTTTGAATATCTTCGTGATGCATCGGCGGCTTTGGGCGACATCTGTTCCCGGGGCAAGGTGCCTGTTGTATGCGGCGGAAGCGGTATGTATGTCGAATCATTTTTGAAAGGGATGGAACTCCCCGCAGTGCCTGAAAACAAGTTGTTGCGTGAAAGCCTTGCGGGTAAATCCTTACAGGAACTTACCGACATACTTGCCGGGATGAAATCGCTGCATAATGTCACGGATGTGGATTCGGTGAAGCGTGCCATCCGTGCCATCGAGATTCAGACGTATTATGCCGCGCATCCTGAGACGGCGGAATCGGTGACCCCGTCAGCACCGCGTGACGCCGTGGTTGTGGGGATTGAGATAGGCCGCGACATGCGCAGGGAACGAATATCCCGACGCCTTGACGCGCGGTTGAACGAAGGTATGGTCGACGAGGTGCGTAGGATTCTTGAGTGCGGGGTCACTCCTGACGACCTTATGTATTATGGCCTGGAATATAAGTTTGTGACCCAATATGTGATAGGGCAGATTGATTATGAATCCATGCGTCAGCAATTGGAAACCGCAATCCATCAGTTTGCCAAACGTCAGATGACATGGTTCCGCGGGATGGAGCGTCGTGGGTTTGAAATAGAATGGCTGCCATATGACATGGACTCGTCGGAAATGATTGAACGTGTATCGGAGATATACCATAAGAAACAGCACGGTTAGTGCATTATACCACCTTTATGGCTTTTCAGAATCAATCATTGCGCATCATAGCGGCGGTAGCGACGGCTTTTGCGTGGTGTGCATCTGCGGTTCATGCAGATGAGGTTTATCGCGATATATCTTGTGCTGCCGGGGAATATGTGGAAGTTGCCATAGGGAAGGATAATGGCAGGCATTCGTTTGAAACCGGCGCGTCAATTTCGGGTAACCGAAACAGCAACGGGGTGGGGAAAGCTACATGGGGAATGGAATGGGTGGATTCGTCAGGGCAGGTTTTGCGCCGTGTCGGGCTGCATTGGGGTAATGAATGTCTTGGTGACCCGTTCGACCGGCGTTTTCTGCGTGTAACGGTTGATTCGGTTTCAACCGACGGCCGGCCGCATCAGTTGCTCTGTCATGATTTTTATGATGGTGTAGACCTTTATGGGGGGCTTAACACCCTTTCGGTTGAAGAATCAGGGAAAGGTGTGATGTCGATATGGGTCGGCAATGACCTGGAGTATTATGCGGGTGCATGTGGTGCGGTGAAAGGGGCTTCGACCGTCAGAATCGGAGGCAACAGGAAAATGAAAATCAGGTATGCGGCTTACAGGTACCGCCCTGAACCGTCGCTGTTGCTATGTACGGACTGGACTGAGGCATCCGTGGGGGATTATTTATCTGGTAAAGGCCCCGATGGGATTGAAGGGATATGGGATTTCTTGGATAGGGATAACGATGCCCGTTGGGCACAGCCGGGAGGTGCGTATCGATTGGCTGTTGTGAAACATTCAGGAAATGAACCCGGTTCGCCTGCATATGATATACTTTATCTTGGTGGCGGAAGGGTGAATGCCGAATCTTGGCAGCCCTGCATGCTTAAGGGGAGGTTATATCCTACAATATTCCAAAACCATTATAACCTGGAGTGGTATGATGCCTATATGGAACCGATGACAGAGGAGGTTTCCGCCAATCTGGTTGATGGTGTGATTCTTTCGTTTGAATTCCCTTTGTTCCGTTCGCGTATGCGTTTTTCCCGCGTTCCTGCCAGGTAGCGGCATTGATAGCGGGGTTGGTTACAAACAAAAATCACACGGCCTTGCATNNATGCAAGGCCGTGTGATTTTTGTTTGTAATCCGTTATTCAAAGATGTAAGAATAGTTTGAGAGAAGTTGCGTGAGCCGTGTGCCTTTACGTAATGGCGCGATGTTGACACGGGCATCATCGTTTACGGTCAGGTTATAGCGGTTTGCATATCCTTTATCGAGGGCTTTCTCGATGCATTCGAAACCTTTTTCAGTTTCTCCAGCCTGTGCATACAGGCATGCTATGGTATAACTTACCGAGCCGTCGGTGTCGCGGTTGTCGCGGAGGGTTTCTTCCGCCCATTTCAATGCTTCAGCCTTTTTCCCTGCAAACAGGAGGGCGAAGCCGTGGAGTGATGCCGCACGTGAATTGTCGGATGCGATGTCGAGCATACGTTTGTAGATTTTCGAGGCATCGCCCGATTTTTTCTGCCCGTCGGCCATTACCCATGCCCGCAGAAGGTAGTTCATAGGCGTTTCGGGATAATCCATTATCAGTTCGCCGAATATTGTAGAGGCATCATCATAGCGTCCGAGCGAATACAGGATGCGGCCTTTCCAGGCTTTTGCCGCATCTGATGCCGGAAGTTTTTCGATTGCGGCATCCACGGCTTTCAGGGCATCATCGTAACGGCCCTGAGCACGGCATATCTTTGCCAGTGTAAGCTGGTAATCGCCGTTTTCGTTGGTCATGCCTATCGCACGGTTTGCATTGTCTAATGCCTCGTCGAACCGGCATAGCGCGTATTGGCATTCGGCAAGCGACCCGTAAATCCCGGCGTAGTTATACATGTTTTCGTCGATTATTTTGTTATAGTCGGCGATGGCCGAGGGGAAATGGTCGTGAGCCTGGGCTATGACACCACGGATGTAATAGAACATGCCCTGTTCAGGAGCCTGGTGCACGGCGTTGCTCAATGCGGTGACAACTGCGGGGTAATCCTCGTTGCTGATTTCGATAAGTTGCTGGAATGCCTTGGGGCTGTTGTCGATGCTTATCGACATAAGGAGATCCTCGACGGCGCCGGTGTTGTTGCCGAGCATTCGGCGCACCGAGCTTCGGCGCACATACACGTCGCTGTCGGCAGGCATCATTGCCACGGCATCGTCCATATATTCCGATGCTAGGCCGAGGTTGTTTTCCTTAACGGCGATACGGGCAAGCCCTGTGAGTGCTTCGGCACTTCGGGGGTTGTTTGACCTGATGCGGGTATAGTCGGCCTTGGCTGCGGCATAGTCGCCCAGTTCGTATTCGCAATTGGCTTTTTGGTAGAGAGCCATGAACGAAGTGGGGTCGAGCTTCAGTGCTTCAGTGAAATCGTTGAGAGCTTCCTGGGTTTTCCCGAGCATCTGGTAGATGTCGCCACGCAGTGATAGGCATTGGAACATGAAATCGGCATCGCCCTGTGGGGCATATTTGATTGCGCTGTCGATGTCGGATAGTGCGCGTAGATACTGGTTGAACTTGTAGTATTCGTTAGCACGGCGGAAATAGACGTCATAAGCCTGCGGGTTTGCCGTGATTTCCTGGTCGTAAACTTCCATCATGGCCTTGGTCATGGGGTCGTTCAACCCGTTTTGTGCAAATGCGCCCATGGCACATCCCCCGGCCAGTAAAATTGAAACGATTGTTTTCTTAATAGTCATAAATGTGAGAATAAACTTGTTGAAAGCTGTCGGAAATAGAAACAACATTCAGGTGTTATATGTTCGATGCCGACGGTTACCCGGTCGCGTCGATTTATTGCAGGCCGGTTGTGGCGATGCTGTTGGTTGCGGCACGAATCAAAGTCAGGTGCGAGAGCAATTTGCCCATCTGGTCGAGCGGGAGCATGTTGGCACCGTCGCTTTTCGCTACCGAGGGGTTCTGATGGGTTTCGATGAAGATGCCGTCGACCCCTACGGCGATGCCTGCCCTGGCAATGGTTTCAATCATGTCGGGGCGGCCGCCGGTAACTCCTGCCGTTTGATTCGGTTGCTGCAAAGAGTGCGTTACGTCGAGGATTACGGGGCATCCGTTTTTCTGCATTTCGGGAATCCCACGGTAATCGACGATAAGGTCCTGGTAACCGAACGTTGTGCCGCGTTCGGTGATTGCAACCTGCTGGTTGCCGGCATCGCGCACCTTCTGCACGGCGTGGCGCATGGCGTCGGGCGACAGGAACTGTCCTTTCTTGATGTTGACCATCTTGCCGGTTCTGGCAGCGGCCACCAACAGGTCGGTTTGACGGCAAAGGAATGCCGGGATTTGCAGGATGTCGACATATTCCGCAGCCATTTCAGCTTCCTCAGCGGTGTGTATGTCGGTCACTACAGGGATGTGGAATGTGTCGCGCACCTTCTTCAGTATCCCGAGAGCCTTAATGTCTCCTATGCCGGTAAATGAATCTATCCGTGAGCGGTTTGCTTTGCGGTAGCTGCCCTTGAAAACGTAGGGGATTCCGAGGGCCGAGGTCAGGGAAAGGACTCGTTCGGCAATGTCGAGCGCCATTTCCTCGCCTTCAATCACGCAAGGGCCTGCAAGCAGGAAGAAGTTGCCTGTCGGTGATGAGTTGATGTATTGGTTTATTGATTCGTAGTTCATTCGTTATGTGGATTATCCGTTTATTTGATTAATTATGTGGCATGTCTGGCATGCTGCCAGTGCGGCAGTTTCGGTTCGCAGGCGTGCATCGCCCAGCGACACGGCGATGAACCCGGCTTCGGTTGCCATCTCGATTTCCTCGGGGGAGAAATCCCCTTCAGGGCCGATGATTATAACCGTATCCACCCCTGCGCGGTATTCCTTTGAAAGCAGGCGTCGCGGCTGTGAATCATCGCAATGTGCAATGAATTTCTGCGGGAACCGCTCGGTGGCCTCGATAAAGCGTTTGAACGGGGTCATCGGGTTTACAACAGGGCAGGTGCCTTTCAGGCTTTGTTTCATTGCCGAAACGGCTATTTTTTCAATCCGTTCTGTCTTGATTTCCTTGCGTTCCGACCACCGGCACAGGAGCGGGGTGATTGATGTGACGCCGGTTTCGGTCAGTTTCTCGGTGAGCCACTCCATCCTGTCGAGATGTTTCGTAGGCGCTACCCCTATCGATATGTCGTTTGGCCAAAACGGTGGTAGGTCGATACGTTCCAATATCTCGACCGTAGCCCGTTTGTGATGGGCTTCAAGCAACCTGCATTTGAACCTGTGCCCCTTCCCGTCGATTACATCTATAACATCGCCTGACTCTTTACGCAACACTTTCACACAATGTTGCGACTCGCTTTCAGGCAGGATGGACGATGTTTCGATGTCAGGGGCATAAAATTGTATCATATCGATGATTAAAGGGGTTGATGTCAGATTGTTTTGTCGTTTACGAATCCGTCGGGGTCTTCATTGAAGCCGGTTGACGGGATTTCCCGTCTGTTTTTCCCGGAGTTATTATCAGGGTTTTTAAATACCAGCATAAACAGCACTGCTACGACGAGTGCATATGCAGCGAAAACAATCCATGCCGATTCCCAGTCGCCTACGAGGACTCCGTTTTCCCAATGGCAGAAGTGATTGACCACTATGCCGGCTCCCAGGGTGCCGATTGTGGCTCCAAGCCCGTTGGTCATAAGCATGAACAGCCCTTGTGCCGACGCTTTGGTAGAAGGGTCGCATTCCTGGTCGACATAAAGCCCTCCCGATACGTTGAAAAAGTCGAATGCCACACCATAGACTATACATGACAGGAAAAACAGCGTCACACCGGGGAATGTCGGTGCCCCGATGCCGAAAAATCCGAACCGTAACACCCATGCCGACATGGCCACCAGCATGACAGTCTTAATCCCGAACCGTTTGAGGAAAAACGGGATGAGAAGTATGCAAAGAGCCTCGCTGACCTGCGATATCGAAACCAGCATCGTTGCATTGTTGGCTGCAAAGCTGTCGGCTATTTCGGGGAGCGGGCTGCTTTTGAAGCTGGTCAGGAACGGGCCTGCAAAACCATTGGTTATTTGCAGCGACATGCCTAGCAACATGGAGAATATGAAAAACAGCGCCATCCTCCGCTCTTTGAAAAGCTTGAATGCGTTCAGCCCTAACTGCTCTGAAAGCGACTGGCGCGGTTTGGTCACCAGCCTGCACTGTGGCAGTGTAAGGCAGTAGGCAAACAGGGATATGCTCAGGATACCTGATACAAGGAACTGGCGGTAGGTGTATTGGAATTTGAAATCGTTTTGAGCCAGGGTGAAGCCGAATGTCCCGTCCTCGAATGTGGCGCAGTTTACAAACCACATTGAAATGATGAAGCCCACGGTGCCGAGCACCCGGATTGGGGGAAAGTCTTTGACCGTATCCATCCCGTTGTCTTTCAGAATGGTGAACGCCGTTGTGTTGGATAGGGCAAGTGTTGGCATATAGAATGCCACGCTGACGGTATATAAGGCTATGAATGTGGTTTTGTCGGGGCACTCGTTAGTCAGACCCATATAAAAAAGCGCCAGCATTGCTAGTCCGGCAACGAGATGGCATATGCCTAGCAGCCTTTGCGGCTGGATGAATTTGTCGGCGATTATACCCATCAGTGTGGGCATAAATATAGATACTATGCCCTGGATGGCATAAAACCATGCGATTTCTTCACCCATCCCGGCTTTACCGAGATAGTTGCCCATGCATGTCAGGTATGCCCCCCATACGGCGAACTCCAGGAAATTCATGGCCGAAAGGCGTATTTTCAAGCTATTCATGGTGTGGTAGTGTCAGTTTTTTATGGTTGTTTAATCTTTGTCGCCCCGCAGGGTTGTAAGGATGGCTTTGATTTTAGCTGCTTCCTCATATTCTTCGTTTTCAATGTGGCTGCGCATGATTCGCTCAAGTTCTTCGGGCGTTTTCCCGGCATACGGGTCGCTTTCGTCCGCATCGTTTCCGGGGGTGCCCGCTGTTGCGCCCTCCTCCTTGATTTCCATGATAAACCCTGTTTCCTCAAGGATTTCAGGGGTGGTGAAAATCGGGGTGCGTGTGCGCATGGCTATGGCTATGGCATCTGATGTGCGTGCATCGAGCATGACTTCGCGCCCGTTGCGGTCTTCGAATGTTAGTTCCGACGAGAATATCCCGTCCTCGAATTTATGTATGAAAACATCTTTCAGCTCTATGCCGTAGGCTTGTGCCAGGGAGGTAAAAAGGTCGTGAGTCATTGGCCTAGGGGGGATAATCCCTTCCATCTTTATGGCAATCGACTGGGCTTCGGCCGCCCCTACAACCACAGGGATGCGGTATGGGCCGTCGGTCTGTGCCAGAATCAAGGCATAGGCGCCTGCCTGGATCTGACTGTAGGAAATGCCGAGTACCCTTAGCCTTATCCTTTCGGGTTTACTGCTGTTATGTTCGTTTGATGCTGTCATTTACGTGTTGTTGATTGACTGTGGCAACCCACGTCTATATCACTATGTTACGTCCGGTGATTATGCCGCTTCCATAGCATATTCTGCTATCTCGGTCGTAGATAACCCCGAACTGTCCCGGGGCAATCCCCTGGATTTTATCGCGTGATTCCACAAGGTACTCGCTGTCGGTCAACCGGGTTATAAGAGCGGGGGTAAATCCCGGTGCATGGCGGTTTTTGAAGGTGATTTCAACCTTGTCGGCGCTGTCAGGCCATGGGTTGCCTGATATGAAATGCATTTCGTCGAGATGCACGGTGCGCCCGTATTGTTTTTCACAATCGTAGCCGTTACTTACGTATATAACATTGTCGTGCACATTTTTTTTCACCACATACCACGGGCCGCCACTCAGTCCGAGTCCTTTCCGTTGTCCTATGGTGTGGAACCAGTATCCGTTGTGTTCGCCGAGTTTACGCCCTGTTTCTATTTCCACAATCGGTCCTCGTTTTTCTCCGAGGTGGCGGCGGATGAAGTCGTTGTAGTTGATTTTTCCCAGGAAGCATATCCCCTGGCTGTCCTTGCGGTAGGCGTTAGGCATCCTGGTTTCGATAGCGATTTCGCGTACTCGTGATTTGGGGAGTTCCCCTATGGGGAACATCAGATGCCGCAATTGGTCGTAGGAAATCCGGGCCAGGAAATCAGTCTGGTCTTTTACCGGGTCGGCAGCTGTGGCAAGCCATACCTTCCCGTCGATGGTGCGGGTGGATGCATAATGCCCTGTGGCGGTCATGTCGAACTCATGCCCCCAACGTTGTTCGAAGAATCCGAATTTTATCATTTTGTTGCACATGATGTCGGGGTTGGGGGTAAGCCCTTCTTTGACAGTGCGCAATGCGTACTCCATCACGTTGTCCCAGTATTCCTGGTGGAGCGACACGATTTCGAACGGCAGGTTGAATTTCGCGGCAATATAGCGGCACATCTCGATGTCCTCCTCGGCCGAGCAATCACCCTCGTCGTTATCCATACCGATGCGGATATAGAAAAGGTGTAGGTCGTGTCCCTGTTCCAACAGGCGGTAGACGGCCACTGCACTGTCTACGCCACCGGAAATCAATACGGCTATTTTCATTGTCGATATAGGGGATTTATTGCGGTGTCATCTTGTTTCTGACAACACGGAATGCTTCGATAAGGTTGTCGATTGCAAATGTTTTGGAGAGGATTGAATGTTCGCCGTTGAGGTAATATATCACAGGCGGGTTGCGCATGTCGTAGATTTCGTCAACTTCGGGTGCCGCCCCGACAATCCATTTTTTATTGTATGTGGCGGTTTTGGCTTTCCATTCATCGTCAGGCTCGCCGGGATAAATGCTCATTACTTTTATAAGTCCGCGGTCAACCAGGTCGTTGAGGTTGAAATCGGCAGCCAGGCGCACACGGGCAAGTTCGCATTCGTCGCAGTCGGGGTTGTTGAAAAACAGAAGTACGTAGGCTCCTGCCGGCATGTCGCTTAGGCGGCCTTTCGTACCCTCGGGGGTGGTGTATTCGAAGTCGGGTGCAGTCATCCCGACCTGTGACCCGCCCAATGCCTTTGCCTGGTATTCAAACCGTGATTTTTCGGCTTTTGAAATTTTGCGGTTGTCGGCAACTGCCTGTGCGAATGGGAGGTAGCATTCGTCGCATACGATTTGTGCCGTGTCGGAATAGAGTGCGCCTTCGGCCATCTCGGCAAGTGACAGGAGGTTGCGCGGTTTTTTCCCTACTTCTTTAATCAGCTTTTCAATAGCTGAATGGACCACGGCTGCATCTGCATAGGGCATGAATGTCACGAAATCGTTGAATGCGCCTTGCATTTTTGATTTCGAGGAAAAAGCCGATTTGAAGTTGCAGTGATTCCAGAAATTCTCCAAAAAGAAGTTGGAGCGATCGGTGAGTGTGGAGAGGTTGTCGGGAACCGTGGGATATGGGAAATAATGTCCTGTGGTTTCCTGGGCCGTGACATTATGGCAGGCTGATACGGCGATTAGCGATAATATGACGTTTCTGATGGCTTTCATTATATGCCGGGTAAAAGGTTGTTGCAAAGCGTTCACGAAGCTGTGGAACAGCCTCGGCTGCTTCAATATGCAAAGTTAGCGAAAGGCGGCTTTATTCGCAAATCGGATTTGGCCTCACATGGTGGTGTGCGGAAAAAAACATTCTGGCATAAGGTTTGTTAATAGTGTATAAGTAAGTCATGAAAATTATTACGCATAAACCGTATAACTAGGTCTGATATTATCTGCGGTATACTTTAAGGTAATATGAGATAATTACCACGAATTACTTAACAACATGATATGTAAAACATACACGTAATATGAATTTCAACAGTTTCACTATCAAATCACAGGAGGCGATTCAGAAAGCCCTTGAATTCACAAGGGGTGCCGGTCAGCAGCAAATCGAGCCGTTGCACCTGCTTAAGGGTATTTTCTCAGAGGGAGAATCGCTGGTGAAGTTTATCTTCCAAAAGGTGGGTGCGAACATGGCTGCCGTTGTTTCGCAGACCGACCGTGAAATCGACATGCTGCCAAAGGTGTCGGGTGGTGAGCCTTACCTGAGCCGCACATCAAACGATGTTTTGCAGAAGTCGCTTGACATAGCCAAGAAGCAGGGCGACGAATATGTAACCCTCGAGGCAATGCTGATGGCCTTGTTCCAGATAAATTCGGCCGCATCGACCGTCCTCAAGGATGCAGGGCTGAATGAAAAAGAACTGCAAAGCGCTATCGATGAGTTGCGTAAGGGGAAGAAAGCTACCGATCAAAGTGCCGAGGAAACATATAATTCGCTTAACAAATATGCTATAAACCTCAATGAGCGTGCCCGTTCGGGCAAACTTGACCCCGTAATCGGGCGTGACGACGAAATAAGGCGCGTGCTGCAGATTCTCAGCCGCCGCACTAAAAACAACCCTATGCTGATTGGTGAGCCGGGTACTGGCAAGACAGCCATCGCCGAAGGGCTTGCACAGCGCATCGTGCGTGGCGACGTGCCTGAAAACCTCCGCTCCAAGCAGATTTTCTCGCTTGATATGGGTGCTTTGGTTGCCGGAGCCAAGTATAAGGGCGAATTCGAGGAACGTTTGAAAGCTATCGTCAACGAAGTGACCCAGAGCGACGGCGAAATCATCCTTTTCATCGATGAAATCCACACCCTGGTTGGTGCCGGTAAGGGTGAGGGTGCTATGGATGCCGCAAATATCCTTAAGCCTGCGTTGGCACGCGGTGAATTACGCAGCATCGGTGCCACCACACTCGACGAATATCAGAAATATTTTGAAAAGGATAAGGCTCTCGAACGCCGTTTCCAGAAGGTTATGGTCAATGAGCCTGACGAGATGAGCGCCATAGCGATTCTGCGAGGCTTGAAAGAGCGTTATGAAAACCACCACAAAGTCCGCATCCGTGACGAGGCGATTATTGCCGCCGTGCAGCTTTCGGAGCGTTATATCACCGACCGTTTCCTGCCCGACAAGGCAATCGACCTTGTTGACGAGGCCGCATCGAAACTGCGCCTTGAAATAGATTCGGTGCCGCAGGCCCTTGATGAGATTTCACGTATGATTGCACAGAAAGAAATCGAACGTGAGGCTATCAAGCGCGAGGGTGACAAGGCCAAAGTGCGCGACATAGAGAAAGACCTCGCACAGCTTCGCGAGGAAGAGAAGGAGTTCACGGCAAAATGGAAAGCAGAGAAAGAACTGATAAACAAAATCCAGCAGAACAAAATCGACATCGAGCAGCTGAATTTCGATGCCGAGAAGGCCGAACGTGAAGGGGATTATGCCAAAGTGGCCGAAATCCGCTACTCGAAGGTGCAGCAGAAAGAAGCCGAGAATGTGCAGATTCAGGAGCAGCTGAAATCGATGCAGGGTGAGAAAGCCCTTATAAAGGAGGAAGTTGATGCCGAGGATATTGCCGATGTCGTGTCGCGGTGGACGGGAATCCCTGTCAACAAGATGGTGCAAAGCGAGAAGGAGAAACTCCTGCATCTTGAAGAGGAGCTGCATGGGCGTGTGGTGGGGCAGGACGAGGCCATACGTGCTATTGCCGACGCTGTGCGCCGCAGCCGTGCCGGCCTTAACGACCCGCGCCGACCTATCGGTTCGTTCATATTCCTAGGCACGACCGGAGTGGGTAAGACCGAGCTTGCAAAGGCTTTGGCGGAATATCTTTTCGATGACGAGAATATGATGACCCGCATCGACATGAGCGAATACCAGGAGAAGCATGCCGTGTCGCGACTGGTCGGGGCGCCTCCGGGATATGTAGGTTACGACGAGGGTGGCCAGCTTACGGAAGCCGTGCGGCGCAAGCCCTATTCGGTGGTTTTGTTTGATGAAATCGAGAAAGCCCATCCTGATGTTTTCAACATCCTGTTGCAGGTGCTTGATGATGGTCGCCTGACCGATAACAAGGGGCGTATGGTCAATTTCAAGAACACCATAATCATCATGACCTCAAATATGGGGTCGGCGGTTATTCGTGACAATTTTGCCAAGATGACTTCCGATAATCATGACGAGGTTGTGGAGCAGACCAAGCAGCAGGTTCTCGACATGCTCAAACAGACCATCCGGCCTGAGTTCCTGAACCGAATCGACGAGACTATAATGTTTACGCCCCTTAATGAGGCCGAAATCGAGGAGATTGTGGGATTGCAGGTGAAAAGCGTTCAAAAAATGCTGTCGGCTAACGGTATAACGCTCGAAGTCACGCCTGCCGCGTTGAAATTCCTGGCCGAGGAGGGTTATGACCCCGAATTCGGCGCACGCCCTGTGAAACGTGTAATCCATAGATTGGTTCTTAACCGTTTGTCGAAGGATATCCTTGCGCAGACTGTCGACAAAGAGAAGCCTATCGTAATCGATGTCGAAAATGACGATTTGGTTTTCAGGAATTAAGCTTCAGGGCATGCGAAGATGACAATGTGAGGCATGCCGGATATTAAGAGATTGTCTAAAAATTTTTTTCAAATGGATTATCTGCTGATTTTTAGGCTCTTTTTGGGTAAATTTTCAGCTTTTAATCGGTCACGATGCCCGCATCGCTCCCTCTTCAAACTTCAAAATTTACTCAAAAACACCTATAAAAATCTTTTGGAAAAAATTTTAGACAATCTCGAAATCAAAGTGACTATTTAACCGAAGCCGGGGCGCATGTCCACGCCCCGGCATTACCAAAATTCAAAGGGATATGAAGAAGTATTTTTATTATCTGCTGTTTTTGCTGCCATTGACGTTTGTTGCGGTGGCTTGTGACGACGATGATAACGACATTCCGAACGTCGGCATACAGGCGACAATTTCGGGGGGTGTGTTTGAAGGTGACGAAATCTATGTTGCCCAAGGGGATGAGCTTGTTATAGACGCCCTGACCCTTATCAACAATACTGATAAAGAGGGCGCGCTCGGTGCTGTTTCCTATTATTGGGATCATTATCTCATCGGCACTAACCTTACCCAGCCTTTCGAGCTCAAGCTTGAGACAGCCGACCAGCCGGTAGGGCGTCACCTGCTCCAGGCCCAGATGCCTATCTATGTGGTTGACTATCCGATTTGCTGGGGCTATATCCAGTATTATGTCAATATTGTCGAGGCCCAGGACGACCTTCCCGACAGCGGTGGCGAAACCTCCAAGGTTGTCAGCGGAATTATCAAAGCCAAGGAATGAGAGTGCCTTGCCGGGTTGAATTAATATCGACACGGTAAATTATGTGGCTGAATTACAGCGGGGTATTATGATGAATCATGATGCCCTGCTTATTTTGTCCCTTCCGGGAATAATAACAACTCGAAATTAACGTTATTAAATGGAAAAATCTATGCGGCACGGAGCGGCTTTTGTCAGCCTGTGCGGCAGTAGCGTGAAAGCATGTTGATGATAAAGGCATCCTTTTGCGCCATGGTTTTTGTGCTTGTGTATAAAAAAGTGGTTTGAACCGATTGAATCACTTCAAAATAATGGCTTTATGCCCCCTGTTCCCTATGCGGATAACCTCATCTATAGTAACATACAAAACCGATGTCGCAGAGCTGCAAAAATGCCTTGCGTGCCTTTTGGGCGATTCGGTCGGCAAAGTGTATGTTTGCGACAATTCCCCCGATGATTCGTTGAAGGGGGTGTGCGAGTCTTATCCCGATGTGACCTATATCCATCTGCCTGAGAACCCCGGTTACGGCACCGCCCATAATGTGGCCATGCGCAAGGCGATGGAAGAGGGGAGTACCTATCACCTGGTCATCAATTCCGATGTGTGGTTCGATAAAGGGGTGATAGCCTCTATCGCGGCATTTATGGATGCCAACCCCGATGTAGGGCAGCTGGCACCGAAAATGCTTGCGCGTGATGGCAGCCTGCAATATTCAGCCCGTAAACTGCCTACCCCTTTTGAGGTGTTTACCAAGCGCTTTCTGCCTGAAAGTTTTTTCCGTAGCAGCCTTAACGATTACCTGTTGGCCGACTGGAACCATAACGCCGCGGTCGACGTGCCTTTCCATCAGGGAAGCTTTATGTTTTTCCGTGTGGCGGCATTGCATGAGGTGGGCTTGTTTGACGAGCGTTTTTTTATGTACACCGAGGATATCGACCTTTCAAGGCGTATGCATAAAAAATTCCGGACACTTTATTGGCCGGAAGTATCGGTGACGCATCTTCACCGTGCAGAAAGTTACACAAGTTTCCGGATGATGATGGTGCATATCACTAGTATGATACGTTACTTCAACAAGTGGGGATGGATTATCGACCGTGAGCGCAAGGAACTGAACAAGCGGTTGAAAGACGAACTTGTGCGCCTCAAACAAAGATAACCCCCCTTGCGGTGATGCCGCGCCGGTCTTTGTCAGGTGTCTTGGATTCCGGTATCTTTATTATTATATGTCGGTTGCGGGTGTGTTGCGCCCTGTTGTTATTGTTTTTCCGATAATTCTAGCCAGCGCATCTCCTTTTCGTCAAGAATGTCTGCCAGTTCGTTGTAGCGTCGTGATTTGGTCTCGATGTCGGTGATTGTCGCCCCGCTGTTGAATTCGGCTTCTAGTGCAGCGCGTTCGGCTGTGAGTGAGTCGATTTCGGCGGTCAGTTCTTCGAATTCCTTTCGTTCTTTAAACGTCATTTTGGCAGGCCGGTTGTCGGCCGGTTTGTGCCGTGTGTTGGTTTGTGCCGCTTTTTTCTGTTCTGCCGCGGCTTTTTCAGCCTCGTCGGTTTCCTGTTTCCATTTGCGGTAGTCGGTATAGTTGCCGGGAAAATCCTTTATCACGCCGTCACCTTCAAGCACGAACAGGTGGTCGACTATATTGTCGAGGAAATACCTGTCGTGGGATATGACGATTGCACATCCTTTGAAATTCGCCAGATATTCCTCGAGTATGCCGAGGGTTACGATGTCGAGATCGTTGGTCGGCTCGTCGAGAATCAGGAAGTTCGGCGATTTCATCAGCACCGATGCCAGGTATAGGCGGCTTCGTTCGCCTCCGCTGAGTTTTGCTATGAGTTTCTGCTGGTCGGCTGGTGTGAACAGGAACTGTTGCAGGAATTGCGACGGCGATAGCCGTTGCTGGCCGTCGTTAAGCACAATGTCCTCGGAGATTTCGGTTATGGCATCGATGACTTTCTTCGAAGGGTCGAACGAGATGCCGTCCTGGTTATAGTATCCGAATTTTACGGTTTCACCGATGTCCCATGTCCCGCTGTCGGACGGCTCGATTCCGAGCAGCATTTTGATGAATGTGGATTTACCTACGCCGTTGCGCCCGATTATGCCCACTTTCTCATAGCGTGAGAAGATGTAGCTGAAATCGTCAAGTATTCTCTTCTCGCCGAATTTCTTGCATATATGGGTGGCTTCGAAAATCTTCGAGCCGATATATGATGATTTTACCGACAGCTCCACATTGCGTTCGCGCAGGTCGACGGCTGCACGTTGTTTGAGGTCGTGGAAAGCATCGATGCGGTAGCGTGCCTTACCGGCGCGAGCCTGCGGCTGGCGGTTCATCCATTCCTGTTCGCGGCGCAGGGTGTTTTTCACCTTTGCGAGTTCCGAGGTCATGGCTTCGATGCGTTCGCGCCGGCGGCGCAGGTAGTTGGCGTAGTTCCCTTCGTGGATATATATTTGCGAGCGGTCTATTTCAATGATTTTGCTGCATACGCGGTCGAGGAAATAGCGGTCGTGTGTCACCATTAGGAGCGTTACCCTCGACCTTGAAAGGTAGTTTTCTAGCCATTCGATTGAAGAGATGTCAAGGTGGTTGGTCGGTTCGTCGAGTATGATAAGCTGGGGGCTTTCAAGTATGATTTTTGCGAGTGCCACACGTTTTTTCTGCCCTCCTGAGAGCTGGCCTACGGGTTGTGTGAGGTCGGAAATGCCGAGTTGCGACAGCATTTGTTTGAGCCTGTCCTCATAATCCCACGCCTGGGCGGCGTCCATCAGTTCGCTGGCCGCTGTAATTGCCCTGGCATCGTTGCTTGACAGGGCATGTTCGTAGGCATCGATTGCCTCAGTTATTTTGCCATTGTCGGCAATGCAGGTTTCAAGCACGCTTTTATCGTTGTCAAGATTGGGAATCTGTTCTAAAAAGCCGGTCTTTAACCCTTTGCGGAACACGACAGAGCCGCTGTCATAGCCCTCCGTTCCGGCTATGCAGCGCAGCAGCGTGGTTTTACCCATGCCGTTTTTAGCGATAAGCCCTATCTTGTCACCCTCGTTTACCCCGAAGGTTACATCGGCGAACAGCACACGGTCGCCGTAGCTTTTGGTCAGATTTTCAATTTGCAGGAAACTTGCCATGTCCGATTTTTTGTAATGCGTTTGCAAAGGTAGTGATAATGCTATTTATCTCTATCCATTTCCGGTTTCTTTTTGATGGCCGGTTGAATGGATGAGTATGCGTATGTCTTGGATATGGTTGCCTGATTAAGCGTTATTGCGCATGGGCTGAAGTGGCTGATGGCTATGGCTGCGCTGGGTGAGCCGGAGCAAAGGGCATGGCGGTATATCCTCTCATAAATTATGGCAGTGTGAATATGGCAAAAATTTGCTGTTAAAATGATGAAGTTTCATTAATAATTAGTAATTTTGGCGGTGATTGATGGCCTACAGGCTTTCAATCGGCCGTTGATTCGTGTCTAATAACCATGTGAAATATAACCCAAACTATTTTTATACCTAACCATGGCAGATAACAAAGAAAAACTGTTCACTCAGTTTCCGCCCGTGAGCTATGAAACATGGCGCGCGAAGGTGGATGCCGACCTCAAGGGTGTACCCTTTGAGAAAAAACTGGTGTGGCGCACTAACGAGGGCTTCGATGTCCAGCCGATGTACCAGCGTCAGGATATTGCAGAACTCAAGACCACGGATTCCCTTCCCGGTGAGTTCCCCTATGTGCGCGGAACCCGTGACAACAACCATTGGCTTACCCGTCAGGAGATTCTCGCCGCTGATCCCGCCGAGGCAAACAAAATTGCCCTCGACGTGCTTCAGAAGGGTGTGAATTCCTTGGGATTCAACCTGAAGGAACCGACCGAGGATGCTGTTGCAACAGTTCTCGGAGGCATCGACCTTGAAAAGGTTGAAATCAACTTCAACACCTGCCCCCGCAAGGCACTCGACCTTGCCCGTGCGCTGGTGGCATATATCAAGAAAAACGGCGCCGAAGAAAAATTCCACGGCTCCATTGACTATAACCCGTTCAAACGTGCTTTCCGTCACGGTTCGGCTGTTGACGCTGCCGCTGTGGCGGCCGATGCAAAGGAGCTGCTTGACATTGTGAAGGATGTTCCGGCTCTCCGTTGCCTTGCCGTTGATTCGGTTGTGTTCAACAACTCGGGTGCCTATATCTTCCAGGAATTGGGATATGCCCTCGCCTGGGGTGCCGAATGGCTCACATTGCTCACCGAAGCCGGTGTGGATGCCGTAACGGTGGGTTGCCGCGTGAAATTCAATATGGGTGTTTCATCCAATTATTTCATGGAACTGGCAAAATTCCGTGCTGCACGCATGATGTGGGCACAGATTGTGGAGCAATACAATCCCGAATGCAAGTGCGCATGCAAAATGATGGCACATGCCGTTACGTCGCGCTTCAACCAAACTATATATGACGCCCATGTGAACCTGCTCCGCAGCCAGACCGAGGCCATGTCGGCCGCATTGGCAGGCGTGGATTCGATTACCGTCACCCCGTTTGACGCGCCTTACAAAACCCCCGACGAATTCTCGGAACGCATAGCACGCAACCAGCAGCTCCTGCTTAAGGAGGAAAGCCATCTTGACAAGGTTGTAGACCCCGCAGGCGGTTCTTACTATGTGGAGACCCTTACCGTTTCCATCGCACAGGAGGCCTGGAAGCTGTTCCTCGGGGTAGAGGAGAAGGGTGGTTTCGTTGCATGTGTGAATGCAGGCGAAATCCAGGCAGCCGTGAATGCCTCGTCGGTAAAACGTCACCAGGATATGGCCCGCCGCAAGGAAATCCTTCTCGGAACCAACCAGTTCCCCAATTTCAACGAGTTCGCGGCAGAGAAAATCGAAAACGGAGGTTGCTGCTGTGCCAAGAAAGAGGGTGAGGCTGCTTCGTGTGGCTGCGCTTCGGAAGGTGATGCCGCCAAGGCTCTCCGCAGCGAGCGTCAGGCCAGCGATTTCGAGGCATTGCGACTGGCCACAGAACATGCCGCCAACCGTCCGAAAGTGTTCATGCTCACTATCGGAAACCTGGCCATGCGCCTTGCCCGTGCACAGTTCTCATCGAACTTCTTCGGTTGCGCAGGCTACGAGATTATCGACAATATCGGTTTCAAAACCGTGCAGGAAGGTCTCGACGCGGCTATGGAAAAGAATGCCGACATCGTTGTGCTTTGCTCATCCGACGATGAATACGCACAGTTCGCCCCCGAGGCATTCAAGTTGCTCGAAGGCCGTGCGGAATTCGTTGTTGCCGGTGCGCCCGCATGCACCGACGAGCTTAAGGCTCTCGGCATCGAGAACTTCATCCATGTGCGCAGCAATGTGCTCGAAACCCTTCAGCAGTTCAATCAGCGTCTTTTAAAGTAAGTCAGCCATGAAACCCGATTTCAAAAACATAAACATCATAGCCGACGCTTTCGGTGCGCCGGCAACTGCCCCTGCGGCAGCCGGTGAGGATTGGCTCACTCCTGAGCTGATTCCCGTCAAACCCGTATATACGAAAAACGACCTCGAAGGGATGGAGCATCTCGACTATGTTGCCGGTCTGCCCCCGTTCCTGCGCGGCCCATATAGCGGTATGTATGCAATCCGTCCCTGGACAATCCGCCAGTATGCCGGATTCTCTACCGCTGCCGAATCAAACGCGTTCTACCGCCGTAACCTGGCTTCCGGCCAGAAAGGGCTTTCGGTTGCATTCGACCTTGCCACACACCGTGGTTACGATGCCGACCACCAGCGTGTTGTAGGCGACGTAGGTAAGGCCGGTGTGTCGATTTGCTCGATCGAGGATATGAAGGTGCTTTTCGACGGTATCCCCTTGAACAAGATGTCGGTGTCGATGACCATGAACGGTGCCGTGCTTCCCGTGCTTGCTTTCTATATCAACGCGGGTCTCGAACAGGGTGCCAAGCTCGAAGAGATGGCCGGTACGATTCAGAACGACATCCTTAAGGAGTTCATGGTGCGTAACACCTATATCTATCCACCTGAATTCTCGATGCGTATTATCGCCGATATCTTCGAGTACACTTCGCAGAACATGCCTAAGTTCAACTCGATTTCGATTTCCGGCTACCATATGCAGGAGGCAGGTGCAACCTGCGACATCGAGCTGGCCTACACACTTGCCGACGGTCTGGAATACCTCCGCGCAGGTGTCAACGCCGGAATGGATATCGACACCTTCGCACCGCGCCTGTCGTTCTTCTGGGCTATCGGCATGAACTTCTTCATGGAGATTGCCAAGATGCGTGCCGCACGTATGCTCTGGGCCAAGATTGTGAGCCAGTTCAATCCCAAGAACCCCAAATCGCTCGCACTCCGCACCCACTCGCAGACTTCGGGCTGGTCGCTTACCGAGCAGGACCCGTTCAACAACGTGGGCCGCACATGTATCGAGGCAATGGGTGCCGCATTGGGTCACACCCAGTCGCTCCATACCAACGCCCTCGACGAAGCTATCGCCCTTCCCACCGACTTCTCGGCACGTATTGCCCGTAACACCCAGATTTATATCCAGGAAGAAACATACGTATGCAAGGAAATCGACCCGTGGGCAGGTTCATACTATGTTGAATCGCTTACCAACGAGATAGCCCACCGCGCATGGCAGCACATCCAGGAAATCGAGAAACTTGGCGGTATGGCCAAGGCTATCGAGACCGGTCTGCCCAAGCTCCGCATCGAGGAAGCTGCCGCACGTACGCAGGCCCGTATCGACTCAGGCCGTCAGACCATTGTCGGTATCAACAAATACCGCCTTGCGCATGAAGACCCCATCGATATTCTCGAAATCGATAACACGGAAGTGCGCAACGAGCAGTGCGCCCGCCTTGAAGAACTCCGCAAGGATCGCGACGAGGCTGCCGTAAAACAGGCTCTTGCCGACATCACAGAATGCGTGCGCACGAAGAAGGGCAACCTTCTCGACCTCGCCGTCAAGGCTGCCGGGTTGCGTGCGTCGCTTGGTGAGATTTCCGATGCCTGCGAAGATGTAGTAGGGCGTTATAAAGCTGTAATCAGAACAATTTCAGGCGTGTATTCAAGCGAAACAAAAAATGATCCCGACTTCCTCAAAGCTCAGAAAATGACTGAGGAATTCGCGAAACGCGAGGGTCGTCAGCCCCGTATCATGATTGCAAAAATGGGTCAGGACGGTCACGACCGTGGTGCCAAGGTTGTAGCTACAGGCTATGCCGACTGCGGTTTCGACGTGGACATGGGCCCGTTGTTCCAGACCCCTGCCGAGGCTGCCCGCCAGGCTGTGGAGAACGACGTGCATATCCTCGGTGTATCCTCGCTGGCTGCCGGTCACAAGACCCTCATCCCGCAGGTTATCGAGGAACTCAAGAAACTCGGACGTGAGGATATCATGGTGACCGCCGGCGGTGTTATCCCCGCACAGGATTATGACTTCCTCTATAAGGCAGGTGTTGCCGCCATCTTCGGCCCCGGCACCCGTATCCCTGTTTCGGCAATCCGCATGCTCGAAATCCTCAACGGCGAAGCCTGATAGCTTACCGTCGGTAGTATAAAAAAACAATCGGTATTGTGTCGTCAGATGCAATACCGATTGTTTTTTTACTGGATTTACTGATGTTGCCGCCTCATTATGTCGAGGTATTTTAATTATATGTATCGGAGTATGATAAGCCCTATAGGGGAAGTTAATTATATGATAGAAATACAAACGGCAATGTGTCGAATGTCAGACACATCGCCGTTTTTAGGGTATATGGATGGGTTTGTCGGATATACCCAACTGCAGTTATAAATGTAACACCCGGAAAAGGTCTCAGGGTTTGTTACCTGGCTATGAACTTGGTGTGGCTGGCGGAGCCATCGGCGTGGATTTCGGTGCGGATAACCACTGTGCCCGGGGCGGGAGTGAGGATGGTGCGGCCTGAAAGGTCGGTGTAGCGGGTTTCGATTACTTCGCCTGCGTTATCGGCGGCAACGTTTTCAACCCCTGCAAAAGAACCGACTTCATGGATTGCGGATTCCATCCCGTCGATGTTGACGCCGAAGAAGTCGTTGCGGTGTGCGGTGACCGAGAATCCGTAGGATGTTTTGGGGTCGAGGCCGGTGAAGGTGTGTGATGTGGTGTTGGCCACGCGCTCTTTCGACAGGCGGTTGTATGCCTTCTTGCCGGGTTCAAGCTTTTGTGAAATCTTGATATAGTCGAGCATGAATTTTTTGAGGCTCTTTGATTCAAAGCGTACAGTGCCGTTTACAGAGGCATTGGGTAGGGTGATTACCTCTTCCACGATGCCGTTGTCGGGAACTGTCAGCACTGTTGCATTTGCGGCGTTGAATTCCCCGGTGTAGACGGTGATGATGTCTTCAGGAATACCTTGCAGTTTTACGCTTACAGTGGCTTCACCGCTGTTGAACCCGATTTCGGGAGAGTAGATATACCCGCCTCCGTAGGGACGGCCTTGGATGAATGTGCCTCCGAATGTGCCGAGCATACCGTCCGCGATTATTGCCGAGTTGATGTACCATCCGGGAACCGTGGTGTAGTTGTCGGGCGTGATGTTTTCAACGGGGGCATCGAACGTACCCTCGGTGGCTTTGGAGAAGTCGTCCTCGAGCAGTACTACTTCCGTGCTGCCGTCCTCTGCGCCTATGAGAACTTCATAGTTGGTGATTGTATAGGCTGTTGCCTTGGGGTCGGCCACCCAGTTGGCAGTGTAGGATGTTTCGGTAAATGCTGAAGCCCCTGTTGTTTCCGATGGTGTGAGGCATTCGATGCGTGCGAAAGCCGGGGCGGATGTCTCGTCACCGGCCACGGCACGCACCATTGCGTAATAATCCATCGTCGGGTCGAGGTTGCCGGCTTTATATGTCGTGCCGTCGGTTATTTTTGCATCCTTTACCAGATATACGTATGGGCGGTAGCTGTAGGATACCCCGCTTATGTTCATTTCGCCTACGGCTTCTTCGTTGTAATAATATGCTGCCTCGATTTGGATGGATGATGTTTCCGGACTGAGCACCGAGGGGAAGATTATGTCGGTGCCAAGTTCGTTGTAGGCTGCCAGCTGACCCATATATATATCGGAGCGGATAATCGAGCTCATGTTGCCATATGCGTCATGTTCCCTGAAAATAAGGAAAGGGGTGTTTTCGTTGGCTACACCGTTTGTCCCGGTTACGGAGAATGTGAAACTTGCTTCTGTCAGGTATCCGGGAACGGCGGGTGAATTGTATGTCGGATTCTCTTTGTTGAGGGTGTGGTTCTGAGCCTTTTGGCCGGTCATTAATTCACCAAGGGAATAAACTGAAACCAGGTAGCCTGTGGCTTCGGGAACCGCATCCCATGTGAGGGTGATATCGGTGCCGGTATAATCCGATTTGTTTAACTCATAAGGGGCATCAATTGCCAGTGCAGCCAGTGACAACGGAAGGAGCATCGCTCCGAAAAGTAAACGTTGTTTCATAAAAGTTGAAATGTAAAATTAAATTGGTGTATTATACTTGTGAATCGGTTTTCGGATTGTAATGTGATTTTGGTTATTGGTTGTAATAATCGGAGAGCAACCGCTAAGTTACGACAAAAAACTAAAAAATCCCCCGGACCCGATATGAAAAGTTTGGTTCCATATGCGGATTCGGGGGGATTTTCACCAGCATGCCGTGTGTCGCACGATTTTGTCCTGCTGTTTCTTATGTTTTCAATCTTCGGTGGAATCAGTCACATCCGCAGGTTTGAGCCAGCGGTCGAGCCAGCGGAAGAATACGCGCTGCCACAGGATGGCGTTTTGGGGCTTGACAATCCAGTGGTTCTCGTCGGGGAAGATTACCATTTCGGCAGGTATGCCGCGAAGTTTGGCGGCATTGAATGCCATTTCACCTTGCGATGAGAGGATACGGTAGTCGAATTCGCCGTGGGTAATCAGAATCGGGGTGTTCCAACGGTCCACTAAACGGTGGGGTGAGTTGGCAAATGTGCGTTGTGCAACGGCGTTGTCCTTGTCCCAGTAGGCGCCGCCCATATCCCAGTTGGCAAACCACATTTCCTCTGTTTCGAGATACTGCGCCTCGATGTTGAATATGCCTGCATGGGCGATGAGGGCAGCGAAGCGGTTTTCATGTATGCCTGCGAGCATGTAGACCGAGAATCCGCCGTAGCTTGCGCCTACGGCACCGATGTGGTCGCCGTCAACATAGGGGCGTTGCTTCATGTAGTCGACAGCTGCAAGATAGTCGCGCATGTTCTGTCCGGGGTAGTCGCCTGAAATCTGTGCGTTCCATTCTGTGCCGAAGCCGGGCAGGCCGCGACGGTTGGGTGCAATGACGATGTAGCCGTTCGATGCCATGAGCATGAGGTTCCAGCGGTAGCTCCAGAACTGGCTTACTGCCTGTTGGGGGCCTCCCTGGCAGTAGAGGATTGCGGGATATTTCTTATTAGGGTCGAAATTCGGGGGGAGCACCACCCATGTGGTCATGAGTTTGCCGTCGGTGGTTGGCACCATTTCCTTGGTCATCGTGGGCGCGGTGATCTGTCCGAGGATATCCTTGTTGACCGATGTCAGCGCTGTTGCAACCTGGTTCTTGACCGAGAAAATCTCGTTGGGGTAGAGGTAGGAATGACGCATTGTCACAATGGCGTCGGTGCCTACGGGTGCGAGTGCCGCATAATCGCAGATGTCGCTTCCCGAGGTGACCATGGCAACTTTTTTCGAGGCGAGGTTTACGTTGAAAATCGGTGTCACGCCTTGGTAGGGAGCCAGGAAGTAGATTGATTTGCCGTCGGGGTTCCATGCGATGGCATCGGCTGTATAATCCCAGTTGGCGGTGAGGTCGGTTTTCACGCCGCTTGCCATATCCATGATGAAGATGCGGTTTTTATCCGATTCATAACCGTCATGTTCCATCGAGAGCCATGCCAGCTGTGAGCCGTCGGGGGAGAATGCCGGGTTGGTGTCATAGCCCGTCATCCCTTCGGTGAGGTTGCGTGTGGTTCCCGATGCAAGGTCGTAGAGGTAGAGGTCGGAATTTGTGGAAACGGCATATTCCATCCCGGTTTTCTTGCGGCTGGTGTAGACGAGCTGTTTGCTGTCGGGCGACCAGGCAAACGATTCGGCCCCGCCGAAAGGTTTCATTGGCGATTCGTATGGCTCATCCTGCATTATATCCTTTATGTTCTTCACACTGTAGCCGTCGAAATCGGCCAGGAAGGGGTGGGGGATTTCGGTGACCCATTCGTCCCAGTGCTTGTACATGAGGTCGTCGATGATGCGTGCGTTGGCTTTGGGGAGGTCGGGATATACATCCTGCGGCGTGCGGCCATATTTCACGGTCGAGATTAGCACCACTTTCTTGCCGTCGGGTGATACGACGAAGCCGCCGACGCCGTTTTCCATGCGGGTTACCACATGGCGGTTTGTCCCGTCGGCATTCATTACCCACATTTGGGGTTTCCCGTCTTTTTCGGCCACGAATGCGATGCGCCTGCCTCCGTCAATCCACACGGCTTCGTTTTCCGAATAAGGGGTGGTGGTGAGCCGGCGCACGTCGCTGCCGTCGGTGTTCATCACATAAAGCTCGTTGTTGGATTTGTTCTGCTCCACGCTCTCATAGCTCACGCCATAGAGAATCCTGGTGCCGTCGGGCGATACTTTCGGGTTGCTTACGCGTCCAAGCGCCTCGAGCGCCTCGATGTCGAAAATGCCGTTGGCCGATTTGAAATCGGGCTTGTCGATAAGCTTCTGGCAATTGTCGCAGCAGCTTGAAAGTGCGCCTGTCAATAGCGTGGCTGACATAGCTAACGGAATGATTAATTTATTCATCTGTTATAAATGGTTAGATTATATGGTGCGGATTCATGTCCCTGTGTTGGCTTTAGGGAAACCGTCACTGCAAATTTAGTGATTTTAATCGACTGGTAAAAGGGAAGAGCGTTAATCCCGGGATATCGGCAGGCATGTGGCGGGAGGGTGATGTCAGACCTTGTTTTTGAGTTAAAATTAGTTAAATTTACTTGCTGCGCGTAAATGGTGTTTTGAGTTTGTTTTAACATATCGCATTTTTGTTTTATGTGCTGTAAAAAAGCGGATTGTTTGTTGCTTATAAAGGGGCGTATTCTTATTTTTTTTGGTTTGGTTTAACATTTACCCCCCCCATTTTAACGATTGTTTAGATTTTCGGGATTTTTTGTTGTAATAATATAAAATTAAATTTGCAGCGAAATAATGTAAAAACACCCCCGAAAAGGGAAAGAAAGACACATGGCAGATACCATGCTTCCTTCTATCAGTAGAGATTAACGAAATCGATATACTTACATTCCGCGGATTCCATCATACCATGAAGATATTTCCGCAACTATACTGAAAATGATGAAACGCATTTTTGCATTTTTTGCACTTGCCTGGGCAAGTATCGGCTTTATGCTGAACAGCCAGCCGTTAGCGGTGAAAACGAACCTGCTGGGCTGGGCTACGACTACTATGAATTTAGGGGCTGAAATAGCCGTTGCACACCGGCACACCGTGCAGTTGTTCGGCGCACTTAATCCTTGGACTTTTTCCGGCGGACGCCGCGTCCGTTTCTGGTCGGCACAGCCTGAGTGGCGTTATTGGCTGTGCGAAAGGTTTAACGGTCATTTTTTCGGTCTCCACGCCTTAGGTGGTGAGTATAACGTGAGGAATGTGGATATGCCTTTCGGCATCCTGCCCCACACCGAAAAGGGGAGGCACTATGAGGGTTGGTATGTAGGAGCCGGCCTCACTTACGGCTACCAGTGGATGCTTTCGCGCCATTGGAACCTCGAGGCTTCGATCGGTGTTGGTTACGCTTATTCGCCCTATAAGTTATACGGGCGTTGCGACCGCTGCCTTGACCGTGGCCACCGCAACTACGTAGGCCCCACCAAAGCCGCCCTCAGCATTATCTACATATTCTGACCCAATCATTTTTGCAAGTTATCCCCCAATGAAACTCAACATAGCAATTGCCGCTTTGTTTGGTTGCGCTGCCGTTTCCGGCAATGCCAACAACGTTAACAATGCCGCCTCGGTAACCGCCGAATCCATAGCCACCGGGCGCGTCGGCGATAAGATGTATCTGTCGATGGTGCTGAACCTCGACTCGCTTGAAATAGAATCCAACCGGCGTATCATCTTCACCCCGCTCCTGATTGGTTCGAACCTTGCTGACACGGTTTCGTTCAGCGAGGTGATGGTCAACGGGCGGCGCCAGCACATAGCTTTTGAACGCGGCAACGGCGGATTTGCCGGAACCGAGGTCAGGCGCATGAACAACACCGCGCAGCGGCTCACCTACAGCGATTCCGTGCCTTATGAGGAGTGGATGGAATATGCAACCCTTTATCTGGCCAATGACCTCTGCGGGTGCGGCAACGTGCTCGACCGTGGTCGCAACGAGTTGGCGGTTATTGACATGCGTCCGGCTCCAGAACCTGAGTTCGAGGCATTGACATGCTTTGTAAGCCCCGAGGTGGAGGCTGTGAAAACTCGCAGCGAACGTGGCAGCGCGTTTATCGACTTCGTGGTCAACCGCACCGAAATCAAGCCTGATTACCGTGATAACATGGCGGAACTCATAAAAATCACCTCGACAATCGACCTTGTGAAAAACGACCCGGACGTGTCGATAACCGCTGTGAAGATTCACGGATATGCATCGCCTGAAGGCTCGTTTGCCAATAACAAGCGTCTGGCCGAAGGGCGTGCAAAAGCGCTGGCCGAATATGTAGGCCGTCTGTATAGTTTCCCTTCGGGTATGATAAAGGTGGAATCCACCCCCGAGGATTGGGAGGGGCTGCGCCGGTATGTGGCCGATTCGCTCAAGCTTGACGACAGGGATGGAATCCTTGCCGTTATCGACAATACCGACCTTGCGCCCGATGCCCGCGAATGGAGGTTGAAATCGCGTTTCCCGCAGCAATACCGCATCCTGCTTGACAAGGTTTACCCGGCTCTGCGCCATTCCGATTACGAGGTAGAGTATGTTGTGCGCCCGTTCAATCTTGAGGAAGCACGGGTCATGCTCTCCGAAAATCCCCGCATGCTCAGCCTGCACGAACTCTATATGATTGCCAAGAGCTACGAACCGGGCAGTGATGAGTTCAACGAGGTGTTTGAGGTGGCCGTGCGCCTGTTCCCATCCGATCCTGTGGCGAACCTGAATGCAGCGATTACGGCTTTCAACCGCCGCGACATCCCCGCCGCAGAGCGCTACCTGGCTAAAGCCGGAAATCATCCGCAGGCAGCCGTGGTGCGCAAGGCGATTGATGAATCGAAGGCGCTTTCCGACTGAAACGCCAATCCCGGAGTATGTTTACTTTCAAATCAAACGTACTCTGAAACTTCAAATAATGCATTAGAATAAAAGTAATTACATTATATTCATCTTTAACTTTAATTTTATGAATTTTAAATCCATTTTTTCAGCTGTTGCGTTGTCGGCGCTGATGGTCGGATGTTCGTCGGACGACATCGAGCTTATTCCCGACAACCCTACACCTGATGGCGGTGAAACAACTTCGGGCTACATGAACATCGCTATCAATCTCCCGTCGGTAGGTTCGCATGATTCGCGTGCAGGACAGGTAAATGACAGTTTTGATGACGGTCTGGCTTCGGAATATGCCGTGACTTCGGCACATCTGGTGCTTTTCAACTCCGACGATGAAACCAC
Organism: Bacteroidales bacterium M6; assembly: GCA_001689485.1. Classification (GTDB taxonomy): domain Bacteria; phylum Bacteroidota; class Bacteroidia; order Bacteroidales; family Muribaculaceae; genus UBA7173. Next base: position 27,220 of record LUJQ01000051.1, on the reverse strand, counting down.
TGCCCAGGTCAGAGGCGTGTTCACGTTCAATGACCTCAAGCCTTGGAACACTGATGCAACTATCGAGAATGTGACGACATCGGCAAAATCGGTTATAAAAGTCGATGCTCCCGCCACCCAGGCTCTAGGGGCGCTTGTTGTGCTCAACGATCCTAAGGCCGAAAATCATTTCCCGATTAATAGGAAGTTCAAGGATTTGTTTGCCGAAGCGTCAGTAGTTAGTCAGGCGGAAATGATTAACGGCGGTAAATTCTTTATGACTAATGCTCCTATTTATAAAAATACTACAGGCAAGACACTTGCCACAATCCGTACCAATCAGATTTACAATACCTATGAAGCTGCATTGCAGGCTACACCTATCGAGATATTCGTTGAACGCGGCGTGGCCAAGGTGAATGTAACCACGGCTGCTGACCTTAAAAACGATGTGGAAATCGATGGTACGACCTATCAGGCAACTGTAATAGGCTGGTCGTTGGACATCACCAACAAAAAGTCGTATATGGTGCGCAACATCGAGGGTTTCGATACCTGGAAGGACTATACCTCTGCCACCAAAGGTCTGCGTTTCTACAGCACTGCATCCAACCGCATCTATTGGGCCATCGACCCCAACTACGATGACGCCATGGACGGCGACGACGCGTATGTGGCAGATAATTTCAACAAAATCGAAATGGTTGATACCAAGAACGATGACGAGCTTGACGAACCGGTGTATGTCTTGGAAAACACATTCAGTGTTGCCAACCAACGAAGAACACGTACCACCCGTGCTATCATAAAGGCTTCGTTTGCTCCCGAAGGTGGTGTAGCCGAGGATTTCTATCAGGTAGGTTCCTCCAACACAATCTACAACAAGGAAGGTATGCGTACCGTCGTGATTGCCCAGGCTATGAATGTGCTCGACGGCAAAACCGATAAGGCGAAATATAAATTCAACGATAATACCTCGGTTTCGGCGTCGGCAGGTGCTCATAAGCTTTCGGTAGGTGACGTGCTGTATGATGGTGTCGAACTGACTGAAACCGAAATCGAAACTCTCAATGATGCCATCGGTACCATTAATTTCTACAAAGACGGTGTATGCTATTATGTGGCACGTATCCAGCATTTCGGCGACGAATACACACCCTGGAAGCCAGGCGATCCTACTTATGGCGAAACTTTGGAGGGCGGCAAGGAACTGGCCGACCGCAATTATCTTGGCCGTTACGGAGTTGTGCGCAACAACTGGTATGAACTCCAGATTTCAGAAATCAAACACCTCGGTAACCCTGACATTCCCGTAGCTCCCAACACCCCGGATGACGAGAACGAATATTATGTGTCGTTCAAGGTTAATGTTCATGCCTGGGCTAAACGTGTGCAGAACGTGATTCTTTAATCCGGCCTGTAAACGACAGACAACACTTGACTTAAAGAACCGGGGGCGCGTTGCGCCGTCAGCAGGGCATAGCGCCCCCGGTTTCCCTTATCTCTCCCTGATGTAAAAAAACGCAATATAAGCCAATCACAACAACCAATCAGCAATGACAGCAAAACACCTGACCGTAGTAATTTCGGGCATGCTCTGTCTGGCGGCGGCCGGACTCAGCGGATGCTCCCTGATGCACGACGACCTGGACCCGTGTCCGTCGGGAGTAGACCTTAAATTTGTCTATGACTACAACATCCAGCGTGCCGACATGTTTCCCGACCACGTGGGCGGGGTGACTGTTTATGTTTTCGACCGGTCAGGCCGATATATCACACAGCAGGAGGATTTCAACACCGCCGCCGAACATCCCCTGGCATCCCATTCCTACTCGATGCATCTCGACCTTGCCCCGGGCAGTTACCAGTTTGTGGCACTGGCCCATCAGCGTGGCATGGCTGACTGCCTTGCAGATGCCGGTGCGAAATACCGCCGCACCACTATGATACCGGGACAACACTCGCTCTCTGACCTTAAAGTGGTTCTTGACCGCATTGACGGCGAAGTTGTGAACGGGGGCATGCACCTCGACACATTATGGCACGGCATGAGCGCCACCCCGTTGGAGGTGCGCGACATGGAAGCTGCCTCGCAGACCATAAGCCTTATGCGCAACACCAAGAACCTCACCGTAAGCCTGCACCAGCTCGATGACCCCGCAGGCATCGACAGTGATGACTTCGACATAAAGATAACCGCCTCTAACGGTGTGACGGGCCACGACAACACCCCGTTGGCCGACGAATCCCTGACATATACCCCTTATGCCACCTGGACAACGGAATTCCCGGCGGCTGACGAGGGAGACAACGAAAACCGCACGGTGCAGGAACGCACGGCGCATGCCGCATTAAGCTTTAACAGGATAATCTACGACCGCACCGGGGCGGCCTACGGTTCTGACGCGTTGCTTACAATCTACAACAAGCATTCGCAGAAAACCGTGGCCACCATAAACCTGGCCGACTGCCTGGCCCAGGGACGCGGAGCTTTCGAATTCTATAACTATACACCGCAGGAATTTCTCGACCGAGAGTATGACTACAAGCTTGATTTCTTCCTTAAAGGCGATACGTGGCAGTATCTCGACCTGAAGATTTCGATTCTCTCGTGGTCCAAACGCATCCAGCGTGTGCAACTTGACTGACCAGCCTCAATATGATAAGTAAGTCAAAAATATCACTTAAGCATCCCCTTTAAATAAGATTTCACCGTCCGAATAAGAGATTGCCTTGAACACACTCCCATGAATCTGATTCATTTACGATATAGACTGTTTGTTGCCGCTTTCCTCGCATGCTGCGTTATCACGTCATGCTCGGAGGAGGGTGTGGAAGCCCCGGTAGTGGCTCAGCCGGGCACGATGACCATCTGCCTGGACGCAGGCGGGGCAGGTTCGCGTGCCGGGCAGGCAGATATCCCCGACAACATGTCGCCGTCGACTTACGACGAACGCACCATCAACGACCTTCGTTATTTCGCCTTCCCGGCCGACGCTTCGGCCCCGGGTGCCAAGGTGCTGAAAGGGCGTCTGATCCCTCCGACGCAGGAGGAACTTGCCGACGGGCGTTACAAGGAATATGTGGTGCGCGACGTGGAGCCTGGCAGCTACCGTGTGTATGTTGTGGCAAACATGCCGGAATGTGCGGATGCCGCCACCGAAAGCCAGTTGAAAGCCCTGCGGCTCGACTACGGCAAATCCACGCTTCCCGAAGCCGGCAACCTGCCGATGATTCACGAACCGCAAGGTATCACCGAGGTAGCGGCGGGTGGCACCGTGGTGACAGCCACCCTGCATTTCACATGCGTGAAGGTGAGGTATAACCTTATATTCGATAAGGAAAACAACGAGAACACGGCTACGACATTCGGTAACCGGGGGCTTATTATCAAATCGGTGAACGGGCACAACCTGTCGGCCTCCACCCCCCTTGTGCTTGGCGGTGCGACAGCCGGTGAGGCTGCTTCGTTTTCGTCAGAGCTGCCCTCAGGGCGTTATTATGCCACATGGGGGCGCAACGATAATGCCGCAGGCCACGAGGATGTGATCAACGGCGTTGACGGCGTGCCTGCAACGTATGCCGACCGCTGGGTGTATCAGGGCACACTCTATCTGCCTGAGCGTTACACCGCCGACAGCGAAAAACAAAGCGCACTAAGCATAGAGGCCGTAGTGGTTGACAACACCCTGGCTCCTGATGCCGACGGCAAGGTCGATCCGGCCGACATACCGACAGGGTCGGTGAACACCTACCGCATAGAGCTGGGGCATGAAAACGAGAAGGGGCAGCCGCGCCAGTTCCCGCGCGGGACATATTACGAGATAATCGGCCAGATCGAGACCACCGAATTCACCGAGTTGCAGGCCGAAGTTAAGGTGGCCGAATGGGTGCCTGTGGCAATGGCGCATATGGGTCACACCACCTTATCGGTCGACAAGACCGAAGCTAAGGTGACGTCGATTGAATCGGATTCGATACGCTACGTGTCGAATGCCGCCGAAGTGACGCTCGGATGCGACGATATGATTGACGGCAGGCCTGTGATTGTGCAATACGGCCAAAACACCCAAAGCCGGGTAATCAAATTCCGTATAAACCCCGACATACCTATAGGTGCCTTCGCCGAAGGTTCGAAATATCCTCCGACAGGCAAAGCAAAAATCTGGATTCAAGCCAATCATCTGCGCAAATACCTGGATGTGAGCTATAACGTGCAGCCATTTTTCGAAGTGACCCCCAAGGATGTCGCAATCAGCTGGCTTGAAAACATTGATTCGGATCCTACATACACAAAGACATTCCACTTCCAGACGAATCTCGGCGGCATAGCGGGCATTGACTTCCCCGCCGAGATGAGTGTAGGCTCGGCACGCATCAAGGTGGAATGCGACAATCCGTCGGCATCGGTGGGCACATTCACCGTCACGGCTCTCAACAACCCCGGCACCACAACCCTGTTCAACCTTACTCTTAAGCCGGGCGACGGGAGCAATCCCGGACTGGCAGAAACCGTGACTGTGCGCGTCAAGCCGCCGCTGGGCGATTACCGTGTTTATTTCCGTCCGATCAACGATGAGCAGGGGGCAAATGACTGGCATGATGCACCATTTAATACTGACGTTTTGCCGGAAGGGGGTGAGAATAACTGGACTACCACCTGGAGCGGCCCATTCTTCTATTGTTATTCGCAGATGGGAGAAACCATAGGCGGGGTGATTCCGGAATATTATGTGTGGCTGTTCTCTGAGAAGTGGCCCGGCAACCTTATGACTAAGGATCAGACCAACAAGGGATGGTATTATTTTAATATCGCCCACGATAAAACCGCGACAAACGGAATGGACGGCTCCACGAAGACCATTATCCCTGGAGAAACACTCATGATGTTTAATTCGGGAGATGACGGTGCGCACCGACATCGCTGCACCCATCACCTCGATCCGGGTTTACAGCTGTTTGACTATGAAGACCGTGAGGGGTGGGTGCTCTACGACCCGCTGCGTGCCCCATATTACAGCGTATATGACATGCGGCCTGAAATAGTCAACGCCAGATATGACATCTACACCCAGTTGCTCCCTACAAAATGGGATATATCATACGGGTATGCGGCAGAGGGCAAACGATACACCATATTCGTCGACACCCCGGTTTCCACACAGGAAGAAGTGAACGGTGTAACGCTTTATCACACACAGTTTAAGTTCAAGGCTCCTGTAGGCGACCTGGCAAAGAACATTGTCATTTATTTTGCCGACGGTTCCAAGACGATGCTGTTTGACGGCGACAACTATGCCACATCCGATGCCACTGCCGAAGGCTATTGCTATAAACTTGAAGGCAGACTGACATGGAGCCGCACTCCGGTTGACATTGAAATACCCATGCGCAGGATTTATCTGAAGAATAATGAAAATTGGACTTCGCCTTACCTCCATTATTGGATTGACAAAAATAACACTACTAGCTGGCCGGGCATAGCAATGAAGCAGTTACAGGATGGCAGCCAATGGTGGTATCTTGATATACAGGCCGAATACAACAATATAATTGTTTCAAATAACGGTGCCTCTAAGTCGCCTGACCGTCAGATTCCGACTGGCACTGATGATTTGTATATCAACAATCAAGGCTTCGTAATAGGTGACCGCCCGTAATAACAGATGTATCATAAGTAAGAGATTGTCAAAAAATTTTTTGGAAAAAATTTCAAACACTCTCTAAATCGTAAAAATTATAATGAGACCACGATTTATCAATATACTGCTGTGCTGCCTGTTGCTGGCATCGTGTAGCGATGACACGTCGGAATGGCTTGAACCGGAGCCGGAACAACCCGACAGGGTGAAGCTCACATTGCGTCTTCCCGGATTCAAGACAGCCTCCCGTGCTTCTGTCGACGACAATTCCATAACCTCCCTTCAGGTGCTGTTTTTCGACGGCGACGGAAAATATCTTTCGGAAACCGGGGTCGAACAGTCGAAAATCACAGGCAGCGGCTCTACCTATGAGGTCACTCTGCCTATATTGCCTACTGCGGCATCTGTGCAGCTGGTGGCCAATTTCGGAGGGGAGCTAGGAGGGGATGCCGCCGCTGTGGCCATGACAGGCGACCCTAACAGCCGTGCCGACATCGTGTTCTTCGGGGAGGCATCGCTGGCTTCATTGGAAAAGGAGAATCCCTCGGTTACGTTGACCAGGTCGGTGGCCCGCACAGAGATTATTGCGACCGCCCCTGATTTCGAAATAGAACAGGTCAGATTTTACGGCACCCCGTCAAAAGGACTGGTAGGGTGGGAACAGGCATCGGCGCCCAACCTTCCCGCCGGAATAAGCTATGCCGCCGAAGGGGCGGATATGGCAACCGACGGCACGCCCTATTATCATTACGAGGCGGAGGCCGGTAAATGCAGCCTTGTTATAAAGGGTAGCTACAAAGGGGTAAGCGGATGGTATAAGGTAGGGTATATCCCTGCTTCGGATGAAGATGCCGATAAAGGGGAAGAGGTTGCCCTGCTGCGCAACCACCGCTACAGGTTTACCATCACAGGGGTGACCGACAGCGGATGGGCAACTGAAAAGGAGGCTGCCGAATCGAAACCCGACAACCGCCTTGTCACGGATTTGCGCGACGATACGCCTGACATATATAATATAGTGGCATGCCGCGACTATATGCTTGGCGTGAGCGAGGATGTGCGTGTGGCATGCAATGCCGAATCGGCCGAATTGCATATCATCACTTCGTTCCCCGCCAAAGCGGGCAGCCCGCAATATACCGTCACCATCGATAAGGAGGATGCGGAGTGGGTGACAGGTTGTACGGAGACTGCATCCGGGGCTGTCGACGAAGGTGGCACGCAGAGTGCATGCACGGAATATACCCTGACATTCGGACTGAAGATGAACGACCGTTCGGAATTCGACCGCGAGACTACTGTAGAGATACGTTCGGGCGACCTTGTAAGGACGGTAAGGATAATCCAGGACGGCACCGATTTCAAACGCGACCCCACACGCCGGGTGATGATACACGGGCTTGAGTACCACGACGAAGCCTGCGATTATTTTGACTTTATCGACAACGAGCTGCAAGGTGCAACAGCCGAGGAGATGCGTGTGGCCCGCAATAACGGGCTTCATTTCCGGGTGTGCGATAACAGTTACTATTATACCATACCGATAAAGGATGGAGACGAAGCCGAGGTGCTGTCGGGCATAGAAAAGATAGAGTTGTCGCGCGAAAATGGCAACTGGGTTATAAGGTGCAGCGATAACACCGACTACAGCATGTGGACAGGGCGCATACGCATTTCAAACAGCGGGCTGACACGTGATGATTTGATAACGGTGACATATGATGTTTTCCATCTGGGGCTGTTCCATAGGCTTACCGGGCAATATCAGATTCCCGGCCCGGACGAGAGCCGGGAACGGTCGGGGTGGTTCTATTATGAGCAGGTAAAGGTTACAGGTACCGACGGGAAGGATTATTATGTGCTCGACCGCAATATGGCCGCAACCGGCAACAAATTCTATTCCCTCCACAGCTCGTTTTCACAAGGTAACGTGGAGTCGCGCGGCGGTTATTTCAAAATTGCCGACAACAAGAACGACACGCATCTGATTGACGGGCTTCCTCCAAAGGGGTTCAGCATCCCCGAGGCTTACCAGTTGCAACAGCTCGGCATCTATGCCAAGAACGATGAAGACGGCACGGTGGCTCTTAACGTGACGGAGGGTGAGCTGAAGGAGGTGTACTTCCCCGGGTCGGGATATATGGAGGGAAGCATACACAAGGATGACAGCCACACATGTATATGGTCGCGCACGTTGTTGAGCGGAGCCCAGGGTTTTGCCGAGGATTCCCCGGAATATGGCTACTGGTTCATGTATCTTGACGTGTACGGGCAGAGTGTGAGCCTTGGCAATATGCGCCTGGCCACGCGCAGCAGCATAAGTCCTGACGGCATCGGTGCTTACAAGGCTATGCCTGTGCGCTGCATCATGGGTCCGGAGCCTCCTGTAGGGTGGAACATCCCGAAACCTGCCGAAGGGCGCCGCCGCGTCATCCTGCTCAACCTTACCGGGGATAAGGTGACCATAAGCTGGAATAACGGATATCAGCCTGAGGCATGGCCGGATATGTATGATTGCGGCGGCAATGCCTTGTATTACGACATACCTGCCGTCGCTACCGAGATTACTGTTGACAACCATGATGGTTACAAGAACACATTCACATTGCCGGACGGGGAGCAGATTTCCACTATCGATGCAGTCAGACATTAAAGCCGGCTGAGCCATCCTTAGGTAGCAAAGATGTGGATAGAGGCTGTTGTTTGGCAGATTTTTTGTAATTTTGCAGAATTAAGTAAGTCATAAATAAATTTTATGGCTTACTTGTTTTTCAAACGATATTCAGACACTAATTCAGAATTCAGAAATGCTGGCGACAAAATACAATCCTGCCGAAGTCGAGGACAAATGGTATGCCTACTGGATGGAACATGACCTGTTCCATTCCGAACCTGACGGGCGTGAGCCTTACACCATCGTGATACCTCCCCCTAATGTGACAGGGGTGCTCCACATGGGGCATATGCTAAACGAGACCATTCAGGATATCCTTGTGCGGCGTGCGCGCATGGAAGGGAAAAACGCTTGCTGGGTACCCGGCACCGACCATGCATCGATTGCCACCGAGGCAAAGGTGGTTGCCAAGCTCGCCAAGGAAGGGATAAAGAAAACCGACCTTACGCGTGAGGAATTCCTGCGCCATGCATGGGACTGGACCGAGCATCACGGTGGCATCATCCTGCAACAGCTCCGCAAGCTCGGCGCTTCGTGCGACTGGAGCCGCACGGCATTCACCATGGATGATGTGCGCTCACGCAGTGTTATCCGTGTGTTTTGCGACCTTTACAAAAAAGGTTACATATATCGCGGTGTGCGCATGGTCAACTGGGATCCGGCTGCCCTCACGGCACTTTCTGACGAAGAGGTCATCTACAAGGACGAGCATTCTAAGCTGTTCTACCTTAAATATTATGTAGAGGGGGAAGACCGCTACATCGTTGTGGCGACTACGCGTCCTGAAACCATCCTCGGCGATACCGCCGTATGTGTCAATCCAAACGACGAACGTTATCAATGGCTCAAAGGGAAGAAGGTTGTCGTGCCTTTGGTAGGGCGTGCCGTGCCAGTGATAATGGATGAGTATGTGGAGATGGATTTCGGCACAGGCTGCCTCAAGGTAACGCCTGCCCATGACGTGAACGACTATATGCTCGGGGAAAAATACAATCTCCAGGCAATCGACATATTCAATCCCGACGGCACAATTTCGGAAGCCGGCGGGATGTATGTGGGGCATGACCGTTTCGATGTCCGCAAGGAAATCATTGCCGACCTTCAGGAAAAGGGCCTGGTTGAAAAAATCGAGGATTACGACAACAAGGTGGGGTATTCGGAGCGCACGAAGGTAGTAATCGAGCCTAAGCTCTCCATGCAGTGGTTCCTGAAGATGGACGAACTTACCAAACCTGCCCTCAAGGCCGTTATGGATGACGACATCCGTTTCTATCCTTCGAAGTTCAAGAACACCTACCGCCACTGGATGACTGACACCAAGGACTGGTGCATAAGCCGCCAGCTTTGGTGGGGGCACCGTATTCCCGCCTATTTCCTCCCGGAGGGTGGGTATGTGGTGGCCGAAACCACGGAAGAGGCGTTGACGCTGGCACGGGAGAAAACGGGTAACCCCGGTTTGCAGGCGTCAGACCTCCGCCCTGACGAGGACTGCCTCGACACCTGGTTCAGCTCGTGGCTGTGGCCGATATCGTTGTTCAACGGAATCCTTGACCCTGATAACGAAGAAATCAAATATTATTATCCGACTTCCGACCTTGTGACAGGCCCGGATATCATATTCTTCTGGGTTGCCCGCATGATTATAGCCGGGTATGAGTTCAAGGGGGATATGCCTTTCAAAAATGTGTATTTCACAGGTATCGTGCGCGATGCCCTCGGCCGGAAGATGAGCAAATCGCTCGGCAACTCGCCCGACCCGCTCGACCTTATCGCCACTTATGGCGCCGACGGGGTGCGCATGGGGCTTATGCTTGCCGCACCTGCCGGAAACGACATCCTTTTCGATGACAAGCTGTGCGAAACAGGCCGGAATTTCTGCAACAAGGTCTGGAATGCGTTCCGCCTTGTAAAGGGCTGGGAGGTGTCGGAACAGGCCGCTACCCCCGGCGAAAGTGCCGTGGCGGTGGAATGGTTCGGCGAGAAGCTTGCTGAAACCGCTGCCGAGGTTGATTCGTTGATGAAGAAGTTCAGGCTTTCGGAAGCCCTGATGGCAATCTACCGACTGTTTTGGGACGAATTTTCGTCGTGGTATCTTGAAATGGTGAAACCGGCCTATGGTTCGCCGATTGATGCCCGTACATATAACGCCACTCTCGGATTCTTTGATTCCCTGTTGCGGTTGATGCACCCCTTTATGCCATTCATTACCGAAGAGTTGTGGCAGAACATCGCGCCGCGCCGCGAGGGTGAATCCATCATGTATTCTGCCCTGCCGTCATGTAACGGTGGTGCGGCATCCGTACTCGCCGATATAGAGGCTGCTAAGGAAATCATAGTCGGTGTGCGTGCAGTCCGTGCGCAGAAAAACCTTCCCAATAAGGAGTCCCTTGTGCTGAACATAGTCGATGCCGACGCCCCGGCCGGAAATGTTGCGGCGTTGATTTCGAAAATGGCCAATCTGTCGGCCATCAACGGCAATGCCGCTAAAGATGCGGCGGCCGCCTCGTTTATGGTCGGTACGCAGGAGTATAACATACCCTTGGCCGGAAGCATCGACGTGGAGGCCGAGCTTAAGCGCATAAACAAGGATATAGAATATTACGAAGGGTTCCTTGCATCGGTTATGAAAAAACTCTCCAACGAGCGGTTCGTAGCCAAAGCCCCTGAGGCAGTGATTGAAGCCGAGCGCCGCAAACAGGCTGACGCCCAATCGAAACTCGAAACCCTCCGCGCCAGCCTTGCCGCGCTGACCAAGTGATTCCGTGTAATTCTATGATATAAATGACGGTGTGCCAAAATATTGAATTTTGACACACCGCCTTGGTTTTCTCCCGTATGGCGAGGGTGCAGTCAGAATTTTCGGATGGTAGGAGCTTGCGGTTGAGATTTGAATGCCCGAAATTTGTTGCTTTCTGACAAAATGTGGGGTGTGGTTGTTTCATATAAGAACGTTGACATTTGCTGATATGAAGCTGTTGGCGTTACTTTGGGTTTTCCGTATTTTTTTTATATGATTGTTGTATGCGCCGACTGATAAATAATTTCACTGACGATGACCTGTATAAATTCACTATGTGCTGTGCCGTGATTGATAATTTCCCACGGGCGCAGGTGAGGTATGAATTTATCGACAGGAACGGCACTGTGTATCCTCCGGGGTTCGCTGCCGAGCTTAATAACCAGGTTGCTATGCTTGAGGAGCTGGTTATTACCGACGAGGAAGTGGACTTCATGAAAAAACGGTGTAGCTATATCCCCGTGTGGTTCTATAATTTCCTTAAGGGTTTCAGATATGACAGGCGCCAGGTCAAGGCGTCGCAGGATGCATCCGGGCATCTGTCGGTTGAAATCGAGGGGTGCTGGAGTGAGACGATTTTGCTTGAGGTGAAATTGTTGGCCATAATATCGGAGTTATACTACATCATGACCGGGCAGGACGGTAAAATCAGTCTTGATATGTGCCGGGCTAAATCGGCGGAGAAAGCCCGACGCCTGGTGGAGGCCGGATGTGTGTTCAGTGATTTCGGCACCCGGCGCAGGGCTTCGTTTGCCGCGCAGGATTGCGCTGTCGGGGCGATGGCATCCTGCCGGGAGGGGGATTTGCATGGGGAAGGCAGGTTTGTAGGCACAAGTAATGTTTATCTCGCTATGAAGTATGACCTGGTTCCTGTCGGGACTATGGCTCATGAGCTGATTTGTGCCATCGCAGGAATGTTCGGCCCCCAGATGGCCAATAACCTTGCTATGCGTGTATGGGCTGCGACCTATCGCGGGGCGCTTGGCACATTCCTTTATGATACATACGGATGGGATATTTTCAGTCTTAATTTCTCGGAGGATTATGCCAACATGTTCAAGGGATTGCGCGTGGACAGCGGTGATAACCGTGATGAACTGATGAAGATTGTGGAGAAATACCGTTCGTTGGGAATCGACTCCCGTACAAAGCAGGTGGTGTTCAGCAACGGACTTGATACCGATAGCGCGATAGAAATCCAAAGGTATGCTTCGTCGCTTTGCAAGCCTTCGTTCGGCATCGGCACGCATTTCACTAACGATTTCGATGGGTTAAAGCCTATGAATATCGTAATCAAGCTGGTTGCAGCCAAAATCACCGAATCGTGGAATTTTTATAACGATACTTGCAAGTTAAGTGAAGACCGGGGCAAATTCACCGGCAAGCCGGACGTTGTAGACCGGTTTCTTGAAACCCTGCATCTTGTAAAATAACGTGTGCCGGAATCGCGTTAAGACAAAGGGTGTGAAGTGTGTGGGGAGGAACAGGTAGGGGATGGTGAAACCGGCAGGCACAGGCAATGGAGCGGAAGATAATCCATGTGGATATGGATGCGTTTTATGCATCGGTGGAACAGCGCGATAATCCCGCGCTGAAGGGATGTCCTGTGGCTGTGGGGCATGACGGCGGACGCGGGGTGGTGGCTGCTGCAAGCTATGAGGCACGTAGGTTCGGGGTGCGTTCGGCCATGGCTATGTCGAAGGCGAAGCGGTTATGTCCGCAATTGGTAGTGGTGCCGTGCCGGTTCGATGTCTATCGGGCGGTTTCAGGGCAGATTAATGAGATTTTTCATGAATATACCGATTTGGTGGAGCCTATTTCGCTTGACGAGGCTTTCCTGGATGTAACCGCCAACAAGCCGGGCATCGAATTGGCAGTTACTATTGCAAAGGAAATCAAGCGTAAAATATGGGAACGGTTGCATCTGCGGGCATCGGCAGGAGTGTCGTATAACAAATTCCTGGCCAAAGTGGCATCCGATTACCGCAAGCCTGACGGGTTGTGTACCATTCATCCCTCGCAGGCAGACAGGTTCCTGGCTACGTTGCCGGTGGAAAGCTTTTGGGGAGTGGGGCCTGTGACAGCACAGAAAATGCATATGCTGGGTATCCATACCGGCAGCGATTTGAAGGCATGCTCCCAATCAATGCTGACATTGGAGTTCGGCAAGGCGGGCAGGTTGTATTATGATTTTGCACATGGCATCGACCCACGCCAGGTCGAGGCTGTGCGTGAGCGGAAATCGGTGGGATGTGAATCAACGTTCCAGCAGGATATTGTATCTCGCCAGGAGATTGATGCGGAGCTGGTGAATATAGTGGATGAATTGGTGCGACGGCTTTCGAAGAAAAATTTCAAAGGGCACACCCTCACACTGAAGGTGAAGTTTTCCGATTTCTCACAAATAACGCGTTCGGTTACCGAGCCGCGAGCCATCCCTGGTGGCGACAGTATCCTGGAGGTTGCACGCCGGTTGACTTCGATGCCGGGGATTTTGGAGAAGCCGGTGAGACTGCTTGGGCTTACAATGTCGAATTCACATGATGATGATGAGCCGTCGGAACCTTATACGGTTCAATTGCGGCTTGACATTTGAGTGCGTCGGCTGTTATAAGGGATTATCTAGCAGTCTTTTTGAAAAACAGGCAATCTTTATGAGTTCCTTTACCGGCTGTTGCTGTCGGTAAGCCATGAGGCTATTTCGCGTTGAAGGGTGGAATCACGAGGCGACATAGCCCAGCCGTGGAACTGGTTCAACGAAATCTCCAGCGAGGCATCGAGGTCGGGATAGCGCCGGAGGAGCGGGGTCGCCACCCTGGCACTTACAACCGCGTTCGGGATTTCGCCCAATGCGGTCATGATTATCAGCTGTTCGGATGAATATTGCGGGTCTTCTGTCACGTAGATGGTGTCGCCTATTTCATGTGAAAGGTTGCGCAGGCGGGAAATGAACGGTGAATTGTGAGGCACTGTCACATGTTTGCCTGCAAGGTCGAACTGGGTGGCGCATTCCACCTCCCCGGTTGTGTCGCGGCGTTGGACAAGCACCTGGCGGTCGATTTCACCAGCCTGAATGAAACGGTAACGGTTTTTGAGTTCGGATGTAATCGGGATGTCGCTGACCACTAACTGGTAGCGCCCTTCGTCAAGGCCGGTCAGGGCGGTTTGAAGCTGTGTGAAAGGGTGAAACTTCAGCGGGCGCCCGTGTTTGGATGCCAATTTGTTAATCAAGTCGTAATAATAACCTCCCAGGGTGTCGCCCAGGGTGGTGACCCCCATGGGAGAGATTTCAATTGCCACGTTTATGGTATCGCCACCGGCCACTTTTTCAGAGCGTTCAGGCAGGTTGCGTGCCGAGCATTGCCGCAAGCCTATCATCAAGCCTATGGCAATGAGAAGCAGCAGTAGATACATCGGGAAACTCCCTTTTTTATGCTGTATTCGCTCAAACATGGCTGTGTTTTAGTTTTATATTGTCGTTATCGGCTTGAGGTGTGTGGCGAACCGGGACGGACGTCGCAGGATATATGACTATAACAATCCAGCCTGGCGGTTCAGTTTGCAAAGTCGATGCTCAGGCCCATCTGAAGGCGTCGCGGGTTCATCGGATAATGAGGCATTGAGAAATAGTTGGTGCCTGTCATGCCCTGGTTTACGTGCGACATCATGATGTAGAACCGTGTGCGTGACAGCTTGCAGTTGAGGTAGACGTTGACAAACGGGTAGTTGCCTATGTCGACTTTGCGCTGGTTGTAGAAACTCATAGTAGCGGGTTGGAAATCCACGCCTTTGTACTTTGTGAAATAATCGCAATTTGCCCCGAACTGCACGAAAAGGGTGGCAATCCTGAACGTCACATAAAGGTTGGTATTGATGGCAAGTTTCGGCATTGGGATTACGGCGTCCTGCGTGCAGGTCTGATATGTCACCAGGTTGTCCCAGTGCAGCACACCGAATTTAAAGTTCTGACGCAGTGTGGCGCTGAACACCTGTGCGCTTCCGCCATATTGCGCGGGGAGGGCGTTTTCATCGAAATAAAGCTGGTTCTGCACATTCTCCACGGCAGCCGAGAACCGGGTATTAGTCCAGGGTATGGCTATTTCTCCACCCAGGCGCAGGGAGCGGGTTTTGTGGAAATTGTTATCCCACATGAAGTGGTTTGACCAGTAATGCTGCATAAGCCATGGTGCCGACAGGTTGGTGAAATGTCCGAAGGCACGGACAGGCACGGTGTCGCCGAAGAGCGGGATGCGGGTTGTGATTTCACCGTTGACTTTTATTTCCCCTGCCGCAGGGCCTACAAGGCCGATTTCGCCGGTAACATTGTAGTTGAACAGCCTGCCTTGCTGCTTTGTGAGTTGGGCGCCCACCCACAGCAGGTTCTGTTTTTCCTGGCGCATCATGTCAGGATAGGGGTTGGGGCGCATTGTCTCCATTTGTGCCTCGGTCGGTGCCTGCTCCTCGCTTGTCATGTTGTAGCTTCTGATTTCGTGCGTAAGATAGGCGGCAAGCCCGGCTTTGGCATATTTGTTGAAGCCTTCGAGCAGCGAAATCCCGACGGTGTTGCGGAGCTTCCAATAATCCTGCACATCAACAGTGTAATCGGGGTTGAGGTAGGTGTTTTCCCAGAATTCAAGATTCTGGGTGGCGTTTAAGTTCCTGAATTTATGTATGCCGTCGTTATATTTCAACGTCCATATCAGGCTCGTCACAGGCACAAGTGTGCGTTTCACGGTGGTGTCGTTTACCTGTTCATCTTTCCAGAATCCCAGTTTATACCTGTTGTTGAGATATAGTTCTGTGCCACGGATTCGGTTGAATGCGTCGGTAAGATTCGTCGGTATGTCCTTTGCGTTTACCGAGGTGTTACCGCCCTGCACAACCGCCGGGTCGGTGATGTAAAGGTCGTCGGTGATGCCGCCGTTCTCTTTCAGCAGCATGTTGAAGTGGGTGAAATAGCCTTGGAACTCATATCGTTCGCCGAGGTATGACGCTGACACCCCCCAGTTCAAATCTTTTGCCGCCTGATAGTTGTAACTGCCTTTGGAGTAGATGTAGTCAATCATCGCCCCTATCTGCATGCGGGCATTGGCATTGGCCGAGAATATGGTTGAAAACCTGTCTTGCCCGATTTCCTTCCCGCCTCCGAAATTATAAGAGAGGAGGGTCATCGGGATGCGTGTGTTATAGAATTTAGCTTTTGATTCGGATGGAATCCAAGGCTTGATTGCATCGTCGAAGAAAAAGTCGCTTATCGGCTCTCGCTCCATGAAAAGCATGTTACGCCCTTCGGCACAATAGTTGCCGGTGGCGGCATACGCGCTCGACACCTCCTGCGGGATGAATTCCAGTGAATAGTTTTCAAACAGGGTGTCGATTGTGGCCGGTTCCCGCAAGCCGAGCGGCGGCACGAGCTTCCATGCATACGACGGCTCCAACCGAGTTTTTTTTGCTTCCCCTGACAGGGCTGCGCAAAGAGCCAGGCACCCAAGGATTAGGAATGGTAATATCTTTTTTGTCACAGGTAACCGTTCTATTTTGTAATCAGCTACAAATTTACACAGAAATTCCCGACCCTCCGCCTATCCGGCTGAAAATTTGGTTGTAGGATACAGGGTGGTCAGGATGGTTTCAATTTCGATATCCGGCAAACCTACAGGCTCTACGAGGTTATAACGGGCGGTAGGTGGCGAGTTCGTCGCGTAGGTAGCGGCGGAAGTAGCGTGTGCCGGAGTTGTCGTCGTCGAGGAGTTTTGCCAATGAGGCCAGGAGCTTGTCGGCCACTAGGTTGCGGTCGGCTGTTTCTACCATTTTCAGCATTATCGCGCTTATGCCTTTCATCAGGGTTTCACTGAAATAGACCGATGTCTCGCTCATGAGGGCGAAACTGACGATGTAGTGCATGAGTTCGATTTCCTTGTCGTAGCCTGGCTGGAAACCTTCAAATTCTTTAAGCAGCTTTTTTATCACCGAGATACGGGCTTTCGAATGGCCTCGTTTGCTGCGGTTGAATTCCTTTGATGCCGCTACTTTGTATTTTTCAATCAGTTTATCTACATCGGGATTAAGGAAGAAATCGAAATATTCCTTGATTTCCTTACGTGCGGCATACGCATCAAGAATCATTTGCTCAAGCTGGTGGCGTTCGAGCTGTTTTATTTCCTTGGTAAGTCTGAGCTTCGACATCGGTTAGAAATCTATTGTAAGGCGCACGTTGAACTGGCGGCGTGTGAGGTAGTTGGGCACGGCATACTGGATGCTGTTGACGTCGGTTACCCAGTAGTAGCTTGAAACGTTGGATATGTCGAGAAGGTTGAACACATCGACACCAAGCCATATGCTTTTCAGCCATCGGTGTAGCCCCGATGGGTTTTCCCCTTCGGCCAAAGGTGAGAGGAGGGCGTAGTTCAATCCCACATCGACACGCTTGTAGGCCGGTGCGCGGAAGTATCCCTTGTCGCGGGTGGAGTGCGGCGCAGTGGTTGGAAGGCCGTCGGAGAAGATTCCGCGTAGGGAGAATTTCAGTTTGGGGAATTTCGGGAAGTAGTCGGTGAAGAACAGCGCAACGGAATAGCGCTGGTCGGTGGGGCGTGGCACAGTGATGCCGTTGAGGTTCTCGCCGGTTTTCATCAGTGAGAAACTTATCCATGAATCGGTGCCCGGAACAAACTGGCCGAATAGTTTGAGGTCAAGCCCGGTGGTGTATCCGTCGGTCAGGTTTTCCCCCTGGTAGACGACTTTGAGGTTGTCGATTTCATAAGGGATGAGGTTGTTGAGTTTTTTGTAGTAGGCTTCGGCCGACAGTTTGAACGGGCGGTCGAGCATTCGGAATGTGTAGTCGCCTCCGAGGATAAGGTGTATGCTCTGTTGCGATTTGATGTCGGGGTTGAGGTTTATGACGGTATTACCGTCGGCATCCTCGACAGGTCGGCGGAATTCTTTATAAAATGGCTGCTGGTAGTAAAGACCTGTGGCAAACCGGAAAGTCCATGAATTGTTGCGCTCGGGTATAAATGCAACGTTAAGACGTGGCGACACCAGGAATTCCTTGTTGAAATCCCAGTAGGAAAAGCGCAGACCGCCGTTGAATGCGAAATAACCCAGCGGGCTGTTAAGCCTGTAGGAATCGGCGGCATAGAATGCCATGCGTGTTGTCGACAGGTCGTGGCGTGATGTAAGGTTGTAAATCATGCGTATATGCTGCCCGTCGGAGGGGAGGGTGTAGCCCGCCGAATCGCGCAGTTCCCATTCCCTGGAACGCTCCATGATAGTCTGGCGGTTCATGGTGGCCCCATAGCTGAGGTTATGGTTGTTGAGCGATGTGTGTCCGTGCAAGCCGATTGAAAATACAGATATCTTAAGGCGGTTGCGTGCGTGTTCGTGATATCGCCCCACGCCGAGTTCCCCTCCGACAGCGTTGTCGGGATTGCCTTCGCCGGTTGTCCCGGCCTGGTCGAGCCAGTATTCCCCGGAAATGTCGTAGGCTACAAGTTCGTTTGTAAGATAGCCGGAGGCAAGCAGGGTGAAGTCGGTGCTTTTCGAGTGGCGGTAATTAAGGTTGAACGCTCCGAAATATGTCTCGAAGCGGTCTTTTTCCTGGCCGTCGAAATATACTTTGAACTGTTTGGCATCGTTGGAGGTGCCGAAGTTGGTTTCGCGGTTTACGGGTATGAATTTATAGTTGTTTACAGCGATGTTTCCAAGAAACGAAGCCTTCCATTTCTTGCCCATTTTGAGCGTGATATTTGTCTGATAGTCGAAAAAGTCAGGGTCATATTCCCCTTTGGTCTCAAGGGAGCTCAGGAGTGACGAATTGCGTTTGTAGCGCACGCCGTGAAGCTGGGAGAATTTTCCCGAACTTTGCCCTAGTGACACGGAAAAGCCCATGAGGCTTCCGCTGACAGAGCCTTCGAATGATTCCGGCTCGCGGTAGGTTATATCAAGTGCCGACGACATCTTGTCGCCGTATTCAACACCGAACCCGCCGGTCGAGAACCCGACAGAGCCAACCATGTCGGGGTTGATTATGCTGAGCCCTTCCTGCTGCCCGGAGCTTACAAGCTGTGGGCGGTAAACCTCTATGCCGTTGATATAAACTGAGTTCTCGTCATATGTGCCGCCACGGACGGAATATTGGCTTGACATCTCGTTGTTGGAGTTGACGCCCGCAAGTGTTGTCAGCATCGATTCAACGGAACCGCCGGTGGCATCTGCCGCCAGGCGGTAGGAATCGGTGTCGATGGTCTGCATCTGGTCGGTCTGTTTGCGGAAGTCGGTAACCTGTATCTCGGTGAGCTTGTGGTCCTTCGACTGCATCCTGACATTCAGTGCCAAATCTCCTTTGGGATTAATCAGCTGCCGGCGTAACTCG
Source organism: Bacteroidales bacterium M6 (assembly GCA_001689485.1). Classification (GTDB taxonomy): domain Bacteria; phylum Bacteroidota; class Bacteroidia; order Bacteroidales; family Muribaculaceae; genus UBA7173. The sequence continues at coordinate 7,757 of LUJQ01000051.1, read as the reverse complement.
TCATATCCGATGCATGAGAACACCACTGTCAGGGTGTCATTTGCAGGGGTAGGGGCCGAGAGCTTGTATGTGCCGTCAAGGCCGGTGTTGGTGCCTATTGCCGTCCCGTCGATTCTTACTGTAACGAACTCGATGGGTGAGTTTTCGGCATCGACTACCTTGCCGTGTAGTTTGACTTGCGCCATGCCTTGCAGGATGGTGACCGCAATGGCGATAATTGCCAGATATATGCGTAGGTGTGTAACCTTCATGTTTTTTCGTTGGTTGTTCTATAATCTATTTAACGTGTTTTGGCTTTGCAAATTATGTAAGGGCTTCAAATTATAGGGATGCAGGGGTTGGTTGAATTGCAAATAAGACTTTGGTTTTAAATTTTAACAATGGAATTATCGTTTTTTAGAATCTTTTGGCAGGCAGACATGCCACAAATTAGTGCGGTTATATTAATTTTGCACCAATTTATCGACGAAAAAGTCAATACGGCATCAAACTCCAATTTAGACTGTCTTTTTTTCTCACCACAGGCAAAATAAGCGCTTTATAAGCTTTTTGGTGCAAATATATTTCTATTCGTTTTGATAACGATAGAAGTCAGGATGATTTCATAATGTTTTACGGTTAAAATTTAGTGGATAATGAAAGTACGGACTGTAAAGAATCCTCCCCTTTGGCTCAGTGTGTTGCCGGTGGCTGCGTTGCTGCTGGTGTTGTTGGTTATAATCCTTGCGAAAGGGGCCGGTGCTGTTTCCGAATGCAGCCATTTGGTTTTGTGTGGTGCGACTGTGTTTGCGTTGGTGTTATCATTTTTATGTGGCAGTTTCAGCAAACGCGGCATGCTGACAGGTCTTATCCGCAGCAGCCGCCAGGTTATGCCTGCAATTCCGATGCTTTTCTGCATTGCGATGGTTGCCACGACATGGATGCTCGGTGGCGTTGTGCCTACCCTTATCGATTATGGATTGCGGATGTTGCACCCTTCGTTCTTTTTGGTTACGGCTTGCGTTGTGTGTGCTGTAATCTCCGTGCTTACCGGCAGCTCATGGTCAACTATCGCCACGATAGGGGTGGCCTTTATGGGCATCGGGCATTTGATGGGGTTCCATCCCGGATGGGTTGCAGGAGCTGTTATTTCGGGTGCTTATTTCGGTGATAAGATTTCACCGTTGAGCGACACTACCGTTTTGGCCTCTTCGGCTTGCGGTGTGGATCTGTTCAAGCATATGAAGTACTTGATGCTCACCTCCGTCCCGGCTCTTTTTGTTGCGCTTGTGGTGTTTCTTGTAGCCGGTTTTGCGTATGGTGATGCCGAAGTGGCGCATTCGTCCGAGCTTTTCGGTGCATTGCGCTCAACTTTCAACATAACTCCTCTTACATTGATAGTGCCGGCATTGACCTTGCTTTTGATTGTGCTCAGGGTGCCGACATTGATTACACTTGCATTGAGCGCATTGCTTGGTTTTGTTTCTATTTTTATCTTGCAGGAACATGAGGGACTGTCGGTAACCGGGGCTTTGTCATCATTATGGGGCGGCAGCTCGCTTGCAACAGGTATGCCGATGCTCGACGAACTTGTGTCTACCGGGGGGATAAGGGGGATGTTGCCTACAATCATGCTGGTGCTTAGTGCCATGTTGTTCGGCTCTGTTTTAATGGGTTCGGGGATGCTTGCTTCCGTCACCGGGGCTATAACGAAGCGGCTGCGTAGGCGAACATCGATTGTCGGCGCCACGGTGTGCAGCGGATTGTTTATGAATTCGGCCACGGCTGACCAATATCTTTCGCTGATTGTGACAGGGAATATGTATAGGAACGTGTACCGTCGCTTCGGGCTGGAACCGCGTCTGTTAAGCCGCACGATAGAGGATTCCGTGTCTGCCACATCGGTGCTGATTCCTTGGAATTCATGCGGGATAACACAGTCGACGGTTTTGGGTGTATCAACCTTGGTTTATTTCCCGTTCTGTATTTTCAATATACTTTCCCCTTGCATGAGCCTGGTTATGGTTTGGACAGGTTATCGCATACGTTCACTTTCTCATCGTCGCATGGTTGCAGCTTCATGATTTTCCCCAGGTTGGGGAATCGTCGGGGTTGCCCACCGTTCTTACCTTATAGCAAACGGCGCNNGCGCCGTTTGCTATAAGGTAAGAACGGTGTCTGAATTACATAGATTCAACGCGTTTGAGGTTTTCCTCGTCGTTGAGGTTGTAGTAGATGCTGCGGAGCACCTGGCGGGCATCGCTCATGGTGTCGTCAATCTGATAGGCTTTTTCAAGGTAGCCTGCCGCTTCCTTCAGAATGGGGTCGACTTTGGTTGAGCGGAATTCCTGATACTGGGAGTTTGACATGTTGCCACCCTCTTTCTGGTCTAGGTCGCACGCTTTCTGGTAAAGCTTGTAGCCATACTGCATAAGTGCGTTGGCGTTGTCGGCGTCGAGCGAGATGGCTTTCTTGAATTGCTCGAGAGCGGCATCCTGCTTCCCTTCGCTGTCGCAGAGCACGCCTTTTACGAAGTAGAGCTGTGCGTTATCGGGGTCGTCGGCGATATATTTGTCGATGAGCGCGTCGGCTTTGGCATATTCCTTTTTGTCAATGAGGTTGTTGACCATGAAGCCGATGTAGCGGCTGTCTTCTTTGCCGTAGATAGCATAAGCCTGTTCGGCGATGTCGGCCATATCCTGCGGGCGCTGCAGTTGCGAAGCTGCTGCGATGGCATAGTCGAAGGCATTCTTTTTGGTGTAGCCGTGGGCGATAGCGTCCTTGAAGTTTTTAAGGGCGGCTTCGTTATCCTGTGCCAACGAGTTCCCGATACCCATGTTATACATGATTTCGGCTATCAGGGTGTCGGCCGGAGCCTTGATTCCGCCTTTTGCAAACACCGGGTTGTTGGGCAGGGTGGTGTAGAGTTCCCAAGCCTTTACCGCGCCGGGATAGTCTTCGGCTTCCCAAAGGAACAGGGCTGCGTTGTTGAAGTCATTATAATGGTTTACAACCTGCTTTACGATGTCTTTGGAATATTTGGTTTTTACTTTTCCTTTTGAATCGGTAATGGTGTCGAGGGGGAGGGCTTTCGAGAAGTAGTCGAAACCTTCGATAATGGATGAGCCAATCTGCTTTTTGTTGACTTCCTTACCCATTTGTGCGAATACGCTTTGCTGGTCGTAATAGTCGTATGCACCTTTTCCGGCAACAAACCATGTGTAAGCGTCGGTCGCTGTTTCAGCGTCGGTAAAGGCGGGAGCGAGTTTCTTCATTTGGTCGGGATAGCTCGCAGCATTCGATTTCATTTCGCGTTCTACTTCCTTGACGAGCTGTTTTTGTGCGGCAGCTGTGCCGAGAGTGAGAAGGCAGAGACCTAAGATACTGATTTTTTTCATAACTTTCGGTTCTTATGGATTAATAGAATTAAGAGATTTCTAAAAAATGGAAAATATCATACAATCGAGTAGGTTGATATGATGTTTTTAATCTGCCCCCCGGACATCCGTCCGGGAGGCTTTTGGGGCGGTTTGGTGTTGAGAACCGCGTTGGGGTTATTCGTCAGCGGTTTCTTCAGGCGCTGCTTCGTTGTCGTCGTCGGACTCATCAGCCTCGTCGGTGTCGAGGGTGTTGTCAATCGGTTCTTCCGGGAGTTCTTCCGGGTTTTCGATTGTTTCTACAGCTTCTTCTTCAGGGTCGGTGGCCACACAGCATACGGATGCTATTTCGTCGCCTCGCTTTTCGAGGTTGATGATTCGCACGCCTTGTGTGGCACGTCCCATCACGCGGATGTCGGCAACACGCACACGGAGTGTGATACCCGAACGGTTTATGATTACGAGGTCGCATTCGTCGTCAACACTCTTCATCGCAACAACAACACCTGTCTTTTCGGTAATGTTCATTGTCTTGACACCTTTACCGCCTCGGTTCGTGATGCGGTAGCCGTCGAGCAGCGAACGTTTGCCGAACCCGTTTTCGGAAATCACCATCACGTTCTTGTTATCGTCGGGGTGCATGCATATCATGCCGATAACCTCGTCGTTGTCATCGTCGAGTTTCATGCCACGCACGCCGGTCGACACACGTCCCATCTGCCTTACGGCCGATTCGTTGAAACGGATGGCACGGCCGTTGCGGTTGGCCATGAGGATTTCCGAGTTGCCGTCGGTGAGTTCCACGCCGATAACCTGGTCTCCTTCGCGGATGATGATGGCTTTCTTGCCCTTAATGTTGACACGCGCATATTCGGCAAGCGATGTTTTCTTTATGATACCTTGGCGGGTGGCGAACACAAGGTTATGGGTAGAGGTGAATTCCGTATCCTCGAGGTTCTTGCAACGGATGAATGCGTTGACCGAATCGCCTGGCTCGATGTTGAGAAGGTTCTGTATAGCCCGTCCCTTGGTGTTTTTGGCGCCTTCGGGAATTTCATACACCTTCATTTTGTAAACCATTCCTCGTTGTGTGAAGAAGAGTATGTTGCTGTGCATCGACGCGGGGTAGATGTATTCGATGAAATCCTCTTCACGGGTGTTGCTGCCGCGAGAGCCTACGCCGCCACGGTTCTGTGCGCGGAATTCGGTCAGCGGGGTGCGTTTGATGTAGCCCATGTGCGAGATAGTGATAATCATCTCGTCGTCGGCATAGAAATCTTCGGCGTTGAAATCGCCTGCGGTATAGTCGATTTCGGTGCGACGCGGATTGCCGTAGGCATCGCGTATCTCTATCAGTTCGCTCTTTATAAGCTCGCGGCACACATGCTCGTCGTTGAGTATTTCCTCCAGGTGTGCGATAAGCTTCTTGATTTCCTCGTAGTTGGCATGTAGCTTGTCCTGTTCGAGGCCGGTGAGCTGGTAGAGTCGCATGTTGACGATTGCCTGAGCCTGCACTTCCGACAGTTCGAACCTTTCCATAAGGGTGGCCTTGGCCGCATCGGTCGATGAGGCATGGCGTATGATGGCGATAACCTCGTCGATATGGTCGGATGCTATAATCAACCCTTCTAGGATATGGGCGCGTTCCTGGGCTTTCCTGAGCTCAAAGCGGGTGCGGCGCACAACCACTTCGTGACGATGGTCGACAAACGCTTTTATTATATCCTTGAGGTTTAACAGTTTGGGCCTGCCGTTGACCAACGCTACGTTATTGACGCTGAATGCCGACTGCATCGGCGTCATTTTGTAGAGTTTGTTGAGCACCACATTGGCGTTTGCATCCTGGCGGAGCTTTATGACTATGCGCATACCCTTGTAGTCGCTTTCGTCGTTAAGGTCGGCTATGCCTTCGAGTTTTTTCTCGGTTACAAGGTCGGCGATGTAGCGGATCAGTTCCGCTTTGTTGACGCCGTAAGGGATTTCGTTGACGATGATTACCTCATGTTCCTTTTCCTGCTCTATGACGGCTTTGGCACGGATTACCACACGTCCGCGCCCGGTTTCGTATGCTTCTTTTACACCGTTGTAGCCGTAGATAGTCCCGCCGGTAGGGAAGTCGGGTGCAGGTATGTACTGCATCAGTTCCTCGACAGTCATTTCGGGATTGTCAATCATTGCCACGCAGGCGTTGATTGATTCGGCCAGGTTGTGTGTAGGCATGTTGGTGGCCATACCTACGGCGATACCCGACGAACCGTTGACCAGGAGGTTGGGGATGCGGGTTGGGAGCACTACGGGTTCTTTTGCGGAGTTGTCGTAGTTTGGCTGGAAATCGACTGTTTCGGAGTCGATGTCGCGAAGCATCTCTTCACCGATACGTTGCAGGCGTACTTCGGTGTAACGCATCGCCGCAGGGCCGTCACCGTCGATTGAGCCGAAGTTGCCGTGACCGTCGACCAGGCATTCACGCATAGCCCAAGGCTGGGCCATACGCACTATTGTGCCGTAGATTGACGAGTCGCCGTGAGGGTGGTACTTACCCATGACCTCTCCGACGGCTTTTGCAGCTTTTTTATGCGCCTTGTCGGAGTTGTTGCCCATTTCATTCATGCCGAACAGCACTCGGCGGTGAACAGGCTTCAGGCCGTCGCGGACGTCGGGAAGGGCACGCGACACGATTACCGACATTGAATAGTCGATATATGCCGCCTTCATTTCATTCTCGATGTTGATCTTGATTATGCGATCTTCTTCAAGCATTTTTGATATGTTCTACTCTTGTTTTTTTATTTAAGGCAATACGCTTATTCGTCGAAAAAACGGGCGTACCGACCTATTGGAATTATAGTACAAAGATACGCAGAATTCGCGAGACTATGGCAATAAATGGAGAATAAAGTAATGTGTTGAGAGTTAGGAGAGATTGGCGTTGTTCGTCCGAAGG
>LUJQ01000051.1:0-1442 GCA_001689485.1 Bacteroidales bacterium M6 | reverse complement strand
GCTTAGGCGTTTGAGGCCGCTTTAATTCCTCAATGCCCGGAAATAATTCAAGATTGGTACTCATTGTTCCTTGTGTGTATTTCCCCATGAGTTTTCCATCTTGTTTTCGTCCGGTAAACGTCAATCCGATGCGTCTAACCATTACATTTACAGAATCCGCCGAAATGAAATTCACTTCTCCGGCTATTCCGTATGCTCCCTGATCCGGAGAATCAAGCGTTACGGACGGTTTCCCATCTTCTCCAACCTTGAAATTAAACACAATTTTCAACTCCACTTGCGGATTTATTTTCAGAGTGCCACGCCATGCGCCCGATATATTTCTATCGTGAGCCATAGCTTTGACCATACAGCAAGTAGCTATAAAAGCCGCAACGATTATTCGATTCATAATTTCTTGCCTATTATTTTGTTAGTACAATCAGGATATGATCATCAGCATCCGTTAAGTACATAGTGGACGCATCTTTTAGTTCATACGACTTGATACATCTAAGGTTTGCCTCGATGCTTCTCTCCAGTAGCATGTCGTCACAAGAAATTATGCCTTCAATTGCTTTTTCAGTAAGTGATATGTTGAAGAATGCAAGTGCTGCTTTATCCGTCTCAAAATTGCCAGAGATATTATTGCAGTCTGTTGTACAGCAAAATATGCCGGCACTATCTAACTGGAACACATAATTTTCGTCCTTATCGACTTGTGTAAGCCCATAAGATGATGTAGCGATACAATTATACTTTTCAAGCCTCCAGTTCCCGTATATCGGAGAATTTGATTGGTCGTTGCATGAACCGAATAATACGGCTAATACCAAAGTTAGAACTTTGATAATATTTGGTTTCATATTATTTTCGTTTTATAGTCTGACATTTACGTTTTGCCATTTCCTCTGCATATGCAATCTCGCCATGCTCTTTTATATAACGTATGCAGGCTGGACGGTCGGAGTTAAAGAGCAACGCGAACACTTTGCTTATGAAGTTGGAATAGGTTTTACACTCTCTTACGTCACACTCGCATTCGGCACAAGTATGATAGCCTTTGTTTATGCAGCATTTGCGGATTTTACACCATGATGCTTTCTCATTGTCTTTACATCCGAGGCATTTCCCTGACAAGAATTTTCTGCACGCTCCGCAATAAAGGCCACAGGAGGCTATCTTGTTTTTATCTACTGTTATTTCTTCCATTATTTTGAATGATTGCTTAGTCGGATAAGTAACTACTTCGTAAAACAGGATATGCCGTATTACATAACACGGCAAATCCAAAGTACCAGATTAAGTATTTATGACGATAATTTTGTTGGTCGCAACTGTCAATAATGGCAGTCAAACTTATGGCATTTATCGTTTTACAGACAAAAAAATATCAAATAATTTATACCACAATATAACCAATCTTTTAATTGCTATTCGCCGTTTGATGACCAATATTCGTT
>LUJQ01000048.1 GCA_001689485.1 Bacteroidales bacterium M6 | reverse complement strand
GACCCTCTCCCTGCACCCACCGCTCAGGGGACTTTCCCTGAGAACCCGCTATGCAAAATTACAAATACCTTACGGAATATGAAAACAGGAATCAAGTTCAAGCCCTGCAATGTCGGTACCGCCGAGGCTCACAACCGCCGCGACCGCGCCTATTGCGAGGCCGTCGCCCGAAAGTACGGACACACCTACTTTTGGGACGACCGCCGGCATCTCAACGCCTCATGGCGCAACCCGGCCTATCCGAAGCCGTTGCCGGAACTGCTTGACGAGTTGAAAGTGCTTGTCAAGCAGAAGACCGGACGCGCCATGCAGTGCAAGGATGTGGAATACACCGACCGAAAGTCCGGGAAGAAGAAAAAGCGATCGGGATGCTCCGCAATCCGCGAGGGATGTCCGCCAATCAAGCCGGACACAAAGATTGAGGATTTCGAGCCGTTTGTGCGGTGGCTCGAAGGCTTCGGCATTTCGGTCATAAGCATAGACCTCCACCACGACGAGGGACACGCCGACCTGGTGACGGACGACCTTCTGCCGAACCACCACGCGCACATCATAGTTGACTGGGTGAACCACGAAACGGGAAAGACCGTCAAGATTGACAACGAGGTATGCAAGCAGATGCAGACCGTGCTTGCCGAAAGCCTTGGCATGGAGCGCGGCACCCCGAAGGAGGACACGGGCATAGAGGGCTTGGGCTGCATCGAGTATAAGGAGAAGATGGCTGCGGCACATCTGCGGCAGCTTACCGAGCAGTGCGCCGAGAAGGAACGCCGCAATGAACAGCTCGACACCGAGGCCATTGACCGCTGTCAGGAGATAGCGGAACTGGAGGAGCGGCGCGAGGCGAAGAGGAAGGCAATCGACGAGGAGAACGGCAGCGCGGTAAGGGAGGGTCTTGCCAACCTGTTTGGCAAGGGAAAGTTTGCCGAGACGGAGAAAGAGCGGAAGCGTCTTGCCGAGGAGAACACGGAACTCAAAAAGAAGATGGCGCAGGTTCCGGCTGTGGTCGAGAGGCAGGTGCAGCGTATGGTGACCGAGAGGACAGCGGCTTATGAAATCGAATCGAAGCGTCAACGCTCCGAGATTGCCCGGTTGAGAGGCGACAACAACGCCATGCACTCCAAGGTCGCTGACTTTAGCAACAGGGTAACTTTTCTTGAAAGAAAGCATGACGAGCTGTATGCCCGATTCCAGAAAATGCTCCGCATGATGTCGGAGGCGTTCCGCCGCGCTGTAGAGGCACTTGTTAGCTTCGCAAAGGCAAAACTGCTCAGAGATTTCACCGATGACCACCTGCGGGATATTGTCGGCTTTGTCAAATCTGCCCAGAATGTCGGCGACGCGATCGACAGCCTGAAAATCTTTTCCCGCCCGCTACTTGACGACCGGGAGTATTCAAGGGCCACCGGCAAACTTGACGAACTCAACACCGATTTCGACCGCTACAAGGACCGCTACAAGGAGATTGCCGAGCCACGGCGGGGCGGAGGCCTGCGCCGATGATACGGTTACTTTTGCCCCTCCATTGTACCGTGCCGCTCTATTTCCCTATCGTTCAAGATAGTTTGCAGTTGTGCAATAAGTGATAATCCGCTATTCATTAGGATAATCCGGCGAAAATCGTTAAATTTGCGACCATAAAACAAAACCCGATAGCTTGATTGCTCAGGGGCTACCGGGATTCAACACTGCAAAAGTAGTGCTTTTGTCTGAGTTAAACAAATTTTGGATTCAAAAAGTTGTTAAGCCAATGAATTATACCGATTTTGAAGATGCCATTTCGTCCGAAAGGATGTCGCGATACGTCACGGCATGCAATGGCGACACCCGAAAGGCAATGACGCTCTACCGATACAATCTCCAAGTTTCACAGGAGATGTTTACGATAGTCAGTTGCTTTGAGGTAACGCTACGCAATCGGATTGACAGGCATATGCAGTCGCAGTTTGGAGCAGATTGGCTAAAAGAATCGGTTGTAAACAATGGCATATTCACTTTGCCTATACTTTCCAAGACTCGCGACATTATATTCTATGCTTACCGAAAGTTAAATCGAGACAATCTTTATACGCATCCTAAACTGCTCGCCGAAATGGAATTTGGGATTTGGAAATATATGTTTTCGCCTATACAATATGCTCAAGCAGGGCGAAATCTATTGCAAATATTTCCAAATAAGCCTCGCTCATCGGCGCGACAGCAATACAATCAACGGTATGTATTTAACGAATTGGATAAAATCAATTCGCTGCGCAACCGCATAGCTCATCACGAACCGATTTGTTTCTCAGCGCAGACAGCTCAAATTGATACCGCATATATTATCACCATTTACTCCAAGATTTGCAATATATTCGCATGGATGGGAGTTGACAGCCATTCGCTGCTCTACGGTCTCGACCACGTTCAGCAAGTATGTGGCAAAATTAACCGATTATGAAGAAAATAGTAATAGCCCTATTTTCCGTAGCTCTTTGTCTTTTGAACTTGGTAGCATGCTCAAAAAACAAAAAAATTGAAAAAGACGTATGCAATATGGGATATTACTTTAATCATTCCGAAGAAATAGAAGAATCCGATAATCAAAACAGCGATATGGCGATAGATAAGGTTGAACTGACTAGAAAAATCACTGATGAACTTAATGAGGAAATCGGTGTGCCTACAATTTTTATTAATCCGAACAAACGTAAGAAGATTTCTTTAACAAGCAGCAAATTCGGAGGAATGCCTTATTGGGACTCCTCGTTGCCTTATCCGACGGATAAAAACGGAAATAAACTGAAACTTCTCGCTCAGTTCAATCTATATGAAATTTCGGAAGTCTGCAAAGGCGACGTTGGGTTACTTCCTAAAGAAGGAATCCTTCAGTTCTTCCTTTTGTCGGGCAGCAATTACTCTTATGGCTCTGATTTTGAGAATTACACCAATGATGACCATTTCCGTGTAATCTACCATCCAACAATCAATCCAAATATTACAGTGGAGGATGTCCAGAATCTACACATTCCAATAGCCTCTGTATCTACAAATGATTACGAACCCATATCCGGAGAAATCGCACTTGATTTCAGTGTCAGAAAAACAGCCTCCCCTCATTATGGCAACTTCAAGGACGAATTTAT
>LUJQ01000058.1 GCA_001689485.1 Bacteroidales bacterium M6 | reverse complement strand
GCTACACGACTGAAGATGAGGACAAAAAGCGGCGAAAGGATGCCGCAGACAATATAAAGCCGGATTATACCTTTCATGCGTAATAATTTTCATGACTTACTTATTATATCCTCATGCCAATGTTCCCTCATCATAATTCACAGCAGAGGCATAACGAGGAATACATACAGCCTTGCACAAACACCTATTCTTGCATACAATCTCATCATAATACTACAAAACACTGCGGTGAGCCGAAATCGGCTCACCGCAGTGTTTTGTAGTAGCTACATTAAAAAACCTCAGCGCAACTTATCCTATGAAGGCGAAGATGCCGGTAGAGGCAGAAGCTTCAAGGATTGTGTCGTAGAAGAAGCTTACGATACCGAGAGCCACAATGCCGCCTACGCATATCCACAACCCCAGGCGTTCGGTGCAAGCCGAACGGAATGCGGGAATCTGCGGTTCTTCGGGTGAGATATACATGGCCTTTACAACCAACAGATAGTAGTAGAGCGATATAATGGTGTTAATCAATGCGATGAGTACCAGGATATAGATTGCTACAGAACCTTGGTTGATAGCCGAGGTAAAAATGAAGAACTTGCTGAAGAATCCTGCAAACGGGGGGATACCTGCCAGTGAGAACATGGCAAGCATCATGGCGCAAGCCAGCCAGGGATTGGTTTTCGACAGCCCGTTATAGTCAGTCATCGAAACCTTGCCAGTCTGGTTCTCTATCGCCCCGATAACGCCGAATGCAGCGAGGTTGGAGAATATGTAAACAAGGATGTAGTACATCATAGCGGCCATACCCATCTCGTTACAACCCACTATGCCGAGCATAATATAACCGGCCTGTGAAATCGACGAGAACGCAAGGAAGCGCTTCATATTCTTCTGACGCACTGCAAAAAGGTTACCGATAGTGATGGTAAGGATAATCAGAGCATAAAGCATCCATTCCCATGCGCCGGAATAGAACTGGCCGAACACCTGCACCAATATCACCATAAAGGCAAATGCGGCTGCCCCCTTTGAGATTACTGACAGATAGGAGGTGACGGAAGTGGGCGCACCCTGGTAAACATCGGCAGTCCAAAGGTGGAAAGGCACAAGCGACAGCTTGAAACCTACACCCGAAATCACGAATGCGAGCGCTACAACGAGCAACGTATCGGTCTGGGTGCCGAGCTGCAGGGCGATATCGTTGAAATAAAGCGAACCTGCCAAACCATAGACAAACGAGAGACCCATCATAAACACTGCCGACGAGAACACAGCTGTAAGCATGTACTTGATGGCAGCCTCATGGCTTTCATAACGGTTCTTATCCATAGCCACCATAGCAGCCAACGGAAGCGAGGCGCTTTCAAGGCCGATGACAAACAGCAGGAAGTGACGCGACGAAATCATGAGATACATACCGAACAGCGTTACAAGCAACAATTCGTAGAACTCGCCGCGGCGCATAATCATCAGCTCGCCGTTTGCCCAGCGGCACGACTGGATGAGCACGATCAGCACGCCCACATTCAATATGTTCTTAATCATCGAGCATACAGGCGATGTGTTATACATCCCCGCAAAGGCGTCTATTTCGCCGCTGTTGCCCCAGATGAAGCTTGCCACTGTAAACATCAGGAACAACACCGTGGTGAACCCGGCTGTGGCGTTAAGAGCCTTTTTAGGCATGAACGTGTCATAAAGAAACACCAACAGGAAAACAATCAGCAGGCCGATCTCCTGTCGCATTGCAAGAAATTGTGAATAATCCATTGTTTCTTTCTATCTAAGGAGATTCAGATTAGTTCAGTCCGATTGCGCGGAAAATTTCCGGGCTGAAGGTGAACTTGATTAACGACTCAAAGAAGTTGGGGAAGCAACCTATTGCAGCCACACTCACGATAAGGGTGATGGTCGACAGGCGTTCCCACCATGTGGCATCGGTCAGCTGCAGGTGATGTTCGTCCTGGACAGGGCCGAAAAGCAGCTTGCCGACAACGCGGAGGATGTACACCGCCGTAATCACAATCGACGAACAAGCCACGATGGTGAACACACGGTGGAACATGTCGGTATGTTCGAACGAGCCGACGAAAATTGTCATCTCGGCAACGAAACCGCTAAGACCCGGCAGACCGAGCGATGCCATACCGGCAATCACGTATCCCACACCCAGGAACGGCATTATCTTCATAAGGCCACCCATCAGGCGGATGTCGCGTGTGTGTGTACGTCCGTAAATCATACCGATTAACGCAAAGAACAGGGCCGTCATCAAACCATGCGAAAGCATCTGCATGATTGCACCGGTCAGCGCCGTTGTGTTAATCATCAGGATTGCAAAAAGCACCATGCCGCAGTGCGACACCGACGAGTATGCGTTGATGTATTTGAGGTCGGTCTGCACACAGGCCGAAAACGCGCCGTAAACCACCGAGATACCTGTAAGGATAAGGAATATCCAAGCAAGGTCGTTGGCAGCCTCAGGCATAAGGTACATGGCCACACGGAAGCAACCGTAACCACCCAGCTTCATAAGCACACCCGCATGAAGCATCGACACCGCAGTCGGGGCGCAGGCATGACCGTCGGGGCTCCAGGTGTGGAAGGGGAACATGGCACCGAGCACACCGAAACCCACGAAACACATGGGGAAGAGGAAATACTGCCACCCTGTCGAAATCGAGGCATTCTTGGAGATTTCAAGAATATTCCATGTAAGCTCGCCACCTTCGGGTGCCGAATGATAATATATGCCGATGAGGCTGAGCATCAAGAAGGCCGATCCACCCATAAGCATAAGGGTAAGCTTCATGGCCGAATATTCCTTGCGCCCGGTACCCCACACACCGATGAGAAGATACATCGGGATAAGGGCCACCTCATAGAACATGAACATCGTGAAAAGGTCCACAGTGATAAAGAATCCGAACACACCGGTGGAGAGCAGCAGCAGCCACATGAAGAAGTGGCGTGCATCGTCAATCTTCCACGATGCGAACGAACCGGCAAACACGATTATCGACGAAAGGATAAGCATGGCGATTGACACACCGTCGACACCGACCGCGAGATTGATATTCAACGGGCCGAACCATGTCCAGGAGTCTGTGAAAAGCATCTCCGCCTGTTCACCGGCAGCACGGAGCGCCAGATAATCCACCAGCAACCACACGGACAGGGCTACGAGCAACGTAGAGCCTGTCACGGCAACCGCACGTATCTGCTTGATGTCGCGGCAGAGGAAAAATCCGCCGAGCATCAGCAACGGGATTATCACGAAATAAATAAGTATATTGGAAAACATCTCTGTTACTATATTTTATCTGTGTTTCAAACCGGGATAGATTACATCAGGCATATGGCTGTGATAGCACCGAGCAACAGGGCGCCGATGAGATAGAACCATACATACATCTGTATGTTGCCCGACTGGAGGCTGCGGATGGCATACGACGCCTTCTGGGTCATAGTTGCGAATGCATCCATCGTGCCGTCAACGATATGGCGGTCGAACCAGGCGATGGGTTTGCTGATGCAGCCGAAAATAATCTTATGCGTGATGAACATATAAAGCTCGTCCCAATAGAAGCGATGGTGGCACCAACGCCAAAGGTTGGGTAGCGCATTCTTCATTTTCGAAGGAAGCGGGTTCTCCTTCTTGTACATCACCGTTGCCAAAGCGATGGCTGCGATTGCCACCAAAAGGCTGATTGAAGCAACCGACCAGTCAAGCGCACCGAGATTGGTGAAGAATGAAACATTGTCGAACATTTCATGACCGTTCCATGTAACAAGGTTGCCCATAGGCACAAATCCTGCAAAACATGAAACCACGGCCAAAATCACCAGCGGGAGGGTCATAGTCCAAGGCTGGTCGTGGGGGGCATGATGCCCCTGAGGCACCTTATGTTCCTTCCACCAGAAAATCAGATAGTAAAGGCGGAACATATAGAATGCGGTCAAACCGGCTACAGCCGACATCCATACATACCACAAAGTGGAATGACCGAGCGTGGCCGTGAGGATTTCATCTTTCGAGAAGAAACCGGCAAACGGTATGATACCTGCGATGGCAAGACAGCCGATCAGGAATGTGATATGGGTCACAGGCATATGCTTGCGCAAACCGTGCATGGCTGTGTAGTCGTTCGAACCGATAGCATGAATCAATGCACCGGCGCAAAGGAAAAGCAACGCCTTGAACATGGCGTGGGTGAACAGGTGGAACATACCGGCCATATAACCCAGCCCATGATGGAATTCAGGACGTGCCACACCCAGCGACACCATCATAAACGCAATCTGCGAAATGGTGGAGAATGCCAACACACGTTTGATGTCAATCTGCGTACAAGCCACCATCGCGGCATACAATGCCGTCAGGGCACCCACTACCACGATAATATCCATTGCCGCAGTCTCCATCAGATAAAGCGGGAACAGGCGGGCTACCAGGTAGACACCGGCCACAACCATCGTCGCGGCATGGATAAGTGCCGACACAGGGGTGGGGCCTTCCATTGCATCGGGCAGCCAGATGTGCAACGGCATCATCGCCGACTTACCCATACCACCCATGAAAATCAGCACAAGCGCCCAGGTCAGCACTGAACCGCCCATAAACACGGGAGCGGCGCTGGTGGCGAATATGTTCTTGATTCCCTCGGCAGTGCCTTCGCTGATGCGGTAAACACCGTCGGCAACCTCTGTCGAAGTAAGGTCGGTGAAATTAAACGTACCGGTGTAAAAGCTAAGTACAAGGATACCGAGCAGGAAGCCGAGGTCGGCGAAACGGGTTACGATAAACGCCTTTTTCGAAGCCGACACAGCCGAAGGCTTGGTATAGTAGAAACCGATGAGCAGGTAGGACGAAGCACCCACAAGCTCCCAGAAAATATACATCTGGAAAATGTTGGTGGCCACCACAAGACCCAGCATCGAGAAGCTGAAAAGCGACAGGAACGCATAGAAACGCTGGAAACCTTTCTCCCACACCCCGTGATGGTCGCGCATATAGCCGTTGCTATAAAGATGCACCATGAACGAAATGGTGGTGATAACCACCAGCATCAGGGCCGAAATCGGGTCGAGAAGGAAGCCCAGACGGATAACCAGGTTGTCGGTAAATGCCAGCCAGTCGTGATTGAATATCACTGACTGCAGACGTGTATGGGTCTCTGCATCATAAAATTCCCCGCTTCCGGAGAAGAAATAGGTGAACGCGGTGATATAGGCAAGCACCATCGTTACGCCCATCCCCGCAGTGCCGAGCACTCCCGCTAAGCGGTGGCTCATCTTATTGCCGAACAGACCGAGGACCAGGAACATGGCCAACGGCAAGGCAAGGATAATGATAGGTATGACAGGTTGCATGGCGCTTTAAAATTTCATTTTCGTTACATCACGCACGTCGATATTCTCCGACACGCGGAACACATTGATAATAATCGCAATAGCCAGTGCAGTCTCGGCAGCCGCCAATCCGATGGCGAACAGCGAGAAAAACATTCCCTCCATCTCGCCGGGGAACAGGAAACGGTTGAACACCACGAAATTGATGTCAACCGAATTGAGCATCAGCTCAAGCGAAATGAGGATGGCAATCATGTTTCGGCGGGTTATGAAACCGTAAACACCGCAGCAAAACATGAAAAGGCTTGGAATTAGGTAATATAATATTGTCAAATCCATGATTCTCGGTTTTTCCTCTTAATGTTTGCGGGCGATAACCACACCGCCGATAATACATGCGAGCAATAACACACTGATAGCCTCGAAGGGCAACAGATACTGGCCGTGACCCGTCCCCATCAGCGCGGTGCCGATTTCGGTCATTGAAGGGTTACCGCCTGCTGCCACTGCCGACAACATCGACGTGCGGCTGACCAACGAATATCCTGCCACGAGGAACATTGCCAAGGCTCCTATCCCACCAAGCACACGTTTCTTCGATGCAAGCGCAGGGGTGTTGTCGCCAGGCTTGCTTGTCAGAAGAATCGAGAACACAAACAGCACCACGATACCTCCGGCATAAACCGCGATCTGAACCGCGCCCAAAAACTCATAGTCGAGTTGGAAATAGAGGGCGGCCGTTGCAAACAGCGAGAACAGCAAGTAGGTGGCGGCACGCAGGATTTTGCGGGTTGTGACAGCAAGCACCGAGCATACGATAATCGTCAAGGCGATTACCGCATAGACGATGATACTTCCTACTGATTCCATATTACGTTATGATTTTTTTGTTTCTTCGTTACCCGGCGCTTTGGGGGCAGCCCCGCCCTGGGCGGCTGCACGCTCGGCTTTCAGTTTGGCTGCTTTCTCAAGGGCGGCCTTGATTTTGGCCTCCTTTTCAGGGTCGCCACCGGCAGCGGCGAGAGCCTTCGACGCTTTGTCGTCGGCAGCCTTCGGTGCGGCTTCCCCGGCGGGCGCGGTTGCACCGGCAGCTTTCTTGGCTGCGGCAGCCGCTTTTGCAGCTTCGATTTTAGCCTTCTTTTCGGCCTCCATCTTGGCAATCTGCTCAGGCGTAGGCTTGGGTTCGGGCTTTTCAGGGAGGTAATTAAGCTGCTTCACAAGTTTCGAACGGGTGAAAACAGCCTGCTCGAAATCATTGCTGAAACGGATTGCATCCGTCGGACAGGTGGTGACACACAACTGGCAGAAAGTGCAACTGCCAAGGTCGTAGACATACCTGTCGAGTTTTTTCTTTTTCTTACCGTCCCAGGTATCTACCATCTTGGTTTCCACTGTGATGGTGCCGTTGGGACAGTTTCGTTCGCATGTACCGCAAGCTATGCACTTATGGTTCCCCTCGGCGTCGTAGATGAACTCAAGCGTGGCGCGGAAACGCGGTGCAACATTCATCTCGTCGCGGTTTTCGGGGTATCTTTCAGTAATCTTAGGGGTAACAAATTCCTTGCCGGTAACCTCAAGCCCCTTTAAGAGGCTTGCGACACCTTTCCCTAAGGATGAAAAATAATCTTTTACACTACCCATTTTTATTATTACTTTTTCCTTGTTTTTCTATTCTAGAGACCAGGTTGTGAACTCATCCGGAAGGACATGCTATTTGACCTGGCCGCCGAGTATGTCGAGAAGCTCGGTGGTGATAGCCTGCTGACGAAGCTTGTTGAATTCGAGCTGCAACTGGTCGTGGAGTTTCTTGGCATTGTCGTTGGCACTCTGCATAGCCATTACCCTTGCGGCCTGCTCGCTCGCACGGTTCTCGATGAACACATCCTGAACCACCGACAAAAGATACATCGGCAATATCTCGGTGAAAATACGTTCGGGCGACGGTTCGAAAATATACGGTTTCACAGCCTTGTCTCCGGCACCCGAGGCAAACGCCTCATAAGTGACCGGAAGGAGCGCCATATATTCGGGACGCTGACGGCTCACACTCTTATACGACATATAGAGCATGTCGACACGGTCATATTCACCGTTAAGGAAGCTGTCGCGCATACGCCAGGTAAAATCCCTGACCGAAGAATCGGTGCTCTTGGAATCCACACCTCCGGGCACTGACACCTCTACCCCGGGCAACCGCAGTTTCTTGGCAGCCTTGGCTATTTTGGAACCTACAGGGATAATCGTGATGTTTACCCCCTCACCCAACCTGGCACGGCATTCGGCCAGATGCTGGAGCAGGAGTTTGAAAATATTCACGTTGTAAGCCCCGCAGAGGCCGTCGTCCGAACCCCACACCACGATGGCAAGCTTTTCAACCGCGCGACCGCTCATAAGCGGTGACGAGAACGTGGCATCGGAGCTTAGGAGATTCGCTATGACCATCTCTACCTGGTCACGGAACGGACGCAACTGCTTCAAAGCCGTTTCAGCCTTGTGCATCTTAGCCGATGAAATCATCTTCATGGCGCCGGTGATTTTCTCCGACGACGCCACAGAGCCGATTCGTCCCTTTAATTCTCTTAATGTTGCCATTTGTGATGACTTTCCGTTTTAGAAATCTCTTATTTTGACAGGATTCATGAATTGTGTGTGGATACTTCGTAAGATTTTTCACACACAATCCGGCAATCCGTGTTGTTTGGTTTATTTATAGCGTGAAGCTACCTCTTTTGCAGCCTCGGTAAGCTTGGCGGTGCAATCGTCGGTCAACTTGCCGCTGCCGATAACATCAAGCACATCAGCCTGGTGACGGGCATGGAGCAACTGCAACAACGATTCCTGGAACTCAGCCACCTTTTCTACCGGCACATCGCTTAGAAGGCCGTTGACACCGCAATAGATAACGGCAACCTCGTCTTCAACCGCCCAAGGCTTGTATTGGGGCTGGATGAGGAGACGCTCGTTCTTACGGCCACGGTCGATAACGCGCGCGGTTACAGGGTCGATGTCGCCACCGAATTTGGTAAACGACTCCAGCTCACGGAACTGTGCCTGGTCGATTTTCAACGTACCGGCCACCTTCTTCATCGACTTGATCTGGGCATTACCACCCACACGCGACACGGAAATACCCACATTGATTGCCGGACGGATACCACGGTTGAAAAGCGCCGTTTCAAGGTAAATCTGACCGTCGGTAATCGAAATCACATTGGTCGGGATATAAGCCGAAACGTCGCCGGCCTGGGTTTCGATGATTGGAAGGGCTGTGAGCGAACCGCCACCCTTAACCTTGCTTTTCAGCACTTCGGGAAGGTCGTTCATGCTCTGTGCCACCTTTTGGTTATCGATAATCTTGGCAGCACGCTCCAACAAACGCGAATGCAGGTAGAAAATATCGCCGGGATATGCCTCACGACCCGAAGGACGTTTCAAAATCAAGGATATCTCACGGTATGCGACAGCCTGTTTCGAAAGGTCATCGTAAACGATAAGGGCGTCGCGCCCGGTGTCGCGGATATATTCACCGATTGCCACACCGGCAAAAGGCGAGTAATAACGCATGGCAGCCGAATCCGAAGCGGTGGCTGCAACCACGCAGGTATAATCGAGTGCACCATGCTGGCGCAGGGTCTCAACAATGGCAGCTACCGACGAAGCTTTTTGGCCGATAGCCACATAAATGCAATAGACAGGTTTCCCGGCGTCGAAATTCTTACGCTGGTTGATTATCGTGTCGATGGCGATGGCGGTCTTGCCGATCTGGCGGTCACCGATAATAAGCTCACGCTGTCCGCGACCGATGGGCACCATCGAGTCAACAGCCTTGATACCCGTCTGCAACGGCTGGTTAACCGGCTGACGGAAAATTACACCGGGAGCCTTACGCTCCAACGGCATCAGGAACCGCTCCCCTTCTATAGGGCCGCGGCCGTCGATAGGCTCGCCAAGGATGTTGATTACACGACCGAACACTCCCTCCCCTACCGGAATGGAAGCGATCTCGCCGGTGCGGCGAACCGACATGTTCTCCGTCACCTTGTTCACGTCGTTGAGCAGGATGACGCCCACGTTGCTCTCCTCAAGGTTGAGGGCAACGCCTTTCACGCCGTTCTCAAACTCCACAAGCTCGTTGGCGCACACGTTGTCAAGCCCATAGACATGAGCCACACCGTCGCCCACCTCCAGCACTGTGCCGACCTCTTCAAAGGCCACGGTCTTGTTGACGCTTTCAAGCTGTTGCTTTAAAACTTCAGAAATCTCGCTTGGATTAATCATTCTTTTGGGTGTATAAAGAGAGTGGTGTTAACTTTCATTTTCTTACACAGCCGGTCATTTCCCCGGCCGCAATATCTTTCCTTCCGCCCGTTTCCGTTCCCCCCGATAATTGCCATCCGCACCGATAGCAACACTCCGGCTGACCTTATAGCGGAACGCCTCGTGTATATATCACAGGCATTCACAGCCTCTGTCAACCGAGAAGTTTGAGCCTTAACTGCTTAAGTTCGTTCTTTATAGATGCGTCAAGCCTCTCTGAACCGATATTCACTGTGAACCCGCCGATAAGTTCGGGATCAATCTTGAAATCATACTCCATCGTGCCTCCGTCAAGATGGGAAAGGATAATCTTTTTCAGCCGCTCCTCCCCTGCGGCATCCATAGGTGCTGCCGCAGTCACTTCAACACGGTAGATGCCGTTAGCCTTTCGGTAATCATCACCATAGGCCAAAGCTATGCCCCGCACCAATGGCAGACGGTTGTTTGTGCGCAACAGCTTTAGGAAATCGCGATATACCGAATCGTCACCTTCAGCCCCCGCTGCCGTAATCAGCAATTCTTCCTTTTTGGCCGGGGATATGAAAGGGTTGGCCACAGTCGAATCCAGAGCCGGATTGGCGGCAAAGCTATGCGTGAGGTTTGTCATCAGCGCATATATCCGCTTATCGGCACCATTTTCCACCGCGAACTTCAGCAGCGCCTTGGCATATCGTCTTGGAATCAATCCTTCGTTCATCGCGTCTAAATTGTTACCTGAACCTTGGCCGCATCCTGCGATGCGGCTCACCGGATTCAGTTGTTCGTCTCCATTTCGTCAAGAAGCGAATCAACCAGCTTCTGCTGTGCTTTCGCATCTTTCATCTGCTCACGGGTCACCTGGCCTGCAATAGCCAGGGCATAACGGCTTACTTCGTCGCGCAGGCTCTTTTCAGCTTCCTTGCGACTCTGCTCGATGGAGACCTTGGCGGCATCCATCACCTTCTGGGCCTCTACCTTGGCGGCGTCGCGGGCTTCCTCGATAATCTGCGATTTGATTTTGTTTGCCTCTGCAATTATATCGGCTTGCTGGTGACGTGCCTCCGCAACATAACGCTGTGCTTCGGCATGAGCGCTGTCGAGCTTTTCTTTGGCGTTCTGTGCATATTCCACACCCTTGTCGATTAAGTCGGCGCGGCCGTCCACGCCTTTAAGGATAGCGGGCCATGCGTATTTCCACAAAATGAACAGGAGGATCGCAAACGCCACGAACATCCACACGGTCAATCCGAAATCTACTTTGAATAGTTCCATAACCTATAGAAAAAATCCTTTTCTTAATTTATGAGGGTAATTGGGGGAAGGCTGCATTCCTTAGCACCAGCCTCATCCGGCATGCCATTTAAAGCACACGTTCACCAGACTGAAACTCTATCAATGCGCCCTTGAAATCTCCCCCGCCGGGAGACATTGCTCCCGACGGGAAAGTGTCTCTTTTTATCAAGCCCGGATTATACGAACAGGGCAAGAACGCACACGATTACGGCAAACAGAGCCACACCTTCGACAAGAGCCGCAATCACGATCATATTCGAACGGATGTCGCCTGCAGCTTCAGGCTGACGTGCGATAGCTTCCATAGCCGAAGAACCAATCTTACCGATACCGATACCAGCTGCGATAGCTGCGATAGCTGCACCAATTGATGCGCCAAGACCTAAGAGAGCTTCTGCTGCTAAAATCAATCCTAACATAGTTGTTTGAGTTTTGAGAGTTATTTTATCGTTTTTGTTATTTCTTTGTTATGCAGCCGGACTGACCGGCCAATCCACTTCACAAATCCAATGCAGCCCGTCAACCAACGGTATTGGCCGCTTCATGAGCCGCATGCTCCTCATGCCCGTGACTGTCGTGGCTTTCCTGCGCCAGGGAGATGAAGATGGTGGAAAGCATTGTGAACACATATGCCTGGATAAAGCTCACCAACACATCAATCAGCAACATGAACACCGAGAAAAGCACCGACACAACCGCCGTGCCCGAAGCCACGGCATAACCCATCGCGCCGAAAATGAAAATCAGCAAAGTCAGCACAAGCACAATCATATGGCCGCCCATCATATTAGCGAACAGACGCACCGTCAAAGCCGCAGGCTTGGTAAAGATGCCGAACACCTCGATAAGCTGCATGATGGGAATCGGGAACTTAAGCCAGATGGGTACATCAGGCCAAAAAATTTCCTTCCAATAGTGCTTGGTACCAAACAGGTTGGTCATAACGAACGTCATGATAGCCAGCACCATGGTAACCGCAATGTTACCTGTCACGTTAGCGCCGCCGGGAAACACCACTATCAAACCCAACAGGTTCATGAAGAATATGAACATAAACACTGTCAGAAGATAGGGAGCGAATTTAGGGGCCTTATCCTTAAGGGTAGCCTTTATGACACCGACATAGATGAATTCGACCAAGGATTCGAACGCGCCCAAACCCTTGCGCGGGGCTTTGAACGGATTTTTCTTATGCCAGCGGGCAAGCATCATCGAACACCATAACACTATGATACAGGCAATGAAAATCGCACATACGTTTTTGGTAATCGACAAATCCCACGGCTTGTACTCCTTACCATCGATGATTTCAACTACCTTGCCCTTATAATCGCCTTCGGTGGCAATTTTGAATGTGGCATCACCGTCGTGATATACATCCCCGTGGGTCAAATGCGATGAGGAAAACACGTGAAGACCGTCCTTACCCCACACGATTACAGGCAACGGGATGCGCTTATGATGGTTGAAAGGCACTTCCCAACCGTAACCGTCGCCAAGATGCGCGAAGATGGTTTCCTTCAAATCAGGCTTTTCATCCTCGGCAGCCTCTTCGGCAGTTTCCAGCTGCGATGTGATTTCCTGCCCCGCTTCACCCTCATGGGCATTGTCGGCATACGCGGCATTGAAACCGGCAACCAACAGGGACAATATGAATAAAAGTCGCTTCATATCTCAATCGGGAAGATTCTTTCCTTAATCGTTATATCCATACCGGCAACGCCGGTAATATCTAATTATACCTCAAATCAATAAACGCACACCGACACCACATCGTGATCCACATCGGCAATTCCACCTGCAACGGCAAGCTCCTGTTCCTCACCGGCAAGCCTGTATCGGATTTTGCCGGCCACAAGGGTGGAAATGAGCGACGCATGCCGTGGAAGCACTGTAAACTGCCCTTTCTCACCTGGCAAGGTCACAGAATCGGCCTCACCTTCGAAAAGGATTTTTTCAGCAGATATGATTTTTAGTGTCATTTGTGTCGAATTGATTGGGGACTTCTAAAGTTTGCTACTCGCGTTTGCCAATGCGGGGTTATTTCACCTCGGCAAGCATGCGTTTGCCCTTCTCTATAGCTTCGTCGATGGTTCCGACGTTGAGGAACGCCTGTTCGGGATATTCGTCCATTTCGCCCGAAAGAATCATCTTGAAACCACGGATTGTCTCGCTCAAAGGAACCATTACACCGGGCAGACCGGTAAACTGTTCGGCCACATGGAACGGCTGCGACAGGAAGCGCTGTGCACGGCGGGCACGCGACACCACCAGCTTGTCCTCGTCAGAAAGTTCATCCACACCAAGGATGGCGATGATATCCTGAAGCTCGTTATACTTCTGCAAAAGCTGCTTGACAGCCTGTGCCGTATTATAATGTTCCTCACCGATGATATTGGGGTCGAGGATACGTGAAGTCGATTCAAGAGGGTCGACAGCCGGATATATACCAAGCTCCGAAATCTTACGGCTCAACACGGTTGTGGCATCAAGGAAGTTGAATGTGGTGGCCGGAGCGGGGTCGGTCAAGTCGTCGGCAGGCACATAGATAGCCTGTACAGAGGTAATTGACCCGTTTTTGGTCGATGTGATACGTTCCTGGAGAGAACCCATTTCCGAAGCAAGCGTAGGCTGGTAACCTACGGCCGAGGGCATACGGCCCAAAAGCGCCGAAACCTCCGAACCAGCCTGTGTGAAGCGGAAAATGTTGTCGATGAACAGAAGTATATCCTTACCGCCGCCGTCCTGATCGCGGAACTGCTCGGCAACCGTAAGGCCGGAGAGTGCCACACGCAGACGTGCACCTGGAGGTTCGTTCATCTGGCCGAACACGAGTGTGGCCTGTGATTCTTCTACCTGCTTCATATCCACGTCGGCAAGGTTCCACTCCCCTTTCTCCATGCCTTCGCGGAATTTGTCGCCATATTTCATAACACCGCTCTCAATCATCTCACGGAGAAGGTCGTTACCCTCACGGGTACGCTCGCCTACACCGGTAAACACCGAGAACCCGTTATGCCCTTTGGCAATATTGTTGATAAGCTCCATAATGAGTACGGTCTTACCCACACCGGCACCACCGAACAGACCGATTTTGCCACCCTTGCTGTAGGGTTCCAAAAGGTCGATAACCTTGATACCTGTAAACAGGATTTCAGTACCGATAGTAAGGTCTTCGAACTCGGGTGCAGGCTGGTGGATGGGACGGAGATTCTCCCGGTTAAGCGCGGGAAGGTGGTCGATGGCATCGCCGATTACATTGAGCAGGCGTCCTTTCACCTGGTCGCCGGTAGGCACTGCAATCGGACGGTCGAGGTTGTCGACACGCAGACCGCGGCGCAAGCCGTCGGTACTCTCCATGGCCACGCAGCGCACGGTATCCTCGCCGATATGCTGCTCCACTTCAAGAATCAACATCGAACCGTCTTGACGGTCAACCTTAAGCGCCGTATAGATAGGGGGAAGGATGTTGTCGTCACCTTCGAAGATAACGTCCACTACCGGGCCGATTACCTGCGCTATTTTTCCGAATTTATCGCTCATTGTGAGAGTCTGTATGTTATGCGTTTATAATCTTTTTCAGTTTCCCGCCAAATCAAAATGTCCCGAAATACCATCCCTGCCAGATGATAATCACCATCAATACAAGGTTCACCAGGTTAATAGGCAACAGGTATTTCCATTCGAGTGCGAGCAATTGGTCGATACGCAGACGGGGATAAGTCCACTTGAACCATATAATCACGAATGAAAGTGCGAAAGCCTTGGCAAGGAACCATACCACCGAGGGGATATAGCCCATAATCTCGTTGAATCCGTCCCAACCGGCAACGCGGAAAGGCATCCAGCCGCCGAAGAACATCAAGGTGGCCACACTTGCAACGATAAACAGGTTGAGGTATTCCGCAAGATAGAAGAATCCGAAATGGATACCCGAATATTCCGTGTGATAACCTGCGGTAAGCTCGCTTTCCGCCTCAGGAAGGTCGAACGGGCCTCGGTTGGTCTCAGCCGTACCGGCAATCATATATATCACGAAAGCGATGATTGCAGGGATATGTGCCGAGAAGATAAACCAATGGTCGGCCTGGGCTTCTACGATTTTGACAACATCCATTGTCCCGGCAAACGCCACCATCGTAAGGATTGAAAGCCCTACTGAAAGTTCGTAGCTGACCATCTGCGCACCGGAACGCAACGCACCGATAAGGGTGAACTTGTTGTTCGACGACCAACCGGCCAGAAGGATACCGAGCACACCGATTGAAGAACATGCAATCAGGAAGAAGATGCCGATATTGAAGTCGATAATCTGCAACCCGTTACCCCAGGGTAATACGGCGAATGCCAGCATCGAGGCGATAATCACCAGATAGGGAGCAAGGGCAAACAGGAATTTATCGATATGGTTAAGCGAAATAAGCTCCTTGATAAGGATTTTGAACATGTCGGCCACGCTCTGCAACAATCCCCAGGGGCCGACACGGTTCGGGCCGAGACGGCACTGGAAATAAGCGCATATCTTACGCTCGTAAAGGATGTAGAACAGGGCAAGTACCGAATAGACCAGCAGCAAGCCGACACCGACAAGCACGCATTCGAGCGTTGTTGCAAGCCACGACGGCATCACGCTGTTGAGCAGTTGGTCGAACCATGCCGTGAAACTATGGAAATTATCTATCGTGTAGTTATCCATAACCTGATATGATATAGCAAAATTACTCTGTGTTGGATTTCAATGATTTCAAGGCTGCATCAACGGTCCATGTCGGGGACGATATAGTCAAGCGAACCACCGATTGTGATAAGGTCGGCTATCTTTTGGCCGCTTGTAATATGGTCGACCACAGCCGCTGCCGTAAGGCTCGGTGTCACAAGCTTCAAACGGTAAGGCTTTGTGCCGCCGTCGCTCTCGATATACACGCCGAACACGCCACGGCATCCTTCCACAAGCTGGAACCAATGCCCCACGGGGAGCTTGAGCACCTTGGGCACTTTGGCAAGCCATTCCCCTTCAGGGATATTGTCGATAAGCTGTTCGATAATATGCGCGCTCTGCAGGATTTCGTCGACACGGTTTTTGAAACGTGCCATCGAGTCACCCTCGGTGCGTACGACCTGTTCGAACTCGATTTTTTCATAACCGCTGTAGGGATGGGTCTTACGCACGTCGCAAGCCCAGCCGGAAGCGCGACCCGACGGGCCGGAAACACCGTAGGAAATAGCATCCTCACGCGACAGCACGCCTACACCTTCCATTCGGTTCTTGGCGATGACATTGCCGGTAAATATCTTGTTGTATTCCTTTACGTTCTTGGGGATAACGGCAAGCAGCTCCTTCACATCCTTCACAAAATCAGGGTCAAGGTCGGCCATGACACCGCCGAGACAGTCGTAGTTGAAGGTCATGCGGGCGCCACAGGTCTTCTCCATTATGTCAAGAACCTGCTCACGCACACGCAGGGTGTAGAACAGCATCGTAGTGGCGCCGAGGTCCATGCAGAACGTCCCGATAAACAGACAGTGGGAGGCGATACGCGAAAGCTCGTCCATAAGCACACGGATTACACGGGCACGTTCAGGCACCTCGATACCGGCAGCCTTCTCAATGCAGAGGCACAGACCGTGGTGGTAGTTGTGAGCCGAGAAGTAATCCAGACGATCCATGAAATGGAGGGTCTGCATATATGACAAATCCTCGCAGAGTTTTTCAACACCACGATGGATATAACCCATGTACACATCGATTTTCTTGATGGTCTCGCCATCAACCGAAGTGCGGAAACGGAGCACACCATGGGTGGCAGGGTGCTGCGGGCCGATATTTACAACGAAATCCTCTTCGGTAAACACGGCGACCTCCTTTTTCTCAACCGTGCCGTCAGCCTGTTCGACCCAGGTATAGGTCGAATCGCTCTGGCGCTCGTTTTCAATAGAAACGGGATTGAGTTCGGGAGTGGCGTCATAGTCCTTGCGCAGGGGGTAGCCCACCCAGTCGATATTCAGGAAAAGTCGACGCATATCGGGATTGCCGATAAACACGATTCCATAGAAATCATACACCTCGCGTTCGAAAATGCCTGCGATACGATACAGGTCGGCAATGCTGTGGAGCATCGGTTTGTCGCGGTCGGCGGTCTGAACCTTCACCGACACCAGTTGCCTGGTGGCGGTGGAAGTGAGATAATAGATACAACCCATAGAGGTTGTCCAGTCCATACCCACTATAGTAACCAGATAATCGAACCCATGTTCGTCGCGGAGGCTCTTAACGAGGTCATGAAGCTGTGCGTCCGCTATGTTAATGAGCAGAATCTCACCGTTCTCGAAAGTGGCATCGGGAAAACGCTTTGAGATCTTATCCTGCAATTCAGCCATATTATTTGTTTTCTACTTATTCCGGTTTATCCCCTTCCGCATCACCGTGGATGCCTGTGCGGGGCGTGATAATTGAATTGGCAACGCCAGGCGTCAGGCGTTATCGGCTTCGAGCGGGTGCTCGGCAAGATATTGCTTGCGGCTTTCCTGGCGGTTGACACCACCGAAGAAGCGTTCCACCTTTATCTTGCGCGAAAGCTGCATGATTCCGTAAATCATAGCCTCGGGACGCGGGGGGCATCCGGGTACATACACATCGACAGGCACTATATCCTCGATGCCGCGGGCCACATGGTAAGACTTCCGGAACGGGCCGCCGGAGATTGCACAGCTACCGCAAGAAATCACATACTTAGGCTCTGCAAGCTGGTCATACAGACGACGGAGCACCGGCGCCATGCGGTTCACAATCGTACCTGCGACCATGATGAAGTCGGCCTGGCGGGGCGATGAACGCGCCACTTCCCAGCCGAAACGCGCCATGTCGAAACGCGCCGCCCCAAGCGACACGAATTCGATGCCGCAGCAACTGGTGGCGAAAGTGAGCGGCCAGATAGAGTTGCTGCGCCCCCAGTTGATAAGTTTGTCAAGCGAACCTACGATTACGTTGGCACCGCTATCCTGAAGCTCCTTTACAAGCTTCTCGATATATTCGTTATCCTTCCATGCGTCGTAGGGCATGGACTTGGTGGTTATTTCTCTCATTTCCATTCAAGTGCTCCTTTCCGCCAGGCATATACCAATCCCAGCACTAAAATTGCGAAAAACACCGCTACCGCTGCCACTCCGGCTCCACCCAGCCCGCGCAGGCACACAGCCCAGGGGAAGAGGAACACCGTTTCGACATCGAACATTAAAAAAAGGATGGCGAAGAGATAGTAGCCGACATTGAAGCGGGTCATGCTGACACCGCGCGTCGGGATACCGCACTCATAAGCCTCCCCTTTCTGCGGGTTGAACGAACGGGGGGAAATAAGCCCCGCCAACCACATTGCAAGCGCCACCAGACCGGCTCCCGTCAGGAGCGCCACTATGGCGAGCACTGCACTGTCAATACCAAAAATTCCTAATGATATCATAAATGTCTCTGAAATTTCAGTTATTCTTTTTCCATGGAGCCTGTTCTGCATGCCCCTCGGCGTGCAAACGCACACAGGTTTTGCAAAAGGCCAAAATGATGCCATGGCGGCAACATATAGTCACCATGCAAGGCAATCGGTTGCAAACAAAAGGTTAACTTTCTATCCGTCAACAGCTACGTGGCACTCCAGCCACAAATAAACGCACAAATCAACGGCCTAGCATAATTTTCCGAGGGCAAAGATAAGCTTTTTTCTCGAATTAAAACCCATTTTAACGATTTTAAATTCCGTGGACTTATCAACACCCGCATCCTAATCCGGCTTTAACAATCACCGGCAACGGGGCAAGAGGATGCGTAACCGGGCAAAACGCCCGTCATTTATAGTCGGTTTCAATGAAATCGACTACCGATTCGGATGCAAATAGCGAGGAGCCATCCTGCCCTTCGGTTTTCATGACCTTTATTTCTCCATTTAACTGCGCATTGATCTTGCCTAGAGGGTTATTCAGAAATGAACGTTTTTCCCTCAGGAAATCCATACGGTTGGTCTTTTCATATTCATTCGCAAGATAAACCGGGCTGATCGGCTTGGCCGGCTGCTGGATTCCGGTGGCATTGGAAAGCAATATATACTGGTTCGTCAAATCACTTTTCCCATCTCTAAGGCTCGGATAATGGGCAACATAACCCACTCCTATATCGGCAGTCTGCGAAAAGGCGGACGCCGACACAATGCACATCGCCATTACTGATGTCAGTCCTTTCATTTTTAACGAGATATTGAGATTAATAATTCCCGCGCGCTGGAGCCTACACCGGCTCTCACTGGAATAAATCCAGCAATAAGTAAGTCATGAAAATTATTACGCA
>LUJQ01000029.1:63270-64480 GCA_001689485.1 Bacteroidales bacterium M6 | reverse complement strand
ATAATGATTGGTTTATTATTTAGCGAGAAGTTACCGTGATGGCAATTTCTCGTTTTTTATCGTTTAGAGTGTGTGTCATAATGGCTCTCTGGGTCGTCGCTTGTGGGCTTCGGACATTGACCTCAGTCAACTCCCATCAGCCTCACCCTCAAGCTCCTACCATCTGAACCATTCTGACAGCACCCTCGCCATCCGGGCGAGAACCACGGCGGTGTGCCAAAATATTGAATTCTGACACACCGGTATTTAAATATCAGGAATCATTTTTCAGCCGTAGCGAAGCGTCAGAAGGGGGATGGACGGGAACTCTATATCCGGGCGAATAACAATGTGGCGTCAGGCGTTAATAGCGGTGTTTGATAAAGGAGCCTTCCGCAGTCCGTTTTATGCAGATTTGTCCCGGGACGGGCATTTGAATGCGGGCTCCTTGCAGGTTATAGAATTCCGACGGGGTGCTATGGGCATCCGATAGTGAGGGGGTGATTTCTGTAGGTTCTATCGATGAGGATGGGAGTAGTGTTATAACCGTGTCGAATGCCCCCGGATTCCATGTATGCGCACCATCGAAGGGGTCGGATGTGAAGCCTATCAGGCATTCGCGCAGAGTGATTGTATTACCTTCGGATGTGTTGTTAAGTCCTGCATTTGTGATGGCTTCGGGTGTGCGCCCTTGCGATTCGTAATAGTCTGCACGTGTGTGCGCCCATATATCCTGCTGGTTGCCGGATGAGAATATGCCGTCGGTAAATGTGAATATATGCTGGTATGGAATCCTTACGAAATCCGGGTCTGTACAGTCGATTATGATGTCGACGGGGGATGTGGTGTTTGGCCGTGTAGGGAATTTGTCGGTAAAGCCAGGTTGATGGTATGGTGATATTAGGCGGAATATGTTTTGCGAAGCGCTTTTTTCAACTTCGATTTTCCAGGTTCGGTCGGATGGCTGGGTGATTTCGAAATATGGAAGTATCCATCCGTCGGTGAATTCGGCATTACCATATGGTTGCCAGTCGGTGGGTGTGGCAGCCCCGGCAAGTTGTGCTGTGCAGGACAGGAGCAGGAGGGTGAGGAAGGTAAGGAAGGTTTTCATGGGGGAGAAGAAGTTAAGATTGGGTATAGGGATTATTTTTTATAAGTAAGTCGTGGAAATTATTTTATATTGTCTGAGAGCATACTTTCAGTCGATTTTTGTCCGAAGATGAAGGAGTGT
>LUJQ01000029.1:19176-63251 GCA_001689485.1 Bacteroidales bacterium M6 | reverse complement strand
AGAATATAAAGCCGGATTATAGGTTTTATGCGTAATAATTTCCATGACTTACTTATTGTTTGGCCTTATCAGATTTATTTGGCTTATCGGATTAGTTAATTCGGCCAATTCAGTCAGGGTTGGTTTTGTGACAGTTGCCTGTCGGATGATTGGAAAGAAAGCGGGGCGCTCTGCATAAACCGGAGCGCCCCGCTTTTATGTGGGATTGAGCGATGTCAGTGTGGTGTGTTACTGGCGGTCGCTGTAGAAGTTCTGAATGCGGTTTTCGATTTCCTTGTTGCCAAGAATCACGTCGGGAAGTGTGCGCTGGAATGAAGCGGCGCCTTCACGCTGGTTGAACACCATTGCATCGTTTTCGAAGTCGAATTCGCGTCCTTGTTTGTTGACATCTGTAACGGTGAATACGACTACAGAGCTGTTGAGGGCAATCGGGCCTACGAGTTGTCCCTGCTTTGCAACTGCCACATTGGCCAGGAGTGCTGATTCAAACATGGGGAAGTTGCGCACGAAAGGCTGACCGAATGTTACCTGTGTGGTATCGGCTTTCACCTGCATGGCGGCTGCATAGCCTGCAACGTCGGTTGCTTTGCCTTTGTAGTCGGCGATGAGCTTTTCGGCTTTCTTCTGGTTGCGAATCTTGTTGGTGAGGAATGTGCGAACCTGCTCGTTTGAGGCGGGCATGAAATTGCCGTCGTAGATGTCGGTTACTGCTACAGCGAGAAGACGTGAGTCGCGGTCGTCGTTAAACACACCTGAAACCTGTCCTTTCTTTGCCCCGAGCGCCCATTTTGCAGCACCACGGCTTTCCTTGAGTCCGTTTACACTGAGGCTTGAGGGGGTGACTACGGCGCTGAGTGCTGAGTAACCAGCCTTGGTTGCTTCAGAGATGAACTTGTCGGCGGTGCTGTTTGTGGTGATGTAGTTGCGGAGGTCGCTGTTGAGTTTCTGCACGGTTGCGTTAGAGGGGGTGACATCGTAGGTTATTTCTGCGATATCGTAAACCGTTACAGGGGCTTTGCGGCTGCGTACACGGAGGGTCATGCCTTTCTGCCCGTTGTTGTTGGCGGGCTGGAAGTAGATGCCGGTGGCTGCGTTTGCAATTTCATCCTTCAGTGCGCCCAGCGAGGGGTCGAGGAGGGAAATCCATATGCTGTCCTGGCTTTGCGGGATAGCTTCGCCCATATCCACGGTTTTCGAACCTGTGTTAAGGCGGCTGATGATTGAGTCGGCATCGACGCTTTCGTCAATGAATGCGAGGTCGACAAGCACCGAGTCAACCGAAGTGGTTGTTTCGAGCATCTTGGCGATGGTGTACTGGTTGTCGATGAACGACACTACGGCAACGGAATCCTTTGCCATGCCCGGAGCCACTTTCTTAAGAGCGGGGGCGAGGGTCGACAGGGGGGCAGACACGCGGTTCACATAGAATTTGGTGTTGCTTGCCACGGCGTCGGTACCCTGGTTGAGGCGAAGACCTAGAACGGCATCCTCGACTTCCTTCTGTGCTGCGGCAAGATCCTCGTTAGAGGGGGTGATGTCGACAGCGATGTAGCTGATCATGTGCTGGTCCTCGGTGATGCGGTAACGGTTCTTCTCGGTGTTGTAGAGTGCGTTGATTTCGTCGTTCGAAACCTGGAACTCGTCATCGGGAAGCGAGCTGAGGTCTTTACGGGCATATGCGATTGTCGATGTAGATGCGTTATCGTCGAAAACAGCTTTTGCATCGAGTTTGTTGGCGGTAAGCGTGCCCATGAACTGGCTCATGAATTTCTGCTGGAGGAGCATCTGCTCTGTGTCGCGCTCAAGAGCGTTCCAGGCCTGCTGGAACTGAGGGGCCTGCTGTGGGTCGATGCCGCTCTTTGTCGGGTTGTAAGCTGCGTCGTAGAGCATTTGTGCGGAGGGTATCCCCATGCTGCGCACCATCTGGCTTACATAGGGGTGGGGTGTTTCCCCGAGCATGGCTTTTGACAGCTCGTTGTCGGTCACTATGAGGCCGAGACGCTGGTATTCTTTTTTCATCAGGGCTTCACTGAGCATCTGCTGGAGCACGTATTCCTGCACCTGTGCGGCATCAACGTTGTTGTAGCCGCGTTGCTGCATCTGTTCCTGCTGCTGCTCTACGCGTTTCTGAAATTCCATGTAATCAATTTTCTCACCGTCTACTTTCGCCACAGTGTGGTTGTCGGTGAACAGTTCGCCCGGACGGTCAATCGCCGTGAGGATGAACAGCAGGAGAGCCACACCCAGGATTGAGATAATCAGGATGGGGCGCTGACGGATTTGTTCAAGTGTTGACATTTAATGATAAATGGTTTATATTATTTTTTTTGTTTTTACGGAATCAAGCCCCGGCCATAGCGTACGGGGCGGATTTAGCGCACAAAGATACATTTTTTTCCTTTGCCGTCAAATAGTTTGGGGCGGAAAGAAGCGTGAAATAAGGGAATTGGTGCGGGATTCCGGATTGATAACGGGGCCCGGTGTGGTGGGCGGGTGTATCGGCGGTGGTGCGTGGTGTCACAGATTTGCATGTGTGAAGGGGTCGCAGGGGGGAGTTGCGGGTGCGGTTCCCCAGTAGACTGCCGTTGGGCATGTGTCTGTGGCGAGGTTGAATTTGAAAATTCCGGCAATGATTGTGGTCTCTTTTCCCGATGCGCTCCGCAGGCGCAGGTTTCTGACTACCGAACGCTGTCGCCCTGAGGGAAAGCCTTGCGTCGGCGGGAATGGTGCGATGGTGTCGGCTGATATCATGTGTCCGCGCCACAGATATATGCCTGCGTTTCCCCGCAGCGGGGTGGCATTTCGGAATGAGAAATCTTTGAGGGCGGAAGGAACCACGGCAGCCATGCGGTCGCCGGTCATGCCGTGGGCGTTATAGCATGCCATGTGGAACTGGTTGCCCCAGATTCCGGCGGTGGTTTGCCGCAGGGCGAGTAGCGAGATGTGCTCCGGCATGATGATGTCGCGGAAAATTGTGCCGCGTGGCGACCGTGCGATTTCGGTCTCGATGGCGTTGCTTTCCAGCCACAGGGCGTGCTGGGCGTGCAGTGCCGCACATATCGGCACCATGGTGCATGGCAGGCAGAGCCATGCTGCCGCTGTTACGCGCCGTTTGTTCAGGCCAGGAATACAGGTGCGGGCTCCTTTCCACAGGGCAAGTGCTGCCATTATGCCTGTTGCCCAGTTGTAGCGCGGAGTGATGTTGAGGGCGAGGTTCATGGCGGAGCTGAGCACCACGAACGCCACGGCGATTATGAACGTGTCGGATTCCATCAGCAGTGGCAGTTTCCGGCGCAACTGTGGACGGATGATTGCCATGGAGGCCGCAACCGGCATGAGCGGCACAAGCGGAGTGCTTTTGAGCAGCGTGCGCAGATTGTCGGCCATAGATGTTGATCCGATTTCCGTTCCTGCGCGCGACCATTCCCCGGGCGCCGACAGTGAGATTGCGATTCCGATGGCGAAGGCCGATGTGAGCAGCCACCAGCGTGGGGTGAGGCGCGTTCTGCGAATCAGGGCGAGGATTCCGAGCGCTCCTGCGAGGGGCACCGAGATGCCGTCGTGCATCCATCCGCCGATAATGGCCACAGGTATCGCCGCGAGCAGCATCTTTGCCGGCGGCTCTTTTCTGTTTCGGCCGCAGAGTGTAAGGAAGAAGATGAAAAGCAATATTGCCGCCATCGATGTGGCATAGCTGAGTTCATAGCACCAGAGCATGATTCTGTCGCGCCATGGCCAACACACCATGGATGCGAGCCATAGGGATGCCATTGCCGCCGCATCGGCCGCCGGATTGTCTGCATGCTCCTTATGTGTGGGTCGCGACAGGCAGCCCAGGAGCATGAATATGATGCTGACCGACGCTGCTGTTATGAGCGCACGGCACCACCGGGGAAACATCATCGAGCCCAGAGGTGCGAGGATGTTGGCGAGGCGTCCGTTGTTTTCAACCCATTGTGTGGAGATGTGTCTGAGCCAGCCTGAGAGCGAGAATCCTGCGGATGGGTCGTGAGAATCGAGACTTTGCGCTTGGAACACCAGGTCGTCCTGGAGCATTGGAGTCCATAGCGACAATAGAAAATATGTCGTTGCAATAGCGGAGATTACAACGACATAGGTTAATATTCCTTCAAATCTGCAGGTGTGGTTCATCGGTGCTGGAGCGAGAGGGATATTCAGATGCCGAAGGCTTTGCGCACTGTATCCACGTAGTCTAGTTTCTCCCAAGTGAACAGTTCCACTTCCATGGTGCGTTCGCCTTGGAAGCGCGAATGGAAGGTTTTGGTGACTTTGCGCGGCGTGCGGCCTATGTGGCCGTAGGTTGCGGTTTCGAGGTAAATCGGTGCGCGGAGTTTCAGCCGGTTTTCGATGGCGTTGGGGCGCATGTCGAATATCCCGCTTACAACTTTGGAGATTTCACCGTCGGTCATGTTGATTTTGGCTGTGCCACGGGTGTTGACGTAGAGGCTGACGGGCTGTGCCACGCCGATAGCGTATGCAACCTGCACCAACGCCTCCTCGGCCACTCCTGCTGCCACAAGGTTCTTGGCGATGTGGCGTGCGGCATAGGCTGCCGAACGGTCGACTTTCGAGGGGTCTTTGCCCGAAAATGCGCCGCCGCCGTGGGCGCCGCGTCCGCCGTAGGTGTCGACGATGATTTTGCGCCCTGTAAGGCCGGTGTCGCCGTGAGGCCCCCCGATTACGAATTTGCCGGTTGGGTTGACGTGCAGGATGATGTTTTCGTCGAAAAGCCTGTGCAGTTCCTGCGGGAGCACTTTCATAAGGCGGGGAAGGAGCACTTCGGCCACATCTTTGCGGATGATTTCGAGCATCTCCATGTCGGCCTCATCCTGTGTTTTCCCCTCGGAAGGAGCAATGAAATCGTCGTGCTGGGTTGATACGACGATTGTGTTGACACGCACAGGGTGGTTGTTTGAGTCGTATTCCACCGTTACCTGGCTTTTTGAGTCGGGGCGGAGGTAGGATTTGCGCACCCCCGCCGGTGTGATATAGGTCATGGCCGATTCCTCGCGGCGGATTTTTGAAAGCTCCTTGAGGATGGCATGGCTGAGTGCCACGGTGAGGGGGATAAACAGCGGGGTCTCGTTGCAGGCGTAGCCGAACATCATGCCCTGGTCGCCGGCACCCTGGTTCTCGGCTTCGGAACGCTCTACGCCACGGTTTATGTCGGGGCTTTGTTCGTGTACGGCCGAGAGCACGCCGCATGATTCGCCGTCGAATTTCAGTGCGGAGTGGTTATAGCCTATCGAGTTGATTACGCGGCGTGCGGTGTCGGCAAGGTCGACCTGTGCGGTCGATTTGACCTCCCCTGCCACTACTACCTGCCCTGTGGTTACAAGGGTTTCACACGCTACTTTCGATTCGGGGTCATAGGCCAGCATCTCGTCAAGAATGGCGTCGGAAATCTGGTCGGCCACTTTGTCGGGATGTCCTTCGGAAACTGATTCCGATGTAAAAAGATAGTTCATGGGTCTTTTTAGCATTTTTTCAAGTGGTTGCAAGCAATCAAATTTTTCCACAAAACAGCAATGTAGGCCGGGCGCCGCGATTGTTGGCGGCTGCCCTTTATTTGCATGGAGCCTTCCGGGGACTGCTATTTGAGCCGGAAAGGCTTGCAAAGTTACGCCTTTTTCCCGAAATATGGAAATATAGGCTGTAATTGTCGCTATTATTATATATCTTTGCGGGTTAGGATGGTGAATCCGGCTTTGGCATGTGATGCCGGGTGGCAAGCCGGGATTGCATGTTTATTGGTAATGCCAGCCTATTGATTTATTTGTGCATTTATGATTACCAACCGATTACTCATTGTTAAAATTATACCATGAAGAAACTTCTTATTGCTTTTGCGGCGGGGTCGATTGCCGCCGCATCATGTTCGCACCGGTCTGAAAATGTGGCCGATTTTAATAATGTGGTGCCGTTGCCGCGCGAAATAACTGCTTCCGACGGAGGGGATTTCCGTCTGTCAGGGTCGACGGTAATCGCTTATCCTGAAGGTGACAGCGCTTTGGCATCCAATGCCAGGTTGCTTGCCGGTTACCTTGACAAACTGACAGGGTTCAGCCCCGACACCAAGGGGTTGGAAGATGGCGGGACGGAGCTGAGGGATGCGATAGTGCTCCAGGCTTCGCTTAACGACAGTAATCCCGAAGCCTACAGCTTGTCGGTTACCGCTGACCGTGTGTTGATTGACGGTGCCACCCCGCGTGGTAATTTTTATGGAATCCAGACCCTGCGCAAGTCAATCCCTTCGGCCGGGGAGCAGACCGTGGTGTTCCCTTCGGTCGATATATATGATTATCCGAGGTTCCCGTATCGCGGGGCACATTTCGATGTGGCACGTCATTTCTTCCCTCTCGATTCGGTCAAGGCGTTTATTGACATGATAGCGCTGCATAACATCAACACTTTTCACTGGCATCTGTCTGATGACCAGGGCTGGCGCATTGAAATAGAGAAATACCCGCTGTTGACCGAGGTGGGCTCCGTCAGGAAAGGCACCTGCATAGGCCGTGATTTCGAATCGTCGGACAGTATCCCCTATGGAGGCTTTTACACTAAGGAGGAGGCACGCGAACTGGTTCGTTATGCAGCCGAGAGGCATATAACCGTCATCCCGGAAATCGACCTTCCCGGCCATATGCTGGCAGCTCTGACCGCCTATCCCTCCTTGGGCTGTACCGGCGGCCCGTATGACCTGTGGCAGCGCTGGGGTGTTTCAGAGGATTTGCTGTGTGCCGGTAACGACAGCACATATACGTTTATCGCCGATGTCCTTGGCGAGATTATGGATGTGTTCCCGTCGGAATATGTGCATGTGGGTGGTGACGAATGCCCGAAGGTGCGCTGGGAGGCTTGCCCGAAATGCCAGGCTGCAATCAAGCGCCTGGGGATTAAGGCCGATTCGCATGCGTCGGCCGAAGAAAAGCTTCAGAGCCATGTAATGACCTTTGCCGGAAAGGTGCTGGCCGGACGTGGACGCAAGATGATCGGGTGGGATGAGATGCTCGACGGAGGGCTTCCCGCCGGTGCTGCCGTTATGTCGTGGCGTGGTGTCGAGGGCGGCGTTGCCGCAGCCCGTGCAGGCCATGATGCTGTAATGACCCCCGTAAGCCATTGCTATTTCGATTATTACCAAGCTATTGACCGCACTAACGAGCCTCTTGCAATCGGAGGATACGTGCCCTTGGAAAAGGTGTATGGTTTTGAGCCTGTTGCCGCATGTCTTAACTCTGACGAGGCCAAACATATCAAAGGTGTGCAGGCAAACCTGTGGACTGAATATATCCGCACATTCAGCCATGTGCTTTATATGGAATTGCCGCGTCTGGCAGCTTTAAGCGAGGTGCAGTGGTGCGATCCGCAGGCTAGGGATTATGCTGGTTTCACGCGGCGGTTGCTTCAGCTGGTGCACCAGTATGATGCCTGGGGTTACAATTATGCACATCATATTTTCGACGTGCAGGCGTCGTTGAAGCCTATCCCCGAGCGTCATTGTTTTGAGGTGTCTTTTGCCACTGTTGATGATGCCCCGGTGCACTATACGCTTGATGGCACCGTACCTACGGAAGAATCACCGCGTTATACAACCCCGGTTGAAATTACCGGGACTTCCGTTATCAAGGCGATGGCGGTTCGTCCATCGTTCAAAAGCAATGTTTTTGAGGATAGTGTGGTTTTCCACAAGGCGGTGGCATGTGATGTGGCGCTTGCCAATGCACCCCATTCCAGTTATGCGGCCAAAGGCGGGGGAACGTTGACCGATGGCAAGTTCGGCCCTGAGACTTTCAACACCGGAGCCTGGCTTGGGTTCAATGGCGCCGACCTGGTCGCGACCATCGATTTGGTTGACGCTGTAGAGGTGTCGTCGGTAGCGGTCAACGCCCTTGTCGATACCCCTAACTGGATTTTTGATGCCACGGATATGGAGGTGGAAACCTCGGTTGACGGCAGACAGTTTGTGAAGGCGGCTTCGGCTATATTCCCTGTAGCGGAGAAAGAGTTATGTTTGATTTCGCCTCACCGGCTGGATTTTCCGGCAGTGAAGGCCCGTTATGTGCGCGTCACGATGGGGTGCCTGCGTAAGATTCCGGGATGGCATGGTGGCGCCGGTCACCCGGGTTTCCTGTTTGTCGATGAAGTAGTGGTGGAATAGTCGCAGCAGAAACTGTTTGGCTGTAGCATTACATATTCCAAGGGGGCGATACCAGTGTATCGCCCCCTTGGAATATGTAATATCGAAGTGTGGATGATTTTGATGTCGGATATTACTTTATGGGATTAGGACTTTGTTGGCTTTGTCGTTTTGCTGCCTGATGAAGATGCCTCCCGACGGTTTTTCCACAGGCATTCCCTGGAGGTTGAAGTATTTTACGGCGGTATCGTCGTTGTCGGTCGTCACTGCTTCGACTCCCGACTGTTCGCCACCCCAGTAAAGTACGCGCACCTTGTAGAGGTTGTAGTTCCTGGTCCGGAAGGTATAGTCATCGGTTGTGCCCATCGGGTCGCTGGTGTGGTGCACGGTCTGTGTCGACCAGTTGTAGTCGCCCTCAGGCTCGGTGGAGTCGGTGTACCAGGCTTCGTTTGTTTCGATATTGTAGTTGACCGATTTTATGGCTGTGCGTCCGTTGAACTGTGTAAGCTCGGTGAATGCACGTGTGTCGATGTCGAAGAAGTAGCTGTTGCGCCCGCTCACGCAGAGGGTGTTTTCGTCGACAGGTGTAAGGTCGTGTGTGCCTGTTTTCGGTGTCGTGACGGATGCTTCCTCCACGAGTTGAGGCGTGTCGGTGTCAGCCCCTTCAAGCCGGTATATGCCGAGTTTCTTTTTGCCTATGGCATATAGCCGCTGGCGCTGTTCGTTCCAGACCACTCCGTGGGCTGACGGCAGGCTGACGGTGTGTAGCAGTTCGTTGGGGCGGTTGCGGTCGTAGAGTTGGAGCTGGTCGCATGGCGATGAGCACGCCACGACGATTTTGTTGCCCGGAAGCACTTCGGCCGAGTGGGCGTTGGAGCATTTTGTGGCCCAGAATTCGATTTTCTTTGTGGCGTAGTTGATGATTATAGCCCAGTGATGTGAGCTTGTGGCAAGGATACGCGTGTTGCCGTCGATGGGCTTGCAGTCATCAAGATGATCCATTTCGGATGGCGACAATCCCATCTGGTAGCATACGTCGCGGGCATCGAAGTCCCAAATGATTCCGTCGACGTAGTTGCCGCCGTCGGGGATGAGGCCGGGCTGGACTGCGCTGACATATGTGTCGCCGCACACGAGCAGGGTTGTTGCCTGAGTGCCGTCAGGGTTTTCTACTGGTTTCGCGCGGTTTGCTTCCTGCATGGCCGAGGCTGTTGCCGCCGATGCCGTGATAAGTGCTGAGAGAACTAATGCTTTTGTCATGATTTTGATTGTAGTTGAAGGTGGTTATGAGTCGTAAGCCCGGGTGGCTTCATGATGTAAAGTTACGAAAAAGCGGGGAGATTTCGCAATCTCCCCGCTTCCCAAACAAAATGCTATGTACAACAATTCAAATGTTCAAATTCGGTTTGTTGCCTCGGGCTATTTTAGTCGATAGGTTCGTCAGCCTTGTAACCGCCCATTTCGCGGATAGCGTTCTTCAGCATTGTGTACTGCTGGAAGAGGTGGTTTACGGGCACTTCGTCCTTTGTGTAGTCGTGCATCGGGCTCTTGAGGAAGAAGCTCAGGAAGCGCTGGATGCCGTAGCGGCCGTTGCGTGCTGCGAGGTCGCTCAGAAGTACGAGGTCGAGGCAAAGGGGTGCGGCGAGGATAGAGTCGCGGCAGAGGAAGTTGATTTTAATCTGCATGGGATAGCCCATCCAGCCGAAAATGTCGATGTTGTCCCATCCCTCCTTGTTGTCGTTGCGCGGGGGATAGTAGTTGATACGTACTTTGTGATAGTACTGTGTATCTTCGTCGTTGCCGTGTGCGTAGAGGTCGGGCTGCTCTTCGGGCACAAGGATTGATTCGAGGGTTGAAAGCTTCGAAACCTCTTTGGTGCGGAAGTTTGCGGGTTCGTCGAGCACGAGGCCGTCGCGGTTGCCGAGGATGTTGGTCGAGAACCATCCGTTCAGGCCGAGGCAACGTGTGCCGATGATGGGGGCGAAGCCTGACTTGACGAGGGTCTGGCCGGTTTTGAAGTCCTTGCCGGCGATAGGCATCTTGGTCTTTTCGGCGAGTTCCCACATTGCGGGGATGTCGACGGTGGTGTTGGGGGCACCCATGATGAAGGGGGCGCCTTCGGTGAGGGCTGCGTAAGCGTAGCACATCGAGGGGGCGATGTTCTCGCGGTCGTCGGCCTTCATTGCTGCCTCGAGGTCGGCAAGGTTGTAGTGTACTTTTTCGTTGACGGGAACGTAAACTTCGGTTGAAGCTGCCCAAAGCACAACGATGCGGTCAACGCCGTTTTCTTTCTTGAAGTTGCGGATATCCTCGCGGAGCTGCTCAACCATATCCCAGCGGGTGGCGCAGTCTTTTACGTTGTCGCCTTCGAGGCGTTTTGCGTAATTGTGGTCGAACGCGGCCTTCATGGGCTTGATGTTCTCAAGCTCGTCCTTTACGGGGTTGATATCTTTTTCCTTAAGAACCTCGCAGTTGATAGCCGATTCGTATGCGTTCTGGGGATATACGTCCCATGCGCCGAACACGATGTCGTTGAGGTCGGCCAGGGGCACGATTTCGTTATATTTCAAATATTTCTTTTCAGCGCCTTCTCCTACGCGGATGCGGTCATACTGGGTCATGGAGCCAACAGGCTTCGCAAGTCCTTTGCGGGTCATCAAAACGCCGGTAATGAATGTCGACGACACAGCGCCGAGACCGACAACCAATACGCCGAGCTTACCTTCGGCTTTCTTTACATTACTCATTTTTAGTTGTGTAAGTTTAAATAATGTTTTGTGTTCTTTGTCTGGAGTTGTTGGATTATGCAGACGTTTGGGTAATGGGCTGCATAATGGCTGGAAGGGCGCGGCTTTGTACACCTCTCTGATTTTCACGGCATCCCGCCGGGAAAGCGGTTGTTTTTTGAAATGTGAAAATTTGTTGTTCGGGTAAGTCGCGGAAAACTGGCGTAAAAGTACGCATAACTTTCCGATTGCAAAATTATTTCTGTGGAAAAGTTTGTGTAATTTCGTGAACTAATGTTATAATTGGCGCCAAATTGCAAATTTGTGCAAAATTGACGCCAATATGCTGCGATAAATGCAAATAAATTTAAAACAGGCTTACCCCGTTATTTGTTAAAAGGGCATTTACAGGTTCAGCAGGGAACTTATATCGTTGATGGCATCGGTGGCATTTTGGTCTGCGCGTGCCGGGACTATTGTGGCGAAGTGCCGGTCGAGCCAATATAGGTCGGTATCGGCATTTTCAGGCTCTTCGTTGATTATGCGGCCGGTCAGCCAGAAAAACGGTTTGCCATGCGGGTCGGTGTATTCCTGATATTCCTCTGTCCAGTGGCTGCGTGCCGCACGCACCACTTTAGCTCCCTCGATTTTTACCTTTGCAGGGAAATTGACGTTCAGGCAGACCCCGTCGGGGAGGCCTTCGGCCATAACCCGTCCGGTTATATCGGTGATATAGGGTGTGCATTCCGAAAAGTCGGCTTTCAGCGAATGGTGGAGCAAGGAATAGCCTACGGATGGG
This sequence comes from Bacteroidales bacterium M6, assembly GCA_001689485.1. Classification (GTDB taxonomy): domain Bacteria; phylum Bacteroidota; class Bacteroidia; order Bacteroidales; family Muribaculaceae; genus UBA7173. The sequence continues at coordinate 51,568 of LUJQ01000029.1, read as the reverse complement.
ATTCCCAGCATACACCCTTCGAGTGCGGCACCCATAGTGCCTGAATATATTATCGAGTTCCCGGCATTTGAGCCGTGGTTGATACCTGACAGGATGATGTCGGGGCGTCGCGGAAGCACATGGTGCATGGCAAGTTTCACACAATCGACAGGTGTGCCTGTGACTGACCGCATCACGGCGTCGTTATAGTCGGGGTGCTCTATGATGCGCAGTGGCGCGTTGACGGTAAAAGCCGACGATTGCCCGGAGTGGGGCTGGTTGGGAGCCACGACATATATGTCGCCCATGGTGCGCACACAATCAACGAGGTGGCGCAGTCCCTTGGCCTCGATGCTGTCGTCGTTGGTAATAAGAATAAGTGGTTTCATGGTACAAAGATACGCAAAAGATGTTGTAAGCCAATAAGGCAATCCCTAATAGTGAAGCCTTTGAAGGGCGGGTCTGTGGTGATGTGGCGGTGTGACACGGCACGCCTGCCTGTCTGGGGCTGATTGCGCTTCCGGCTTGCAGGCTTGCGGGTGCCGGCAGTTATCAACAATAGGTGTCAGTTATCAACAAATCGGTTTGAAATGGGGGCTGAATTTTTGCGCCAACCGCTGGAAATCCGTTACTTTGCATCAAACAAACAGTGAACTGAAATGGGTAAAATCATCGCAATAGCAAATCAGAAGGGGGGGGTGGGAAAAACCACCACCACCATCAATCTTGCTGCATCGCTTGCCAAGCTTGGGAAGCGTGTGCTTATAATTGATGCCGACCCCCAGGCTAACGCAACATCGGGCTACGGTATCGACCCCAGGGAGATGCAGTCGTCGATTTATGAATGCCTGGTCGATGAGTATCCTGTCGACGGGTCGCAGGTTGCTACATGTGTCGAAGGTCTCGACCTCGTAGGGTCGCGTATCGACCTTGCCGGTGCCGAGCTTGAGCTGATTAACAAGCCTGACAGGGAAAAGGTGATGGCGCGTCTGTTGGGTGCCGTGGCGCCTAAATATGACTATGTGCTGATTGACTGTTCGCCTTCGCTGGGGCTGATAACGGTCAACGCCCTTACGGCTGCCGATTCGGTAATTATCCCTGTGCAGGCGGAATATTTCGCATTGGAGGGAATCAGCAAATTGCTTAACACCATCCGCATCATCAAGTCGAAACTGAATCCCGGGCTTGAAATAGAGGGGTTCCTTCTCACGATGTATGATGCGCGTCTGCGCCTGGCCAACCAGATTTACGAGGAGCTGAAAAGCCACTTTGGCGATATGGTGTTCAACACCGTGATTCCCCGTAATATACGTTTGAGCGAGGCTCCTTCGCACGGGCTTCCGGCATTGCTTTATGACCCTGAAAGCCGTGGCGCGACTTCGCATATCGCCCTCGCCAAAGAACTTGTAACCAAACACTGACTGTTGAAAGGGCGTTTGACAAAGGGGGGAGAACCCTGCACATGCCCTTGGACAGCCGGGATGTGACAGATTTTATTAAAAACCATCTAACTGACAGAATATACTATGGCACAACATCGGAGCGCTTTGGGACGTGGCCTGGGTTCGTTGATTTCCATGGACGATACCCCTGCACGTGGAACGTCGGCCATTAACGACATCGAGCTTTCGCAGATTTCGCCCAATCCCGAACAGCCGCGCACAACTTTCGATGAGGAGGCGCTTGACGAGCTTGCCTCGTCGATTCGCGAACTTGGCATAATCCAGCCGCTTTCGCTGCGCAAAACAGGGCCTGACAGCTATCAGATTATTGCCGGTGAGCGACGCTACCGTGCAGCACAGCGTGCGGGGCTTACTTCGGTTCCGGCATATATACGCACTGCCAACGAGGCGGAACTGACCGAAATGGCATTGATAGAGAATATCCAGCGTGAGGACTTAAACGCTATCGAGATAGCCCTGACTTTCAAAAAGCTTATCGACCAGTATAGCCTGACGCAAGAGCGCCTGTCGGAGCGTATCGGCAAGAAGCGGGCTACTGTGGCCAATTTCCTGCGGTTGCTCAAGCTTCCCGCCGAGGTGCAGCTCGGGCTGCGTGACAAACGGGTGGATATGGGGCATGCGCGTGCGCTGTTGTCGGTCGATAATCCGTCCGTGCAGTTGAAAATTTATAAGGAAATCCTGAAGCAAGGTCTGTCTGTTCGCAAGGTAGAGGAGCTGGTCAAGGCTTACCAGGAAGGGAAAGGCAGAAAAGATGAGGCCGAGGCCGCTGATGATGCCGCTGACAACGGTGGACGGTTAGGCAATCATGATTTCGACCTGTTGAAAAAACATTTGTCGTCGGCTTTCCAAACGCCTGTGAAGTTTTCATGCGACCGCCATGGGAAGGGGCAGATTACATTCAGGTTCGGTAGCGAGGAGGAACTTGCAAGGTTGATTTCCAAATTTGATTCCTTGGCGCAGGGAGGGGCGTGAGGGATTGAGAATATATGGGTATGAAACAGGCACCGGCTTTTGCCGGTGCCTGTTCTGGTTTTATGTCGGGGATAATGTTGGCGTGATATGGGAGAGATGGGTGGTGGTGAGACTGGATGTGATGTGATTGTGGGGTGTGGTAGAGTGGGGTGAGAGACGGATGTGAGATGGGGTGAGACGGGGTGAGACGGGATGCTATCCCGTCTCTACGGGGGGTTAGATGGTGATGCGGCGGGTTGTGGTGCCTGCGCGGAGGATGTAGATGCCTCGGGAGGCGAGGCGGATGCGGTGGAGACCCGGTTTGACGGTTTCCTGCGAAATCAGCTGCCCGAGGATGGAGAAGAGTTTGACCGTTACCGGCTTGTCGCTCCATAGGTAGATGTAGCCGTCGCGAACCACTATCTCGGTTTCTGTTTCCTGCCCCATATCCTTTGTGACGGCGGGTGTCGGCGCTGTCACCTCTTCCCATTGCGGGGAATTGGCGGCAAGGCTGCCAGCGGCGGCTGTCACGGCGAGTATGAGTGTAACCAGGAGTTTGCGCATGTAATGGTTTGTCGGTGAACTTACAAAATTAGTAATTTATCGGGATTCTGACAAAACTTCTTTTTCAGGCATACATGGCCTCGATTTGCGAGGCGTAATGACGGTTGATTACCGGACGGCGGATTTTGAGGGTGTTGGTGAGTTCGCCTGCCTCCATTGTGAATTCTTTCGGGAGAAGGGTGAACTTCTTTATTTTCTCAAACGATGCGAGTCCTTCCTGCAATGCTTCGATACGGTTGCCTATCAGCTCGCGTACACGCGGGTTGGAAAGCAGCTCGTCAAGGTTGCGGTAACGGATTTTTTTCCGGCTGGCATATTCTTTCAGGGCTTCGATTGCAGGCACTATGATTGCTGTGACGAATTTGCGGTTATCGCCTATCACGGCCACCTGCTCGATGTATTTATCCTCGCCGAGGCGGCTTTCGATTGCCTGCGGGGCGATATATTTCCCGTTTGAGGTTTTGAAAAGGTCCTTGATGCGTTCGGTCAGCACCAGGGCGCCTTGTTGGTCGAAATATCCGGCGTCGCCGGTGCGGAAGAATCCGTCGGGGGTGAACACGGCGGCTGTTTCTTCGGGCTTGTTATAGTAGCCGCGCATCACCGTAGGGCTTTTTACCAGGATTTCGTTGTCGGCGCCGATTTTAACCTCGATGCCGGGGAGCACAGTCCCGACGGTGCCTATTTCGTAATTTTCATCGGGGAAACAGCTTACGGTGGCTGTGGTTTCCGACAGGCCGTAGCCTATTACGATGGGTACACCCATGGCGCGGAAAAATTCCGTGATGGCAGGGCTTAGCGGGGCACCGGCAGTAGGGAATATGTTGCCGTGTTCAATGCCCATGATGCGTTGCACTTTGTTGAATACGCGTTTGTTGAAGAAACGGTATTGCATTTCGAGCAGACGTGGGACACGTTGCCCGGTGCGCACGTAGTCGAGGTTGCGTCGGCGTCCTACCGAGAGGGCACGGGCGCACATCCACCGGCTCACGGGTTTCATACGGCTCATCTTTTCCTGTATGGCCGCATAGGCTTTTTCCCAAAAACGTGGCACTGCACACATGCATGTGGGGCGCACTTCGCGGATTGTGTTCTGTATCTCCTTGGGGTCGGCGTTTACGTAGACGCGTATTCCGCAGTCGAGTGCGAAATATGTCCATGCCTTTTCGAAAATATGGCTCAACGGGAGGAAGCATAGCGACGTGTCGGCATCGGATAGCGATGTGAGGCGTCGGTGATGTATCTCGATTGCTGCGTCGAAGCATGAATGCGGCAGGATTGCCCCTTTTGGATCGCCTGTCGTCCCCGAAGTGTAAAGCAGCGTGGCAATATCGTCGGGTGTGGCAGCGGCGGTGCGGCGTGCCACTTCCCCACGGCATGCTTCCGACGCGCATGCTCCAAGGCGCATGAACTGTTGGAATGTCATGGTGGAGTGGTCGGAGTCGTCGCGGGTGATGTCGGTATATGTGACAATCTGTCGCAATGCCGGGACTTTGGCCGCGACCTTACGGGCGATATCGTATTGGCTTTGGTCGCCTACGAAGATGAATTCGGCCTCGGCATCGCGCACGATATATTCCACCTGTTGCTCGGAGGAGGTCGCATAAATCGACACAGGCACGATTCTGTTTGCGAATGCTGCGAAATCGGTTATGAGGATGAACGGGTTGTTTGCGGAGAAAACCGCTATTTTCTGTGTTTCCTTCAATCCGAGGATTTCCATTGCCCCTGCGGCGTTTGCCGTCATTTCGGCGATTTCATTCCAGGTATAGGGTTTCCAGTTGCCTGAGCCATCGCGATGGAAGACTGCGGGGCGGTCGGCATATTTTTTCGACTGTCGGTCGATTAATGTTGTCAGAATGTTTGGCATAATTTATGGGGAGAGATTATGTCGATATTCGTTTTTGCGGTGCAAAGTTAGCGTTTTCGGATGGATACAGATTGTCATAAACGCCTCAAAGTGGGGTGGCGTTAACGTTTATTGGGATTTCAAGATGCAGATTGCCGGTCAGTATCCTGCGGCTTACTTTGGTGTTTCATCTTGGTTGCACGGCCTTCGCGGAGGAGGCGGTTGTAGCGCTCATCGTTGTTGATCAGGAGCATCCCTTCGCGGTATATGGGGTTTAGAACCGGGTTGACCACTTTGAAATAAGTGGAGGTTTCAAAGAGGTCGCGGCCGATTATGCCTTTTATAATGGTTTCCATAGTGAGCCGCGAGCGGTCGAATCCGGCCTGGTCGAATTTCACACTGTCGGCAACACCCATTGCCACCACTTCCGACATCATGGCGTCGGTTACCTTGAAACCGTCGATAAATTTCTGTTCGGTGGGGTAGAGGGTGCCCAGGTGTTTCCGATGGTTGTCGACATAGGTTATGCTGAACCGGTTGAGTATCCCTTTGGCCACGAGGTCGCGGTAGTAGTCGGAGTAACCGGCTGTGTCGATTGGCACGAAAAGGTCGGGCATGATGCCCCCGCCTCCGTAAACGGGGCGTTTGTTGCGGATTGTGGAATATCGGAGGGAATCGGGGAGTTGTATGGAGTCTTCCGACGAGAATTCCCCTGCCTCATATCTGTGAAGCATGTCTTTGCGATATTCTTCCTCGTCGCCTGCCTCATATGGTTTTTGGATGCATCGTCCGGCAGGGGTGTAGTATTTTGATACGGTAAGGCGTATCATCGATCCGTCGGGGAAGGGGAACGGGCGTTGCACCAGCCCTTTGCCGAAGGTGCGGCGTCCCACGATGAGTCCACGGTCATTGTCCTGCACTGCCCCGGCGAGGATTTCGCTGGCCGATGCGGAGTATTGGTTGGCGAGGATTACGAGTTTTCCGTCCTGGAGGTCGCCTGATTTTTCGACACGGTAGATGGTGGTTCCCATTTTAGGGGCGTCGGTGTAGACCACCACATCATCGAATTTCAGGAAATGTGAGGCCAGCTGGTGGGCTGCATTAAGGTAGCCGCCCCCGTTGTCGGAAACGTCGATTACGAGGTTTTTCATGCCCTGTTTCCGCAGTCCGGCCACGGCTTTGCGGAATTCGGCATCGGTTTCCTCGGCAAACCGCGATATGCGTATATAGCCGGTTTGCGGGTCGGCCATATATGATGCGTCGATACTGTAGATGGGTATGTCGTCGCGCACGATGCTGAAATCGATGGGTTCTTTCTCACCCCGGCGCATCACTTTGAGGTCGACTTTCGAGCCTTTTGGGCCTCGGAGGATTTTTATGATGCGTGAGTTGGGGCTCTTGACACCCGATATGATTGAATCGCCTGCCGAAAGGATGCGGTCGCCTGGAAGGATGCCGACTTTTTCCGACGGCCCCCCTGAGGTTGTCTGAATGACGAACAGGGTGTCGTTAAGCATGTTGAACTGTATGCCTATGCCGCTGAAGTTACCTTCGAGCGGGGTGGTAAGCTCCTTTGTCTCTTCCGGGTCGGAGTAGGTGGAGTGGGGGTCGAGGGTTTTCAGCATGGCCACTATTGCATCCTGCACCATCTTGTCGGCGTCCACATTGTCGACATAGTAGCGCTCGATGAGCTGCTCGGCTGTGAGCAACTTGCGGTCGGCCGGGAATTTGAATGTGTCGCCTTCGTTTTTGGCGGCATTTGCCAGGAATGGCAGCAGTATGGTTATAAATAGTGTGAAACGTTTCATTGATTTTATTGGTTTTGAGGTAGGTATGGGGTTATGTCGACTCCGAACGATGCCAGTTCCCTTACCATCGAAGAGCTGATGGATGCCAGTTCGGGCAATGCATAAATTAAAACAGATTCAAGCCCTGAAATGTTGCGGTTTATGTCGGCCAGCTGGCGCTCATACTCGAAATCGGTCACGGAGCGCACGCCGCGCAGCAGGAATTGTGCGCCTACGTTGCGTGCCGCCTCTACGGTCAGTCCTGTAAACCTGGTTACTTTCACCCGTGGCTCCCCGGCATAAAGACGGCGTATTGCCTGCTCCCTCTCTTCTACAGCCTGCCAAGGTTTTTTCGAGGAGTTTATACCTATCCCTATGACGATTTCATCGAAAAGGCCGAGGGCGCGGTCAACGATTGATTTGTGACCGATGGTAAAGGGGTCGAACGATCCGGCGAAAAGGGCGGTGCGCATGGGTGGGAAGGGTTAAGTTATAAGTTGAAAGTTGAAAGTTGTAAGTTATAAGTTGAGAGTTGTAAGGGGGAATGGTATGTTGGCTGATGGTTGGTAGGTGCTTGACTGTCGCCTTAGTCTGATTTTATAAGACTATCGTTAGTTGATAAGGTTTGTTTTGGATTGGGCAAAAATAGTTTTTTCGCTTACAACTTACAACTTACAATTTACAACCGTCTTACGATATTTGTGAGTCGTCCTCGATAACGAGGTTGTCGATGATGAAGTTTTGACGATCGGAGGTGTTTTTCCCCATGTAGAATTCCAGGATGGAGGCAACACCGTCCTCCTTGCGGAGGGTTACACGGTCAAGGCGCATGTCGGCTCCGATGAATCCTCGGAATTCGTCGGGCGAAATTTCACCAAGACCTTTGAACCGGGTTATTTCGGCGTTTGCCCCGAAGCGCTCTATTGCCGCTATGCGCTCTTCGTCAGAGTAACAGTAGACTGTCGAGGAATCGGAGTTGTCGTCATCCCCTTCTTTTTTTGCACGTGATTTCCTGCCTGCACGTTTGGTGGCGTTTTTGTCGCGAACTCGGAAAAGCGGGGTCTGCAACACATAGACATGCCCTTTCTTTACGAGGTCGGGGAAAAACTGGAGGAAGAATGTGAGGAGCAACAGGCGTATGTGCATGCCGTCGACGTCGGCATCCGTCGCGATAATCACGTTGTTGTAGCGGAGGCCGTCGATTCCGTCCTCTATGTTGAGGGCGGCCTGCAACAGGTTGAATTCCTCGTTTTCGTAAACCACTTTGCGGGTCAGTCCGAATGAGTTGAGCGGTTTGCCCCGGAGGGAGAACACGGCCTGTGTTTCCACATCGCGTATTTTTGTGATTGAACCTGATGCGGAGTCGCCCTCGGTCAGGAAAATCGATGATGCGAGTTTGCGGTCCTCATCGCCTTTGGCATCATTGAGGTGCACACGGCAGTCGCGGAGTTTGCTGTTATGGAGGTTGACTTTTTTGGCACGTTCGCGGGCAAGCTTCGTCACTCCGGCCATTGCCTTGCGTTCGCGCTCGCTTTCCTGGATTTTTTTCAGGATTATTTCGGATGTCTCGAGATTCTTGTGCAGGAAGTTGTCGAGTTCCTTTTTGAGGAAGTCGCTGATGAATTTTGCCACGGTCGGGCCGTCGGGCCCCATGTCGCGCGAGCCGAGCTTGGTTTTTGTCTGTGACTCGAACACAGGTTCTTCGACCTTCACCGACACTGCGGCAATCATGCCGTTGCGGATGTCGGAATATTCGAAATTCTTGCTGAAGAATTCCTTTATGGTTCTCGACACCGACTCCTTGAATGCCGCCAGGTGGGTACCCCCTTGGGTGGTGTGCTGCCCGTTGACGAAGGAGTAATATTCCTCGCCATATTGGTTGGCGTGGGTGATGGCGATTTCTATATCCTCCCCTTTCAGGTGTATGATGGGGTAGAGGGGGTCTTTGGTCATGTTGGCGCGGAGCAGGTCGAGCAACCCATTGCGTGAGATAAACCTGCGTCCGTTGAACACGATGGCAAGCCCCGTGTTCAGGTAGGTGTAGTTTTTAAGGAGGGTGACTATGAAATCGTCGTTGTAGTGGTAGTCGCGGAAGATGGTGTTGTCTGGAGTGAATCGCACGAACGTGCCGTTTGGCTCGTCGGTCGGGGTTTCGCCCGACTGTGATATGAGTTCGCCACGTTGGAATTCCGCGCGGCACATCATCCCGTCGCGGTTACTTTGGATAATGAACGAGGTGGAGAGGGCATTGACAGCCTTTATACCTACGCCGTTCAACCCCACCGATTTTTTAAATGCCTTGGAATCGTATTTCGCCCCGGTGTTCATTTTCGATGCCACATCGATGAGTTTGCCGAGGGGGATTCCGCGGCCGTAGTCGCGAACGGTTACGGATGTCTCGTCGACATCGACAGTAATCTGGCGTCCGAACCCCATCATATACTCGTCGATGGCGTTGTCGAGCACCTCTTTTAGCAACACGTAGATTCCGTCGTCGTTATACGAACCGTCGCCGAGCTTGCCGATATACATGCCGGGACGCAGGCGGATGTGTTCGCGCCAGTCAAGGGTTCTGATATCCTCCTCCTTATAGGCTGCTGCCGCAGGTTCGGGGGTGGTTGATGGTTCGTTTTCGGGAACTATGTTGTCGGTTGCGTTAAAATCGAGGGTTTCGTTCATGGAATCGTTCGAGGGGTTTATGACACACAAAGTTACGAAAAATCCTTGATAAACGCATCAGAACAGCAGGCGCAATAGGCGGGCTGTGCCTCTGCCCCCATGGGAGTTGTAGAAGTATGTTAGGCGGTAGAGGGTGCGGTAGAAAGGGCATTTTTCTTTGTCAACCACCTTTGCCATCAGCCGTGAGGCTTCCTGCCGCGCCCCTTCGTGGGCATAATCGCCTGCTAGGATTGCCCGCCGCAGCTGCACATATCGCCGTGTCCTTTTCGAGGGGAGGTTGCTTTCGATTGTGTCGAGCGCTTTTTCCCATTTCCATGGCGTGGATGAGAATGTGGTCCCAGTGATTGACTGAGGGTGCCGGTAGGTTTCGACGGTAATGGCATCTCCTGCCTTGATAATCACAGGCTGCTGCAATAGCAGGCGTATGCCGAATTCTATATCGTTCCACCCCGGCATATCGTTATCCCATCCGCCGGCCTGGCGGGCAAACGAGGTACGCATGGCGTAGCGTTGTGTGGCCATGGAGCCGAACATTATACAGTTCCATATCAGGTCGGCGGTGTAGAATCCCCGTGTTATATGTTTGCCGGATATGGTGTTGATGCCGCAGTCCCATCCTATGATGTCGGCCGACGGGTGTTGCCGGAATGCGTTCATGGCACGTTCCACATGGTTGGGTGCCATAATGTCGTCGCTGTCGAAAAACATCACATACGGGGTGGTTGCCAGGCCAAGCCCACGGTTGCGTGCGGCGGTTGCCCCCGGAATGGATTCGGATGTGACTGTGACCTGCATGTCGGGTGCTTCAACTGCAGCCTTCCATTGGCGGAGCAGCTCGTGAGTGTTGTCGGTCGAGTTGTTGTCAACCAGTATCACCGACAATGGCCTGAACGATTGTTGCCTGATACTTTCGAGTGTCTTGCCGACAATCCCCGCCCTGTTATGGACGGGGATTATTATCGTTATCTGCTGAATTGTTTCTGCCATGGGGTTTGCGTGGGAAGCCGGTTACTTGAACAGCAGCGGGGTGAATTTGATCAGGTAGTCGCGCCAGTTTGCCCAGGTGTGACCTCCGGGAGTTTCGTAGTAAGTGTAGGGGTAGCCTGCCGCGTCGAGTGTGGCACGGTAGGATTTATTGGTATCGTAGAGGAAATCGTCGGTGCCTATGGCAATCCAATAAAGTTTCGGGTTCTTGGCGAACTGGGTTTTGAGTTTTTTGTCGAAATCGCGGAAAATCGGCCCGTTGCGTTTGTCGCCCGGAAGGAAGCGTTGCAGGTTGTCGCCGGTGGTTACCGATTCGATGGTGGCGGCAGAGAAAAGACCTACGTAATCGAACAGGTCGGGATACTGGCGCGAGATGTTGGCGGAGTTGTAGCCACCCATCGACAGCCCGGCAATGGCACGGTGTGCGCGGTCAGGACGGGTGCGGAATGTGCTGTCGACGAAGTTTACGATTTCCGGGAACGCCATCTCGTATTCCCCGGAGAATAGTCGTGGGAATTCGGCTTTAGGCTGCACCAGTCCGGCAGTGCCTTTGCCGGCTGCGGCATCAACGTCGATTACCCCGTTGGGGATAACCACAATCATCGGCTCGGCTTTGCCTCGGGCGATAAGGTTGTCGAGAATCTGTGGTGCGCGTCCGAGCATCACCCATGCATCCTCGTCGCCGCCCATGCCGTGAAGCAGATACAGCACCGGGTAGCGTTTGTCTTCGTCGGTGAAATATCCTGCCGGGAGGTAGACGTTCATGCGGCGGTTTTTCTTTTCGGATGGTGAGTAATACCACACGTCGGTCAGCGAGCCGTGTGGCACGTCGTTGACACTCATCAGGGTTGCGTTGTCGTTGCCGTCACCCTTTGGTAGCACGAAGTTGTGCTGCCAGGTCACATCGCGAACGGTGTGCACGTTGTCAGGATCGGTGAAACCTACTCCGTCGAGAAAGAACTTGTAGGTGTGGAAGTCGGGCGAAACCGGTTCCGGTGTGGTGTATTCGTAGGCTTGCAGCGAGTCGTTATAGGCCATCTCCACCAATGTGCCAGGTGCGAAAGTGGCGAATGCTGTTACCTTGTGACCTTCGGGGGCTTTCAGCCTAAGGGTTGCGCGTCGGTCGGGCAGGAGGGAAAATGAGGCTCCGTTCCCGGCCCCGTTATAGTTTTCCTGGGCGGATGCGCCGCTGCAGGCCATGGCCGCCATTATCAGGGTGAATAATGTTTTTTTCATGATCGGTTTGATTATCGGTGGTCAAGAGGGTATCTTATGAAAGGTTTTCTTAAAATCACCCCCTTATTGAATCGAGTGCATCTTTAAGACGTTTCAACCCGTTTTTACGATTAAAAACGGTGGCATAAGTTTGCTGTATTTTTTCAGGGGAGAGTTCCCCTGTGGAGATTTTATTGTCAATATCGGACAGGGCGTTTATGAACTCTTTCGGTGTTGTGTAGGATTTCATCACCCCTGCGCGTATCATATCACCGTACCCACGGGCTGAAACGCTATGAGTGATTACCGGCAAACCGGCTTTCAGCCCGTCGGTAATTCGGATTTTTATCCCGCTTCCTACCCTGGTGGGACACAAAAACAGGTTTGCATCCCTGGTCAATGCGGCGATGTCGGGAGGGGAGGGGATGACCGTGATATTGTTTTTCCCGTTGCACAACCCGTAGATTTCCGGCAGGGGCGACTGTCCGGCTATAGTGACCCTGTATGAATCAGGCAAGACGGGATAGATGTGGGTGATGAAATGCCTTACCCCGTCGAGATTCTGTAGGTTGTTAAGCGATCCTGTGATAATTATGTGCTTCCCCTTGAGGCTCCTAGCCGGTGCTGAAGGGGGCATGTGGGATTTTTCAAACAGTCCGGTTACAGCCGATTTACCGTCAGGTATGCCGTAAGTCTGTTCGTATTGTGTCTTGTCATCTTCCGACAGGAACAGGTTGATATCGGAATTTCTGAAAGCTTGTTTTTCCAGCCGTTTAACATGATGCAAGAACGCGGCTTTGAATATCCGTCCACCGGTTTCATATTTGAAGTAGTCGGGTTCGTAATTGTGGTGCAGGGTTGCAACCGGTGTACGGTTGGCGTGATGCGCATATCTGCAAAGTGTGCCTGCGATGTGGCTTTTGTCGAAAAAGCAGAAGCGGTAGCGGTTTTCGTCTAGGAGTTTTTCGGCTATATGCTGATGACGGTGCATTTGTCCGTTAATCAGGCTTTTGAATTTGTCAAAGGCCGGACGTGATCCTGCGAGATGGATTGTGCAATTGCAATCCTGCCGGATTTCAAGGGGGATGAAGAGTTCGAAATCGGAGTAAATGCATAAGTCGATATTGTCGTCAGGGTATAGTTCCATGATGGCATCGAGATACAGGCGGGTGGCTGTGCAGCCGCCCCCTGTGCCCCATGGGTTGTGGGATGTGACGAACAATATGCATGATTGGTTTTTCGCGGCCATGTTGTTTGACGCTATGGTTGCCTGTTGAGGAGGTTTTTTAGGGAATACACGGCCTTTTTGAGCCTGATGCCGGTTTCCCATGACAGATGTGTGGCTGTTGTGGGGATGAGTATGCGGCTTTTCAGGGAAAGAGGCAGTTTTTTCCTGTCGATGATGGAACGAAGTGCGTCAATGCGCGTTTTGTCGTGGGCGAGATATGCCTGTGAGAACAGGAACGAAGTGAAGTTGCGGTAAGTCCCGGCCAGTTCCGTGGGCGGTACATCGTACTTCTCGGCAAGATAAATGGTGAGTTTGAGTGAGCCGATATAGAAATCGAATGTTTTCAGGTGGTTATCTTGTGAGGATACCGATGTGTGCCCTACGCTGTAGTGCATTGTGACATCGGGCAAATAGGCAATCTTCCCTGCCTGTGCGTAAACTACCATCAGCTGGAAATCCTCGCAGGGGAATTCGTTGTGTCGGAAAAGATAGGGGTCGGCGGCATAGGCACGTGTAAACACATCTTTGCGATACATCGCTGTGCAGAGGTGTATGATGGAGTGCGCCTTGTGTTGCAGCACGGGGATGAACAGGCTGCCCGGGCCGGAAACTTTGTTCAGATAGGGTGCACGCTCTCCGTGTGGGTCGGACGGGGAGATAGCGCCTGATGTCGAATCGCGATATTCCCAGTTGGTATGTACGAGGGTTATGCCTTGGTCTGAATCAAGCACTGCGGTCTGTTTGCTTAGTTTGTGCGGGTCAGTCCAGTAGTCATCGCCTGCGCAATCGGCGATATATTCCCCTTGGCACCGAAGTAGTGTGTCAAAATAGTTGTCGCGGCATCCTCGGTTGGTTTCGTTGCGGTGATAGCGGATTATGCCGGGATGTTGCGAGGCATATTCGCTGCATATCCGCGGAGTGCCGTCGGTGGAGCAGTCGTCGCTCAGGCATATTTCGAAGGGAAATCCGCATTGCTGCATCAGGATGGAGTCAAGCGTGCGGGCAATGGTGGCTTCCTGGTTATAGGTTGTCACCACTACCGACACTTTTATGTTGCTTGTTCCCATGTGTTGAAGCTGTTAAAGCAGCTGTTGTGAATTGTCTTTACTATGGCTCAGAGGTAACGGCGCACGGTTGTTTCGAGTTTGGTTACGTCGGGGACACGCTCTACCAGTTCGCCGTTGCGGTTGATGACGTAGGTTGCAGGGATTTGCCCGACGTTGTATTTCAACAGGGTTTCGGCGCCATCCTTGGGGGAGTTGTAGACTGTGATCCACGGCAGGTTGCGTGCAGCCTGTTTCCAAAGGAATTCGTCATCGTCGACCGAGACCTGGTAGATTTCAAGCCCTTCGGCCTTATGCGCGTCGTAGACCTTGGCCAGTTCCAGGTTGAATGCCGGGGAGGCTTCGGCACCGTAGGCGGTGAAATTGAGCACCACGACTTTTCCTTGGTCGGTTACTTCCGAAAGGCTTCGGCGTTTGCCGTCCTTATCGAGCAGGGCGATTTCCGGCAGGCGTATTTCCTGTGCCACGATTGTGTCGGCGGGGTTATACAGGCCGTTGTTTTTACGGTTTGAGATGTAAAGTTGTGCCAAAAATCTGGTGCGTGGGTCGTCGGGACGGCTGTTGGCAAAGGCGTTTGCCACGGCTCCGATCATACGTAGGTCGGATTTCTCATCGGGATTGAATAGCAGTGTGTTGCCTACACGGCGGAAAATGGTGTAGTAGGCCACTATCCCGGAGGGGTCGCGCAGGATGGTTTCGGCCAACATGCGTTTGAGTTCGGGGTCGTAGGCCACGGCCTGTTCGCCGTGCTCCTTCACAACTTTGGCAATGGCGTCGTTGACCTGTTGCATCTTTTCGGCTGATTCCGACCCGGTGAGTGTGTAGGCGGTTCCGAATGCCGATGCGTCGGCTGTGATGTTGATGCATTCCAGGCTGTCGACAGGGAAATATACCGATTCCTTACCCAGGGTAAGACGGTAGATTTCGGGATGCCCGGCCGGTTCCCCTTTCACTTTGAACGCGCCGTCGGGGCTTATGGTTACTGTATCTACGGGATACCATCCACCATAGCCGTTGGGTGCTTCGAGAACCAGTGATTTGTCGGCGCCTCCGGCAACGGTGCCTTCGGCCTGCCATTTCTTGTCGGAACAGCTTCCGAGAATCAGGATGGCGGCAGCCGCTGCTGCGGCTTCTTTAAAGTGCCGGGTGAAGATGGTGGCTTTCATGGCTGGGATTACTCGAAACATGATGCGATTTTGGATGCGATTTCCTTCATCTCCTCTTCGGGGAGGGTGAGCTTTGGAGCGCAGAAGTTCATGTCGGCGCCTTTGTCCATCGGTACGAGGTGCACGTGGGTGTGCGGCACGTCCAATCCGATAACCGTCACACCGACCTTGGTGCAGGGGATGGCTTTTTTTATTGCTTTTGCAACGCGTTTCGCAAAAAGCATGAGCGATGCGTAGTCCTCGTCGGAAAGGTCGAAAATATAGTCGACCTCTTTTTTGGGGATTACAAGCACATGGCCCGGATGCACCGGGCTGATGTCGAGAAAGGCGAAATGGCAGGCATCCTCGGCCACCTTGTATGAAGGGATTTCACCTGCTGCTATGCGTGAGAATATGCTTGGCATAATGATAGTTATAACTTCCTTAATCCGTAGAGACGGGATGGCATCCCGTCTCTAAAAAATGCAAAAAAACAATTATTACGATTTATCCGTTTCAAATCGATATTGATTCGATTTCGAATTTCATCAGACCGGCGGGAACGCGGATTTCGACCGTATCGCCGACCTTGTGGCCGAGAAGGCCCTTGGCAATCGGGGTGGAAGCCCCGATTTTCTTTTCGCGTAGGTTGGCTTCGGAATCGGCCACGATGGTGTATTCCACGCTCATGCCGTTGCTTGCGTTTTTGATTTTTACCTTTGAAAGGATGTTGACTTCGTCGGCGTTGAGCTTGCTTTCGTCGATGATGCGTGCATTGGCAACGAGGTCCTTGAGCTTCGCTATTTTCATTTCGAGCATGCCCTGCGCCTCTTTGGCGGCATCGTATTCGGAGTTTTCGGAAAGGTCCCCTTTATCGCGTGCTTCGGCTATGGCTGCCGAGATGCGGGGGCGTTCCACGCTTTCAAGATAGGCTATTTCTTCCATTTTTTTCTTATAGCCGTCTTTTGTCATGTAGGTGAGTGCCATGATATTTCTTTTTTATGATTACCGGGGTTGTTTTTGCGCCGCGTCGGCAGCGCGTGATTGATATTACGATGGTACAATAAAAAGATAGCGCCTCACCCCGGCTGAAGCGGGGGAGACCCTAAAATTATACCTGTATTGTCACTATTGTTGAGGCAAAATTACGTATAAATTTTGTAATGTGCAAACTCCTAACGGGCTTTTATTGCGGGCATTTGGAAAAGAATGCGTAATTTTGCAAACGCTTATGCCCTGCGGCATAGGCATGGATACATAACAACGAAACATCAACAACTGTTTTTGCGGTGATTACACAGGAACAACTTAAGGAAGCCGTCGAACGCAAGCTGGCGCTGAAACGCTATCTCGACGTAGATAATAAAAAGATACAGATTGAGGAGGAAGAACTCCGCACCCATGTGCCCGACTTTTGGGAGCATCCCAAGGAGGCGCAGGCACAGATGAAGAAAATCAAGGATCTGCAGGCGTGGGTCAACGGCTACCATGAAGTGGAAGTGGCTGTTGACGAACTCTCGAACGGATGGGACTTCTTCAAGGAAGAGCTTATTGAGGAGGCCGAGGTCGACGCGCTCTATGCCGATGCGATGGCGAAGATAGAGTCGCTGGAACTGCGCAATATGTTGCGCCGCGAGGAAGACCACATGGGTGTTGTGCTGAAAATCAACTCAGGCGCAGGGGGCACCGAGAGCCAGGACTGGGCTTCGATGCTTATGCGCATGTATCTGCGCTATTGCGAGAAGCATGGTTACAAAACCTCTATCGCCAACCTTTTGGAAGGTGACGAGGCCGGTATAAAGTCGTGCATCATCAATGTGGAGGGCGATTTTGCCTACGGGTATCTTAAATGTGAGAACGGGGTGCACCGCCTTGTGCGCGTGTCGCCTTATAACGCCCAGGGCAAGCGTATGACCTCTTTTGCCTCGGTGTTCGTCACCCCGTTGGTCGATGATACCATAGAGGTTAAGGTTGAACCGGCATTGATGTCGTGGGACACATTCCGAAGCGGCGGTGCCGGAGGCCAGAATGTGAACAAGGTGGAGTCGGGTGTGCGTCTGCGCTATCAGTACACCGATCCCTACACCGGGGAGAAAGAGGAAATCCTCATCGAAAATACCGAGACCCGCGACCAGCCCAAGAACCGCGAGAATGCCTTGCGCCACCTGCGTTCAATCCTCTATGAGAAAGAGATGAACCACCGTCTCGAAGAGCAGGCCAAGGTAGAGGCAGGCAAGATGAAAATCGAATGGGGTTCGCAAATCCGCAGCTACGTGTTCGACGACCGGCGTGTGAAAGACCACCGTACCGGCTTCCAGACCTCGGATGTGAACGCGGTTATGGACGGCGACCTCGACGGCTTTATAAAAGCCTACCTCATGGAGTTCGCCGCAGATGAGGAAAACAAATAAGTTGTGTAGGTTTCCGAACCATTCTGACAGCACCCTCGCCATCCGGCGAAAATCATAGCGGTGTGCCAAAATTCAATATTTTGGCACACCGCCTATTGTATGTTGGTATTTGTATATCCGACCCCGGTTTGTTTATGTATCTAATATCCATGCCATCGTAAAGGTAATTATTACTGTCCGCTAAACATTTTTGAGCGATATAAAAATGTTTAGCGGACAGTAATAAAATATAATCGATGTGTTTGAAAAACGCAAGATTCGTGTAAATTAAATGTCGTGATTGAAAGTATGTTGTGCAAATTGGTTAAGGTGATTAATCCCGAGGTCTGACGTTTTCATCCTATTTTTTCGAGGACGGTGAGGTGAAAAATAACCGCCGGGCTCTACCCCAGGGCCCGGCGGTTGTAATGTGATAAAATAGTTGAATGCCGCGTGTAGTTGTCAGAGAGAAGTTGTCTGGTTTTGAAGCGTTGGCCACGCGGCTCTATGTATATCTATTGTTTTATTATCTTTATGCCTTTTTGACGCTACCCGGAGGGAAAGGTTTAACGGGGGCATAAAAATTTTTCAAACATTATTTGGGGAGACGGCTTATCAGGTCGTCGTGAAGGGCTGTTTTGGCAGCGATGTGGTCGAGAACCATTTTGACGAAGGGGTCGCGTTCGAAATCGCCGCGTACATGCTCGAAGTCGTTGCGCCGGTTGCGGTCGGACGAGGCGTCGAGCCCGAATCCGATGCGTGCCACCGACGAGAATTCCTTGCGGGCATCGTCGTAGAGCATACGGTCAAGTTTCACCACGCTGTCGCACCAGCGGCGGGCTATGAGGGCTATGTCGGCGGCGGTCAGTTCGCTGCATTCCTTTCCCCACCAGCGGCGGAAGTTTTCAACCACCCACGTCCATTCAAGGTCATAATAATTTTCGCTCATGAGGCGCAGACGTTCGTTCACGGTTTCGAGCGAGTTGATCGAGCCTGAAGCTATGTCGGCGCAAAGGGTTTTGATTTCGGATTTCGGGGCTATCAATCCCGACAGGTCGAGCCATTCGCCGCCACCGGCTTCGAGGGTCGGTGCCAGCCGTTGACGTATATCTTCGTCGGATGCTAGTGCGGGGCCTTCGAGCCGTTTCAGCACTGAGTTGCCCATGAATTTGTCGATTGCGAGCCGGTAATAGTCGCGGCCTTTGCGCAGGGCCGAAGCCTTTATGATTAGTCCTTGGTAGGAATAGAACTCGGAGGTGGCCCCTGCGGTGGTTTCGATGTCGTCGAGGAGTGTGATGCCGTCGAGCATTTTCGACACTGTGTAGGGGCTGAGGAGGTTGAAGTTTATGAAGTCGAGTTTGCGGGGTGTGCGGCGTTTGTCGCGTTTCGGCCATTTCATGGCATCGCGTATGGTGCCGACACTTTTCAGGTTCACGCCAGGCACGAGATGTGATTTCCCGGCGTTTTCGATAAGGTAGGAGAACGGGAGGCGTGAGGTGTCGGAATGGCTTACGTGGCGTCCCATTACGAGTGAGAATGCCCCGATGTGTGCTGGCCACAGGATGTAGCTGTCGCTCGTGGTTTTCGAGCCACGGTCGACCACGCCCTGATGGATGGGGCCGAGCTTGTACATGTGGTTGCTCTGGTTGGAGCCTGAGCCTGCATTCAGGAATGAGAACATTCCGGCTATCAGGAGGCTTGATTTATGCATTGTCACTGTGTAGGGGCCTGCAAAGATTGCTGCCGATTCGCCGTTTTCGCATGCGCAGTTGGCAAAGAAAAGCGAGTCGTGGGCTGAGAAAAGCCGTGTCAGCGACGTTGCCTGCCCGACGAAGGTGTGGACCAGGACGGCTCCTTCGCTGACATGTGCCCCGGCGCTCATTATGAAATCCTCGGCCATCACGTTGGGGCCGACAAACACGGGGTCGGCCTGCTCGGAAACTATCGACCCGTTGGTAAGGCGGGTGGCACCTTCGATGGTGGCATATTCCCCGATTGATACGTCGGTTACCGTGCCTGTGTTGATTATGGTGACGTTGCGTGCTATGGTGCCTGTTGACGAGCGTTTGGAGGCTACATAGCCGGAGATAAGTTCGCGCAGGCGGCTGATGAGGAGTTTGTCGTGCCGGTACATGGCGATGATGTAGGCGATGTGGGCCGACAGGCAGTCGTAGATAGGCACTTCCCTTCCTCCGGTTTCGTTAAGCACCGAGACCTCTACCCCGTTGCCGAAGGCCGATTCGCCCGACATGCTTATGCTGCCTACGTTTTCAATCATTACGTTGTCGGCTATGTCGTAGTCGGCTATATAGTTGCCGACCCGGTTTATGAAAACATCGTTGCCGATGGTGCAATTGTGGATTACGGCATTATAGATGCCGGTATCCATCGGGATTTTGCCGTTGCGCAGCACCTGGTTTTCGGTGGTTCCCAGACGTATGTCGCCTGAAAAGCTGACGTCGCGGTAGTGGTTGCAGCGGAACGGGGATGCCGCTTCCACACGGTTCCAATCGTTGCAACGGCATCCGTTCGCCTCAAGTTGTGTGATTTCCTCTGTTGTAAGTTTACGGTAGTTCATAGTGTATAGTGAATGAATTGTAGCCTGGGGAGATAAGTCAGTCGGACTTATTTGTTATATTTCTGTCTTTATCTCGGACAATGAAAGCCCTTTGAGATCTTTTGGGGAGAGAAGCATGTTCTCACGGCCGACAGGCCAGTTTATTCCCAATTCGGGGTCGTCGAAGCGCAGGGTTGCCTCGCTTTGTGGTGCATAGGCATTATCGACTTTGTATTGGAACTGTGCGGTGTCGCTCAACACCAGGAAGCCGTGGGCGAACCCGCGCGGGATGAATAGCTGCCGGGCGTTTTCATCGCTTAGTTCCACTGCGATGTGGCGTCCGAAGGTTTCGGAGCCCGGACGTAGGTCGACCGCCACGTCGAGCACTTTGCCGCGCGACACCCTTACGAGTTTTGCCTGGGCGTATTCGCCGCGTTGGAAGTGCAATCCCCTGAGCACGCCGCGTGACGATACCGATTCGTTATCCTGGATGAATTCCGTAGCAGTGCCTGTGGCGGCACGGAATTCCGTGAGTTTGAACGCTTCCATGAAGTAGCCACGTGGGTCGCCGAAACGTTGTGGCTCAATAATCCAGACACCTTTTATTTCAGTCTCGAAATATTTCATTTCTTAAAATTGTTATAATGATGCAAAATTACTATTTTTGCTCAACAACTAAAAAACTGAGATGATGAAACAGAACAATATAATCCTTTTCGACGTGCCTGCGGTGAGGGATAACCTCCTGCCGCTGTCGTACACGCGCCCGGTTGCTGATTTCCTGGTCGGAATAACCACGCTTCGCAAAAAGTGGGAGGCGTTTATCGACGGGGTGTTCTCATATTTTACCCCGGCTTACCTTTCTGAAAAATTCCCCATGGTCGAGGCTGAAGAGAATATCTTCATCGCATCGCATGTTATTGCCACACGCAGCATGGCGGAGAAGGTGCTCGCGCTTGCACCGGGGGAATGCCTGGTGGGCGACACCCGGAGCGGGGAGCGTGTGCTGATTGCCATGAAGGGGAGGCTGGAAGATTTCCAGCGTGTTATCGGCATCTGCCCGGAGGGTGAATTGTTCGCTGACAAAATCGACGTTGTCAAAAACGTCTATGATATATTCCTTCTCAACGGGCGACAGATCGAATATGATTTCGAGGTGCTGACCGCCGGGCGCGAGGGGCAGGTGATTCCTCGCAGCAACACGGTAATCGGCGATCCGGAGCAGATTTTTATCGAGAGCGGTGCCATTGTGGAGGGGGTTGTGCTCAATGCCTCGCACGGCCCTATTTATGTTGACCGTCATGTGGAGATAATGGAGGGGAGCTGCCTGCGCGGCCCTATCGCGTTGGGTGAGCATTCAACGGTGAACATGGGTACCCACATTTATCCCGGCACGTCGCTCGGACCTTGGTGCAAGGTCGGAGGCGAGCTTAACAATGTGGTTATGTTCGGATTCTCAAACAAGGCCCACGACGGTTTCCTGGGGAATGCCGTGATTGGCGAGTGGTGTAACCTCGGCGCCGGTTGTGTGGCTTCCAATCTCAAAAACGATTATACGGAAATCAAGCTTTGGAACTACCCGTCGCACCGTTTCCTCCGCACGGGGTTGCAGTTTTGCGGCCTGATTATGGCCGACCATTCAAAAGCCGGTATCAACACTATGTTCAACACGGCAACGATGGTGGGTGTCGGGGTCAATATCCATGGTTCCGGTTTCCCGCGCAATTTCATCGCATCGTTCAGCGAGGGTGGGGCCACCGGTTTCAACGACCTTCCGATGGAGAAATTCTTTGATACCGCCCACCGCATGATGGCCCGTCGCGGTCGCAGCCTTTCCGAGGTCGATAACCGCATATTCCTTGCCATCAGGGAGCTTGCGGAGAATTATAAGTAGGGGGGTGAAGTTATGAGTTGTAAGTTGTAAGTCATAAGTTGTAAGTCATAAGTTGTAAGTCGTAAGTTATAAGTTTTAAGCGGAATACTTAGGGCTTGGATTTATGGTTGGGAGTGACAGTTTGGTGGCCGTTTGACTGACGGCGTGCACTGACATTTCGAAACCGATAAAAAGATATAGGCGGGCATACCTTTAATTTGCAGTTAGCAAATCCAGGTATTCCCGCCTATCGCTTATAACTTACGACTTACAACTTACGACTTACAACTTCTCATATATCGCTTCCGGGGTCAGGCCGCAGGAGGTGAGAAGGTCGGAGGCGCTGAAGCGGTTGGGGAAGGCTTTCGGGAGTCCGAGCGTGTGGACTTTTACCGGGGCGGAACCGAGATAGGTTGCTATTTTTTGACCCATGCCGCCGTCGAGGCAGTTGTCCTCGAGGGTGATGATGGTGTCATAGTCGCGGAGGGTATCGAGGGTCACGGTGTCGATTTGCGAAAGTATGCGCGGGTTGATAAGTGTGGGATTCAAGCCACGGTCGCGCATCATGGCTACGGCTTTTTCTCCGAGTTGCATAAAATCGCCTGCGGCAATTATCGCCACCCTTTCCCCTTTGATTACTATTTCATAGCCGATGTCGGAATAGTCGGTTGCTACGGGGCGTGTGGCATGAACCACTTTCCCGCCGGGGGTGCGGACTACTACTGGGGTGTCGGTCTGCTCTATCGCCCAGTCGAGCATGGCGAGATATTCCTCCATATTGGTCGGCGCCAGGAATTTTATTCCGGGGATGCCGGTAATCATGGGAACGTCGAAGAATCCCAGGTGGGTCTCGTCGTTCATGCCCCATACGCCGCCATAGAAGGTGACGAATACTGCCGGGTTGCCGTTGATGGCCACGTCCTGCGACAGCTGGTCGTAAGCGCGTTGCAGGAACGTGGAGCATACGCCGAACACCGGGCGGCATCCGCCCTTGGCCAATCCTGACGACATGCCGACCGCATGCTCTTCGGCAATGCCGACGTCGATGAACTGACTGCCTGCTGCCTCGCGGCGGTCGGGGTAGAACCCGATTGCCCCGGGTGTGCCTGCTGTCAGGGTGCATATGCGAGGGTTGTTGCGCATGCGGTTGAGCATGTGTGTGGCAAATGTGTCGATGTAGTTTTCGGATTGTGCAGGTGAGAGGGGTTCGCCGGTTTCAGGGTTGAACGGGGCGGTGTAATGGAATGCTTCCTTGTTGCGTTCGGCAGGTGGCAGCCCGAGACCTTTTGTGGTGTTTATGTGCACCACTACGGGGACGGTGCTGTTTTTCACGGCACGGAATGCCTCGATGAGTTTGCGGAGGTCGTTGCCATATTCCACATACAGGTATTTGAATCCGAGCGAGCGGAAATAGTTGCATTCGGCTGTGCCGTTTGTTTCACGCAGTTCCTTAAGGTTGTCATAGAGGCCGCCCTGGTTCGGGGCTATGCTCATCTGGTTGTCGTTGACTATCACGATGAAATTTGTTCCGAGTGTGGCGGCATAGTCCAACCCTTCGAATGCTTCCCCGCCACTGAGGGAGCCGTCGCCGATTACGGCCACCACGTTTTCGCTGCCGCCACGCAGGTCGCGGGCTTTGGCCAATCCTGAAGCCAGGGATACGGAGGTGGATGTATGCCCTACGGAAAATTCGTCGAATTCGCTTTCACGCGGATTGGTGTAACCTGTCACGTCGTTGTAGTGTGCGGCTGACAGGAATGCCCCGATTCGGCCTGTAAGCATTTTATGCGCATAGGTTTGGTGGGAGACATCGAACACCAGTTTGTCGGCCGGGGCGTCGAACACATAGTGCAATGCGATGGTCGGCTCCAGGAAGCCGAGGTTAGGGCCTACATGGCCGCCATTTGTGGCAAGCCGGGCGGTGAGTGCGGCACGCAGGCGTGATGCAAGGTCATAAAGGGAATCTATGTCGAATTGCTTTATGTCGGCAGGTGATTTGATTTGTTCCAGGGGGAATTCTGTTGCGTTCATATGGGTGTGTATTGTACTTTTGGTTTCCATGTACAAAGTAACATAAAATATCGGTCGTGGTTTTTACCTTAATCGCTGATAATGCAACCAAATTTACATGGGTATATTGTCAGCAATGAATCTATTCGATAAGGGAGCTGTTACGGTTCCAGGGATTCAGTGCCGGCAGCAGCCGGTTTGGTAGGGGTGTGTGATGGTTGCGGCGCTTACCTGCGGTGACGGTGGGTGATGCGTTTTTTCAGTAGGTTTAGCTTGTGAAGCCTTGAACGCAGGGCAAGCCATAGTGGTGAGGGTGTTGTCACTATGTCAGATCCCAGTGGGTCGGTGAATGTGAATTGCGGTGTTTCTTCTCCGAACTGTTCCGGATAAATCATGCATAGGTTGTTGCGGCTGAAATAGCGTTGCAGCAATTGGGTTATTTCGACGAAGCCCGACGAGAAGGATACCGAGTTGGGACGTGCGCCTATCACTACAAACAGGTCGTCGTCGAGCACACGGTTTGCCAACAGTAGGAAATCGTCGGTCCCTTCCATGTCGCGGTATTCGTGACGTATCCCCAGGCCGCTTTCACGTATAACCCCTTTCAGAATGGGTTGCTGGGGTGGGGCGGCGCAGAAGATGAGGCGGCACCCGATTTCCGACACGAGGTTGCCTAGTGCCAGCACCCAGTGGCGGAATCCGGTTTCGTATTCGGCTTTAGGGGGTACGAAGGCCACTACGCGTGTCACGGTGTTGACCGGGATGTAGCATCTCGACAAAACCACCATGCAGTTGGTCGATTTCAGAAGCTGCTCGGTTTTCGCCCCTAGGAAACTGTCGATTACGGTGGCTTTGCGGTGCATGCCGAGGATAATCTCGGAAATGTCGCGCTCCTGCACGGTGTTGACAATCCCTGTGACGGTGTTTATATCGAAGCGTTCGATGGTGGTGAGCGATGTGTCGGCCCCGGCGGCAGCCTCTCCGGCAAGTTTGAGGGCATGTTCGCCTACGGCTTTTGATGCGGCGGTGTTGTCGTTGCGCACATGTAGGGCATACAGCATGTCGGCATCTATGCCCGATCGGCGCCTACGCATCAGCAAGGCCATTTCTACAAGCGGTGCGGCTGTGAGAGGGTTGGCCACAGGGACGAGGGTGGAAATGCGGCGGCGTTTTTCGCCGGGGCTATCCGTGTCGTTCTGCATCATGCGCACCTTGATTTTTGCGGCTGCTTCGGATGTGCATATCGGGGCAATGGCGCAGGTTACCAGGATTACGAGCACCGTGCCGTTAAGGATGGTTTCGTCCATCATTCGTGTGCCGTCGGGGAGCACCATGTTATAGCCTATTGTGACCACGGCAAGTGCCACGGCGGTGTGTGCGGTGGTGAGGCCGAACATCATGCGCCGGTCGGGGGCTTCCATATTGTAGACTTTCTGTGCGGCGAAAGCGGCAATCCATTTGCTGGCTAACGCCACGGCGAGCATTATACCGGCCACGAAAAGCGTGTTGCCCTTTATTATGACCCCGACATTGATCATCATCCCCACGCCGATTAGGAAATAGGGGATGAAAAGGGCGTTGCCTACAAACTCGATGCTGTTCATAAGCGGGGAATTTGCCGGTACATAGCGGTTTAGCACAAGTCCGGCGAAAAATGCCCCGAGAACAGGCTCGAGGCCGATTGCTCCTGAAACCCAGGCCGAAAGGAACACCATTACCAATACGAATACGTATTGGGTGACCTTTTCACTGTAGAGCTTGAAGAACCAGCGTGTTACGCGTGGATAGGCATAAAGTACGGCGATGCAGTAAAGAGCCAGCTTTGTTAGCAGGATTGCCAGCTCGCTTCCGTGGAAGGTGCCTGTTTCGTGGATGTTGACAGCCCCGGCCAATACCAACAGGGCGCCTATGACCGCTATTATAGTCCCTACTACGGAAATGAGCACCGCCGGGCTTTTTGTAATGCCGAAGCGGGCTGCCACAGGGTAGGCGATGAGCGTGTGGGAGGCATACATCGAGGCGAGCAGGAACGATGTGAGCCATCCCAGATCGAGGATGTAGACACTGGCAAGCACCCCCATTGCCATAGGGATGAAAAATGTGAGCAATCCGAACACCACCCCGCGCCGCAGGTTACGCCGCAGGTGGTACATGTCGATTTCGAGCCCGGCAAGGAACATGAGGTAGAGCAACCCTACCTGGCCGAAGATGGCAAACGAGCTGTCGCGGGCAAGTATGTTAAGTCCGTAAGGGCCTACTGCCACACCCGCGACAATCATCCCTATGATGTGCGGGATTTTGAGACGTGTCAGTATCACCGGCGCAAACAAAATAATCATCATCACAATCAGGAAGATTGTGACAGGGTTTGTGACCAGTGCTGTTGTCGCGGCGGCTATGAACATAGGCGGGCAGTTTTCGGCAGTGGCTTGGCCGGGTGGAATGACCCTGACTGCGGCGGGTTAGTGACGGTTGGCGATGATGTAAAGGGCAATCTGCACGGCGTTGAGTGCTGCACCTTTGCGGATTTGGTCGCTGACAGTCCAGAATGTCAGCCCGTTGGGGTTTGCGAGGTCTTTGCGGAGGCGTCCCACATAGACAGGGTCGTGGTGGGCGAGGTCGAGAGGCATCGGGTAGACCTTGTTGGCCGGGTCATCCATCAGCACCACCCCTTCGGCGTTTGCGAATGCTTCGCGTGCCTGTTGCACTGATACGGGTTGTTCGGTTTCGACCCATATGGCTTCGGAGTGGGCGCGCATCACCGGCACACGGACGCACATGGCGCTTACGCTCAATTCGGGCGCGTGCATGATTTTGCGTGTCTCGTTGAACATCTTCATTTCCTCCTTTGTGTAGCCGTTGTCGGTGAACACGTCGATATGGGGGATTACGTTGTTGGCGAGCTGTGCCGAGAATTTCTCGACGGAGGTTTTTTCACCACGTGCAATCTGTTCGTACTGGTGCGCGAGTTCGTCCATTGCGGTTGCCCCGGCGCCGCTTGCGGCCTGGTAGGTGGCTACATGCACGCGCCGGATGGGGGAGAGGTCGTTGATGGGCTTAAGCGCCACGACCATCTGGATGGTGGTGCAGTTGGGGTTGCCGATTATGCGGCGTGGGGCGTTGAATGCGTCGTCGCCATTGACTTCGGGCACTACAAGTGGCACATCATCGTCCATGCGGAAAGCGCTGGAGTTGTCAATCATCAGGGTGCCGTGCTTGGTGATGGTTTCGGCAAATTCGCGCGAGGTGGATGCACCTGCCGAGGTGAAAGCGATGTCGATTCCGCGGAAGTCGTCGTTGTGCAGCAGCTCCTTTACCACGCATTCTTTGCCTCGGAAGGCGTAGGTGCGTCCGGCGCTGCGTTTTGAGCCGAAAAGTGTGAGGTTGTCAACGGGGAAGTCTGTCTGGTCGAGCACGCGCAGCAGTTCCTGACCTACGGCGCCGCTGGCGCCAACGATTGCTATGTTCATTGTTTGTGGTTGAAGTCTGATTGATTGAGAATGGAGGACTGGCGCCGGAATTGCCCGCGCCGACCTGGTTTTTAAACTGCAAAATTAGGAAAAATAAATAACTGTTCAATAAATAGGTCGTCGGGGCGTGGTGTTTTCGGCCGAATTTGGATAACTTTGCGTGGAATAAACCTCCATCACGATGATTATAGAAAGAGTTGAGCCGGATGAGTTTCGGAATTTTTTTCCGCTGGGGTGTTCGCATCTCTATAATTCGGCGGAGTTTTCGGAGTTGAACGCGCAGCGTTGCGAAGAGCTGCATTTTCTGTTGTTCAGGGATAGCAGGGTGCGCCTCGGATTCACGGCAGGGGTGCGCGACGGGGGGCTGTTCAGCCCGTTTTCTGCTCCGTTCGGCGGTTTTTGCTCAAACAGCCGTCAGTCGGTGGAGTGTGTTGACGAAGCGGTGGGTCTGCTCGCGGCCTATGGGTCTGCTTGCGACGGCGATATAAGGATTACCCTGCCCCCTCCGATATATTCCTCTGATCTTGATGTGAAAACGTCGGGGGCGCTTTTCCGTGCAGGGCATCTTGAGTGCGCTGATTTGAATTATCACTATGATATTGCCAAGTTTGATGATTTCGAAAGCAATATGGCATCGAAGGCCCGAAACAAATTCAGGGAATCGATGCGGCATGATTTCATGGTGAGATGGTCGGGTATCGGCGATGTCGATCTTGCCCGAAGGTGTTATGAGGTGATAGCGGCAAACCGTCGATGGAAGGGGTATCCGCTCAGAATGTCCTTCGGACAGGTCGCGGCCACGGCGGTGGTTGCACGTTCGGTGTTCGTTGTCATGTCGCTTGGCGATGATGATGTTGCGGCGGCGTTGATTCAGATGGTGGCTCCGGGGGTGGGGCAGTTGGTTTATTGGGGTGATGTGCCGGGATTTTCGGATGTACGCCCTATGAACAGGCTTGCGTTTGAAACATTTGCAATCTGCCGTGAGAAGGGGTTGCGGGTGTTGGATCTGGGCCCTTCGTCGGAAGGAGGCGTGCCTTCCTACGGGCTATGCGGGTTCAAGGAGTCGATAGGGTGTGACGTGTCGCTGAAACATACGTTCCGGCTTCGTTCCGTCAAGTGAGAGTTATGGCGCGGGCGGGGCATGGAGAAAGCTTGCGCAGAGGTGTTTCGGGAAAGTGTTAAATAGGGTCGAAATTATTTGGTAGTTAGGAAAATAAATCGTAATTTTGCAACGCTTTTCAGAGGCTTGTGCGCCCAGTCATTCCATAACTCTTTGAGGGATAGGAATGTGGGGTGTGCTTAATATGCGTAGGCCGCGAGGCGGAGCGCATGCCTTGGAGCAGTGCAAATGAAATAAAGAATAACAAGAGTATAAGAACAAAAGTAACAAATCAAACTAACTAAGATGCCTACTATTCAGCAATTAGTAAGAAAAGGACGCGAGACCCTTGTGGATAAGAGCAAGTCGCCCGCGTTGGACTCCTGCCCTCAGCGTCGTGGGGTCTGCGTGCGCGTCTACACCACCACGCCCAAGAAACCTAACTCGGCTATGCGTAAGGTTGCACGTGTGCGCCTCACCAACGGCAAGGAGGTCAACTCCTACATCCCCGGTGAAGGCCACAACCTCCAGGAGCACTCGATCGTGCTGGTGCGCGGCGGCCGTGTGAAGGACCTTCCCGGTGTTCGCTACCACATCGTCCGCGGTACTTTGGATACCTCCGGTGTCAAGGACCGCACGCAGCGTCGCTCCAAATACGGGGCCAAGCGTCCGAAAGCCGGTGCGGCTAAGAAGTAATCCGCGGGAGCCGTTTTGCCTTTTGGCATCCCACGGGTGAAGTAACTAAATAGCACCACGAGAAATCAACCCCACAACATTTTCACCAACCGCGTTTTTGATTTCCCGGAGCTGACAACGGTTGAGTAAGCCTGCCGGAGGGCGGGCTGAAGCAGACACCAGCCACGACGAAAAAGCAAAAACACATCTTTTCGCTTAAAACTTAAAATGAGAAAAGCTAAGCCTAAGAAGCGCGTGATCATTCCCGATCCCGTGTTCCACGACGTGAAAGTGACGAAATTCGTCAATCACCTCATGTATGACGGTAAGAAGAACACCGCATACACAATTTTCTATTCAGCACTCGAGACTGTGAAGTCGAAGATGCAAAACGAGGAGAAGACCGCTCTCGAAATTTGGAAGAAAGCCCTCGAGAACGTTACTCCCCAGGTGGAGGTAAAATCCCGCCGTGTCGGCGGCGCCACCTTCCAGGTGCCCACAGAAATCCGCCCCGACCGCAAAGAGTCGATTTCGATGAAAAACCTCATCAACTACGCCCGCAAACGCGGCGGCAAGACAATGAGCGACAAGCTCGCCGCCGAGATTATGGACGCTTTCAATGACCAAGGCGGCGCATTCAAGCGCAAGGAAGATATGCACAAGATGGCCGAGGCCAACCGTGCTTTCGCACACTTCCGTTTCTAACAAGCCCCCGTTGGTCAAAACGTTTTTTATCGATTAATCGAATCAAAGATTCCCACCAAAATGGCTAAAACAGACGAATTCTTAAAACTTACCCGCAATATCGGCATCATGGCACACATCGATGCCGGTAAGACCACCACATCGGAGCGTATCCTGTTCTACACCGGCCTTACCCACAAAATCGGCGAGGTGCACGACGGTGCCGCTACCATGGACTGGATGGAGCAGGAACAGGAGCGTGGTATCACCATCACCTCTGCCGCTACCACCACTTTCTGGCAATATGCGGGCAACAAATATAAAATCAACCTGATTGACACCCCGGGGCACGTTGACTTCACCGTTGAAGTCGAGCGTTCGCTCCGCGTTCTCGACGGTGCCGTTGCCGCGTTCTGCGCCGTAGGCGGTGTTGAACCCCAGTCGGAAACAGTATGGCGTCAGGCCGACAAATATAACGTGCCCCGTATAGGTTACGTTAACAAGATGGACCGTTCGGGTGCCAACTTTTTCGAAGTAGTGCGCCAGGTCAAGGATGTGCTCGGTGCAAATCCCTGTCCCATCCAGGTTCCCATCGGCGCCGAAGAAACCTTCAAGGGCATTGTCGACCTTATCACCATGAAGGCTATCTTCTGGCATGACGAGACTATGGGTGCGGAATACTCTGTTGAGGAAATCCCCGCCGCCCTTAAGGACGAGTGCGAGGAATGGCGCGACAAGATGCTCGAGAAAATCGCCGAGTATGACGACGCCCTCATGGAAAAATATTTCGACGATCCCTCGACAATCACAGAGGAGGAAATCCGCCGCGCCCTGCGTGCTGCAACCTTGAAGATGGACATCGTGCCCATGACATGCGGCTCTTCGTTCAAAAACAAAGGTGTGCAGTGCCTCCTCGACAATGTGTGCGCATATCTTCCCAGCCCCGTTGACTCAGGCGCTGTAGAAGGTCACGCTATCGACGATCCCGAGAAGGTCGAGACACGCAACCCTTCGCCTGAGGCTCCTATGTGCGCCCTTGCGTTCAAGATTGCCACCGACCCCTATGTAGGCCGTCTGTGCTTCTTCCGCGTTTATTCGGGTGATGTTGTTGCCGGCAGCTATGTGCTCAATTCGCGCAGTGACAAGAAGGAACGTGTTTCGCGTCTTTTCCAGATGCACTCCAACAAGCAGAACCCGATGGAGAAAATCGGTTGCGGCGATATCGGTGCAGGTGTAGGTTTCAAGGATATCCGCACCGGCGACACCCTTTGCGACGAAAACCACCCCATCGTGCTTGAGGCTATGGAATTCCCCGATCCCGTGATCGGTATCGCCGTAGAGCCCAAGACTCAGAAAGACCTCGACAAACTCGGCGTCGGCCTTCAGAAGCTTGCCGAAGAAGACCCCACCTTCCGTGTGGAAACCAACGAGGAAACCGGCCAGACCGTTATCTCGGGTATGGGCGAGCTTCACCTCGACATCATCATCGACCGTCTCAAACGCGAGTTCAAGGTGGAATGCAACCAGGGACGCCCGCAGGTTACCTACAAGGAAGCTATCACCAAGCCTGTCGAACTTCGCGAAGTGTTCAAGAAGCAGACCGGTGGCCGTGGTAAATTCGCCGACATCATCGTGCGCATCGAGCCGGTTGACGAAGGTTTCGAAGGCGGTCTCCAGTTCGTTGACGAAGTCAAGGGCGGTAACATTCCCAAGGAATTCATCCCCTCTATCCAGAAGGGCTTCACCAACGCGATGAAGAATGGCGTGCTTGCCGGTTATCCCGTAGAGAAGCTCAAGGTTACCGTAATCGACGGTTCGTTCCACCCGGTCGACTCCGACCAGCTTTCGTTCGAACTCTGCGCCATCCAGGCATTCAAGAAGGGTTCGGAAAAGGCAGGTCCCGTGCTGATGGAGCCTATCATGAAAATCGAAGTGGTTACCCCCGAAGAGAGCATGGGCGACGTTATCTCTGACCTTAACAAGCGCCGCGGCCAGGTTGAGGGCATGGAGACATCGCGCAGCGGTGCCCGCGTTGTAAAGGCGCAGGCCCCCCTTGCCGAAATGTTCGGTTATGTGACCGCCCTCCGTACGATTACCTCGGGTCGCGCAACCTCGACCATGACCTTCTCCCACTATTCAGAAGTGTCGTCGTCGATTGCCAAGAACGTGCTCACCGAGTGCCAGGGCCGTGTTGACCTTATCAAATAACCGCCCGTTTATCGAACAATAAAAAAACGAAACAACAATATGAGCCAGAAAATTAGAATCAAACTGAAATCTTACGATCACAACCTCGTCGACAAATCGGCCGAGAAGATCGTGAAGACAGTGAAGGCTACCGGTGCGGTTATCAGCGGCCCCATACCCCTGCCCACCCATAAGCGTATCTTCACGGTAAACCGCTCCACTTTCGTTAACAAGAAATCGCGCGAGCAGTTCCAGCTTTCATCGTTCAAGCGCCTTATCGACATCTATAACTCGACTGCCAAGACAGTCGACGCCCTCATGAAGCTCGAACTTCCCTCGGGCGTCGAGGTGGAAATCAAGGTGTGACAACCTGAAGCCGGCGCTGATACCGCTTTCCCCGCATAATCCGGCGCCCGGGTCATAGTGACCCGGGCTGCAGGACGGGAAAGGATGGGCGCCGCAAGGATGGAAATCAAAGAAAACAGACAAAAATTCCAATTATAAACCAACTACAGAAATGCCAGGATTATTAGGAAAGAAAA
>LUJQ01000029.1:17944-19161 GCA_001689485.1 Bacteroidales bacterium M6 | reverse complement strand
CATCCGTTTTCAGTGCCGACGGCAAGAACATGCCGTGCACTGTTATCGAAGTAGGCCCCTGTGTGGTTACCCAGGTCAAGACTGTTGAGACCGACGGCTACAATGCCCTTCAGCTCGGATTCCAGGAGCAGAAAGAAAAGCACTGCACCAAACCCGAACTTGGTCACTTCAAGAAGGCCGGTGTTACCCCCATGCGCCACTTGGCCGAGTTCAAAGGATTCGAGGGCGAATACAAGCCCGGCGACGTTATTAACGTTGACTTCTTCACCGAAAACG
This sequence comes from Bacteroidales bacterium M6, assembly GCA_001689485.1. Classification (GTDB taxonomy): domain Bacteria; phylum Bacteroidota; class Bacteroidia; order Bacteroidales; family Muribaculaceae; genus UBA7173. The sequence goes on along the minus strand of LUJQ01000029.1, from coordinate 18,885 downwards.
ATTTTGTCGATATCGTCGGCACATCGAAGGGTAAGGGTTTCCAAGGTGTGGTAAAACGCCACGGTTTCGGCGGTGTCGGCCAGGCTACGCACGGCCAGCACAACCGTCTGCGCGCACCTGGTTCGATCGGTGCCTGCTCCTACCCCGCAAAGGTGTTCAAGGGAATGCGCATGGCCGGCCAGACAGGCAACGAACGTGTAACCGTTCAAAACCTCAAGGTCGTTAAAATCATACCCGAACACAACGTGTTGATGATCAAGGGTTCAATCCCCGGAAGTAAAGGTTCAATCGTAATGATAGAGAAATAATGGAACTCGCAATATATAACATAAAAGGAGAAGATACCGGTCGCAAGGCTGTGCTCAACGACGCGGTATTCGCTATCGAAGCGAACGAGCATGCCGTATATCTCGATGTGAAGCAGTATCTCGCTAACCAGCGTCAGGGCACACACAAGTCGAAAGAGCGCAGCGAGGTTTCCGGTTCTACCCGCAAGCTTCACAAGCAGAAGGGTGGCGGCGGCAGCCGTATCGGTGACATCAATTCGCCGGTTCTCGTAGGTGGTGGCCGTGTGTTCGGTCCCCGCCCCCGCGACTACCGCTTCAAGCTCAACAAAAAGCTCAAGCAGCTCGCCCGCAAGTCGGTTCTGACAGCGAAAGTTCAGGATAACAAGATTGTTGTAGTCGAAGACTTCACATTCGAGGCTCCCAAGACTAAAGATTTTGTAAATTTTACTAAAAATCTTAAACTTGACGGCAAGAAGCTTCTGCTAGTTTTAGCAGGTCAGGATAAAAACGTATATTTGTCGGCTCGTAATGTGCCGGGGGCTAATATCATGACAGCCACCGACGTTAATACTTACGCGCTCCTCAATAACAACGCCATTGTCCTCACGGAAAGTGGCCTTGATGTCATTAATAAACTTTAACCCGCAGGAGGAA
>LUJQ01000029.1:0-17863 GCA_001689485.1 Bacteroidales bacterium M6 | reverse complement strand
GCCAACAAGTTCCAGATCAAGGACATGGTGGAGAAACTTTACGGCGTTAAAGTGAAGGATGTGAACACGTGCATCGTACGTGGCAAAAACAAATCGCGTTACACCAAGAGCGGCCTGCTCCGCGGCAAGACTGACCGTTGGAAGAAGGCTTTTATCACTGTCGGTGAAGGCGAAACTATCGACTTTTACAGCAATATCTGATAAATAAAAATGGCAGTAAGAAAATTCAAGCCCACCACACCGGGGCAACGACACAAAGTTATTGGCGTGTTCAAAGGAGCGATCACTGCTAAAGCGCCAGAAAAATCTCTTACAGTCGGTAAAAAAAGCACCGGAGGTCGTAACTCCGAAGGCCACCTCACCACACGCTACCTTGGTGGCGGCCACAAGCGCAAATACCGTATCATAGACTTTAAGAGAACCAAAGACGGTGTGCCCGCCGTAGTGAAGGCTATCGAGTACGATCCCAACCGTTCGGCCCGCATCGCCCTCCTTTACTACGTTGACGGAGCAAAAGCCTATATCATTGCACCCAACGGCTTAGAAGTCGGCGCAACCGTTGTCAGCGGTGCTGACGCCGCACCCGAAGTGGGTAACGCTCTTCCCCTGAGCAAAATCCCCGTGGGTACGGTTATCCACAACATCGAGTTGCGTCCCGGCCAGGGAGCCTTCATGGCTCGTTCTGCCGGAACTTTCGCACAGCTTGTGTCGCGCGAAGGTGACTATGCGATTGTCAAACTTCCCTCAGGTGAAACCCGCAAGATTCTGTCGGCCTGCAAGGCCACAATCGGCGTGGTAGGTAACGCCGAGCACTCGCTGGAGCGTTCGGGCAAGGCCGGCCGCTCGCGCTGGCTCGGCCGCCGTCCGCGCAACCGCGGTGTTGTGATGAACCCTGTCGACCACCCGATGGGTGGTGGTGAAGGCCGCGCTTCCGGTGGACATCCCCGTTCGCGCAAGGGCCTCTACGCCAAGGGTCTCAAGACTCGCTCGCCGAAGAAGAACTCTTCGAAGTACATCATTGAGAGAAGAAAAAAGTAAACTCTTAAGTTAAAGACAAAGACAACACAATGAGTCGTTCATTAAAAAAAGGCCCGTTCATCAGCGTAAAGCTTGAGAAGAAAGTCTCCGCGATGGAGGAGAGCGGCAAGAAGTCGGTTATCAAGACATGGAGCCGCGCTTCGATGATCGCCCCCGAATTCGTGGGCCATACTTTCGCCGTGCACAACGGGAACAAGTTCATCCCTGTCTACGTAACCGAGAACATGGTAGGCCACAAGCTTGGCGAGTTCGCTCCCACGCGCACCTTCCGCGGTCACGCCGGCAACAAGAAGAAATAACGTGCCGGGCCGTTTATATTAAACTCTGATAAAAAAGAAAAGAAATAAAATGGGTGTAAGAAAAAGAACCTCAGCTCAGGCAAGAAAGGAAGCCCTAAAAACGCAGTCCTTTGCCAAACTGACCAACGTCCCCACCTCCCCGCGCAAGATGCGCCTGGTGGCCGACCTGGTACGCGGCAAGGAAGTGTTCCGCGCCCTGGGCATCCTCAAATTCTCAAATAAGGAAGCTGCCGCCCGCGTGGAGAAGCTCCTCCGCTCGGCTATCGCCAACTGGGAAGCCAAGAACGAACGCAAGGCTGAAAACGGCGAGCTTTACATCAGCACGATTTTCGTGGACTGCGCGCCGATGCTCAAGCGCCTGCGTCCCGCCCCCCAGGGCCGTGGCTACAGAATCCGCAAGCGTTCCAACCACGTGACCCTGTTTGTTGACACAATTGATAAAGACACTAAAACGAAGGACTAAGAAATGGGACAGAAAGTAAATCCGATCAGCAACCGTCTGGGTGTCATCCGCGGATGGGATTCAAACTGGTTTGGCGGCAAGAAGTACGGGGAGACCTTGCTTGAGGACTCCAAGCTTCGCAAATACCTCAATGTCCGCTTGGCTAAGTCGAGCGTGTCGCGCATCGTTATCGAACGTACACTCAAACTGATCACCATCACCGTATGCACCTCGCGTCCGGGCGTGATTATCGGCAAGGGTGGCGCCGAGGTTGACAAACTCAAGGAAGAACTCAAGAAAATCACCGACAAGGATGTGCAAATCAACATCTTCGAGGTGAAGCGTCCCGAACTCGACGCTCAGATCGTGGCCAGCACAATAGCCCGCCAGATCGAAGGCAAGATTGCCTACCGCCGTGCGGTGAAGATGGCAGTCGCCGCTACGATGCGTTCGGGTGCAGAAGGCATAAAGGTACAGGTTTCCGGCCGTCTCAACGGTGCCGAAATGGCTCGTTCGGAGATGTTCAAGGAAGGACGTACGCCGCTCCACACACTCCGTGCCGACATTGATTACGCACTTGTTGAAGCCCACACCAAGGTTGGTGTGATCGGCGTTAAGGTGTGGATCTGCCGCGGTGAAGTTTACGGCAAGCGCGACCTGGCTCCCAACTTCGCAAATACAGCCAAAGAGGGAGGACGTCAGTCCGACCGTGGCAACCAGCGCCGCGGAGGTTTCCGTAAACCCCGCGCGAACCATTAAAAACTATGCATCCGGCGTCCGGCTATCCCGAACCAGGGGGAACCGGGCGGCGGTTGGTCATGCCCGGCCTTCCTCCCTACCTTCCTCCGGGACAGCCGCCATGCCTTCCGCCACGCTTTATGAGCCGCCGGGGCGTTACAGGGTTTTTAATACATAAAACAACAATCGATTAACATCTACAAAAATGTTACAACCGAAAAAAACAAAATTTCGCAGAGTCCAGAAGGGCCGTGCAAAGGGCAACGCCCAGCGCGGAAACCAGCTCGCTTTCGGTTCGTTCGGCATCAAGACCCTTGAGACCAAGTGGATCACCGGACGCCAGATCGAGGCAGCCCGTGTCGCTGTGACCCGTTATATGCAACGCCAGGGACAGCTCTGGATTCGCATCTTCCCCGACAAACCCATCACAAAGAAGCCTTTGGACGTACGTATGGGTAAAGGTAAAGGTAACCCCGAAGGGTTCGTGGCATCCGTGACCCCGGGCCGTATGATTATCGAAATCGATGGTGTCCCCTTCGATGTAGCAAAGGAGGCATTGCGTCTCGGCGCCCAGAAGCTGCCTGTGACCACCAAGTTCGTCGTAAGCCGCGATTATGATCCCAGTCTCAACGTGTAATTGAACAGAAGCTATGAAGAAAGAAGAAATCAAAGAGCTCTCAACGGCCGATCTCAAGGAGCGTCTGGCACAGATGGAGAAGGATTATCTCCAGCAGAAGGCCAATCACGCCGTTTCGCCCCTGGACAATCCTGCCAAGATTACACTTGACCGCAAAATGATCGCCCGCGTAAAGACCGAGCTTCGCCAGCGCGAGCTTAAAAACCAGTAATCCCCCCCTAACAAGCTACCATATTACCAAAAATGGAAGAACAAAGAAATCTCAGAAAAGAGCGTATCGGGGTTGTATCGAGCAACAAGGGTGACAAGACCATCACGGTTACCGTGAAGTGGAAGGAAAAACACCCCATCTACGGCAAGTTCGTCAACAAGACCAAGAAATATCACGCGCACGACGAGAAGAACGAGTGCGAAGTCGGCGATACCGTACGCCTTATGGAAACCCGCCCTCTGTCAAAGACCAAGAGATGGCGTTTAGTAGAAATCATCGAAAAAGTCAAGTAAAACATGATACAGACCGAATCCCGTTTAACCGTTGCTGACAACAGCGGAGCAAAGGAGGCACTGTGCATCCACGTGCTCGGCGGCACCGGGCGCCGTTACGCTTCCGTAGGCGACATCATCGTAGTCAGCGTTAAGAGCGTTATCCCCTCGTCCGACGTCAAGAAGGGCACTGTATCGAAGGCCGTCGTTGTGCGTACGAAGAAAGAAGTGCGCCGTCCCGACGGAAGCTATATCCGTTTCGACGACAATGCCTGCGTGCTGCTTAACAATGCCGGCGAACTCCGCGGCACCCGTATCTTCGGCCCGGTAGCACGCGAACTGCGCGCCACCAACATGAAGATTGTCTCTCTGGCACCCGAGGTACTCTAATCCATATCAAGCAACAACAGTAAACACCGAAAACCCCAATGAGCAAAATATATATCAAAAAGGGAGATACCGTTTACGTTCTCGCTGGTGAGGACAAGGGCCGCCAGGGCCGCGTCCTGTCGGTTCAGGCCGCCAAGAACCGTGCGATTGTAGAGGGTATCAACATCGTGTCGAAGAGCACGAAACCCAGCGCCAAGCATCCCCAGGGAGGCATCGTGAAGATGGAGGCGCCCATCAATATCTCTAACCTCGCGCTCATCGACCCCAAGAGCGGCAAGCCTACCCGTATCGGCATCCGCATCAACGAGAAGGGCGAGAAAGTACGTTACGCTAAAAAATCAGGAGAGGAGATTAAGTAATGAGCAGCACAACCCTTAAAAAGCAGTATGACGAGAAAATCGTGCCCGCGCTTACCAAGGAATTCAACTATACCACCCCTATGCAGGTGCCCCGCCTGACCAAAATCGTAATCAACGAAGGTCTCGGCGAAGCAACCCAGGATAAGAAGATTATCGAAACCGCCATCAACGAGCTTACCGCCATCACAGGCCAGAAGGCTGTTGCTACCCTTTCGAAGAAGGACATCTCCAACTTCAAGGTGCGTAAAAAAATGCCTATCGGTGCGCGTGTTACCCTGCGTCGCGAACGCATGTATGAGTTCCTCGAACGCCTTGTCCGTGTTGCCCTTCCCCGTATCCGCGACTTCAAGGGTATCGAAGGCAAGCTCGACGGTCGTGGCAACTACACCCTCGGTATCTCAGAGCAGATTATCTTCCCCGAAATCAACATCGACACCATCAACAAGCTGATGGGCATGAACATCACTTTCGTAACGACGGCCAACACCGACGAAGAAGGTTATGCATTGCTCAAACAGTTCGGCCTTCCCTTCAAGAACAAGTAAGAAATTCCGTAACCACGGGATTTCCGGCACGTGGAGGCCGGGGCTGGAAAATAAAACACGTTTTTCCACGTTCTTTATAAGATAGCCCCGTCGGAACCCTGCCGATGTCGGACAGACCGGAAACAACTAACCCCCCATAAAGAAACAGATCGATATGGCAAAAGAATCAATGAAAGCCCGCGAAGTGAAGCGTGCGAAGCTCGTGGCCAAATATGCCGCCAAGAAGGCCGCCCTCAAGGAAGCCGGCGACTACGAGGCCCTGCAGCTGCTCCCCAAAAACGCGTCATGCGTGCGCCTTCACAACCGTTGCTCCATCACAGGGCGTCCCAAAGGCTATATGCGCCAGTTTGGCATCTCGCGTATCCAGTTCCGCGAAATGGCATCGGCCGGCCTGATTCCCGGAGTGAAAAAGGCAAGCTGGTAATGCATGCCGACCTGCCCCGCGCCTGTCGCCGGGCGGGATAAAGGCTGTCGGCGGTCCGCCGGGTAAGCCCCTGTCTGCGGGACCCCCCGGGTGGAAACCTGCGGCAGCCGCCACCGGGCCTCTCTGACGGCACAGCCGGAGGGACGGTTCCCCGGAGATATAACAAAAATGAGAGTTAATTTAAATATTGTTGGGAGCCATCCCAATCAATTTAAAAACCATTCAAATCAAAATGACTGACCCAATAGCAGATTATTTGACGAGATTGAGGAACGCCATCAAGGCTCAGCACCGCGTAGTCGAGATTCCGGCCTCAAACTTGAAGAAGGAGATTACAAAGATCCTTTTTGAGCAGGGTTACATCCTGAATTACAAGTTCATCGAAGGGGAGAACCCCGCCGGTGTAATCAAGGTTGCCCTTAAATATGACCCCGTTGACCGTGTAAACGCCATCAAGGGGCTGAAACGCGCTTCCCGTCCGGGTCTGCGCCAGTATACGGGCTATAAGAACATGCCCCGTGTGTTAAATGGCTTAGGTATCGCCATTCTTTCCACTTCCAAAGGCGTGATGACCAACAAGAAGGCATCCGAGCTGAAAGTGGGCGGCGAGGTTTTGTGTTACGTTTACTAATCTTAAAGGAGGAATAGCATTATGTCAAGAATAGGTAAAGCCCCCATCGAGATTCCCGCAGGCGTAACCGTCAATGTAAACGCCGACAATGTCGTAACCGTGAAAGGCCCCAAGGGGGAACTTTCGCAGGCCGTTAACCCCGAGTTCGAAATCAAGGTTGAGGATGGCCACGTCCAGCTCAACCGCCCGAGCGACGACCGCGAGCACCGCGCACAGCACGGTCTTTACCGTTCGCTGGTTCACAACATGGTTGTGGGTGTGTCGACCGGTTACCGCAAAGAAATGGAATTAGTCGGCGTGGGCTACCGCGCGAGCGCCACAGGCCAGGTGCTTGAGCTTTCGCTCGGTTTCTCGCACGCTATATATATCAAACTTCCCGCAGAGGTGAAGGTTGAAGCCAAGTCGGAGCGTAACAAAAACCCCCTCATCATCCTTGAGAGCGACGACAAGCAGCTCCTGGGCCAGGTGTGTGCGAAAATCCGTTCGCTCCGCAAGCCCGAACCTTACAAGGGCAAGGGTATCAAGTTTGTCGGCGAGGTTATACGCCGCAAGTCTGGTAAAACGGCAGGTGCCAAATAAAAATTAGACTATCATGATCTCAAAGCAAGAAAGAAGAAATAAGATCAAGGCACGCATCCGCGGTAAGATTTCAGGCACCGCCGCACGTCCCCGCATGAGCGTGTTCCGCAGCAACAAGCAAATTTACGTCCAGCTCATCGACGACGCCGAAGGCAAGACCCTGGTGTGCGCTTCATCGAAAGGAATCGAGGACGGTACCAAGATCGAGATTGCAGCAAAGGTAGGGAAGGCCGTAGCCGAGAAGGCTCTCGCCGCAGGCGTTACCGAAGTGGTTTTCGACCGCAACGGCTATCTTTTCCACGGCAGAGTAAAATCATTGGCTGACGCAGCTCGCGAAGGCGGACTTAAATTCTAAACACAATCATGGCAAATAAGAATAATCGGGTAAAAACCACTAACGATATCGAGTTGAAAGACCGTCTGGTCGCCATCAACCGCGTTACCAAGGTGACCAAGGGCGGACGCACCTTCACCTTCGCTGCAATCGTGGTCGTAGGAAACGAGGACGGAATCGTGGGCTGGGGTCTCGGAAAAGCCAACGAGGTTACCGCAGCAATCGCCAAGGGCGTTGAGTCTGCAAAAAAGAACCTCATCCGCGTGCCGGTTCACAAAGGCACCATCCCTCACGAACAGGTTGCCAAGTTCGGCGGCTCGCGCGTGCTTCTCAAGCCTGCATCCACCGGTACCGGTGTGAAGGCCGGCGGTGCCATGCGTGCCGTTCTTGAGAGCGTCGGCATCACCGACGTGCTCGCCAAGTCGAAGGGTTCGTCAAACCCCCACAACCTCGTGAAGGCTACCATAGCTGCTCTTGGCGAGATGCGTTCCCCTGCGCAGGTCGCACAGAACCGCGGCATCTCGGTCAGCCAAGTGTTCAACGGTTAAACCAACATTTCCCCGACAAGATGGCACAGATTAAAATAACACAGACAAAGAGCCGTATCGGTGCTCCCGCAGTGCAGAAGCGCACTCTCGACGCCCTCGGCCTCAGAAAGATGAACCAGACGGTCATCAAGGAGGACAATCCCTCCGTACTGGGCATGGTTGAAGCCGTTCGCCACCTGGTTACAGTGACCAAAGCCTGATCAAGATCTCAGGCATAGCAGAGAACAGACCGCGGCCGCCGTCGGCTATGCGTCGGCTGCCGCCGCGGTTTCTTTCTAACAGTTACAAACTCAAGAATTTATTTCCCATATCATGGATTTAAGTAATTTGAAACCCGCCGTTGGTTCCGTAACACGCGACACACGTGTTGGCCGCGGCCCCGGTTCGGGCAAGGGCGGCACATCGACCCGTGGTCACAAAGGTGCCAAGTCGCGTTCGGGCTATTCCCGTAAAATCGGTTTTGAAGGTGGTCAGATGCCTTTGCAGCGTCGTCTGCCGAAATTCGGCTTCAAGAATATCAACCGCGTGGAATACAAGGTTGTCAATCTCGACGCACTCGAGGCTCTGGCTGCTGCCAAGGGGCTTGAGAAAATCGGTCTCGAAGAACTTCGCGCTGCCGGCCTGGTGGGCAAGAAGGATTTGGTGAAGGTGCTGGGCAACGGTGCCGTGACCCGCAAGCTCGAGGTTGAAGCCAATGCATTCTCAGCAGCTGCCGAAAAAGCCATTGTTGAGGCCGGCGGTTCCATCAACAAAGTAAAGTAATTCGATGAAATTCATTCAGACATTAAAAAACATCTGGACGATTCAGGAGTTGCGTCAGCGACTCACCATCACCGTGCTGTTAGTGCTGGTTTACCGTCTGGGCTGTTACGTGGTTCTGCCGGGTATCAACCCCAACGACCTCGATGCCCTGACCTCCTTCACTAACAAGAGCGGTTTGATGCAGCTTCTGGACATGTTCTCAGGAGGCGCCTTCTCTCAAGCCTCTATTTTCGCGTTGGGTATCATGCCCTACATCACGGCGTCGATCGTGATCCAGCTTGCAGGCATGGTGCTTCCTTCTTTCCAAAAGATGCAGCGCGAGGGTGAGAGCGGCCGTCAGAAACTCAACCAGTACACGAGGTATCTGACCGTCCTGATTCTGCTGGTCCAGGGACCCGCCTATCTTTTCAACCTGCGTTCGCAGGTTGTGAATGCCGGCGGTTCTGTCGAGATGGGTTGGTTGACGGTAGCGTTCCTGACCATCATCCTGGCTGCAGGCTCCATGTTCATAATGTGGCTTGGCGAGCGTATCACCGACCGTGGTATCGGTAACGGTATATCGTTTATCATCCTCGTTGGTATTATCGCCCGTCTGCCTATCGCCCTTTTCTACGAGTTCACCAGCCGTCTGCCGGGTTCGAACGGTTCTGAAGGCGGCCTGATTATGTTCATCGTGGAGATTGTGCTTTTATTTGCCGTGACAATCGGTGCGGTGCTGCTCGTGCAGGGTACACGTAAGGTGCCTGTGCAGTATGCCAAACGTATTGTAGGCAACAAGCAGTATGGCGGTGCCCGCCAGTATATCCCCTTGAAGGTGAATGCTGCCGGCGTTATGCCTATCATCTTCGCCCAGGCAATCATGTTCATCCCCATCACGCTGGCCGGTTTCGGTGCCAAAGAGGGGTCGACCGGGTTCTTTGCCACATTCTCGGATATAAACGGTTTTTGGTATAATCTGGTTTACTTTGTCATGATTGTGGCGTTTACCTATTTCTATACCGCTATCACGGTGCGTCCCACCCAGATGGCTGAGGAGATGAAACGCAACAACGGCTTTATCCCCGGTGTCAAACCCGGTAAGAAGACTGCCGAATATCTTGATTCGATAATGTCGAGAATCACTTTGCCCGGGTCGCTTTTCCTCGGCATCGTGGCAATCCTCCCGGCATTTGCGCGTTGCTTCGGCATAAGCCAGAACTTCGCCCAGTTCTTCGGCGGCACATCGCTGCTGATTATGGTGGGTGTGGTTCTCGATACCTTGCAGCAGATTGAGTCGCACCTGATGATGCACCATTACGACGGGCTGATGAAGGACGGCAAAATCAAAGGCCGCACCACCGGCAGTGCCTATTAATATCAACGAATAACTGAGCCGCCCCGCGGCGGGAGCATCGCTCCCGCCACGAGGTTTGCTCGCAAAAAAAGGACGTGGTCAGATGATATATCTCAAGACTCCGGAAGAAATCAACAAAATGCGTCATGCCTGCGACCTCACGAGCCGTGTGCTCGGCGAGATGGCGGCCTGGGTCAAGCCCGGTGTCACTACGCATAAAATCGACTCGGTTGCCCGGGAGTTTATCCTGGACAACGGGGCGCGTCCGGCATGTCTCGGCTATGGCGGGTTTCCCGGTGCCGTGTGCATGGAGGTCAACGAAGTCGTTGTCCACGGGTTCCCTTCCACCTATACGCTCCGCGAGGGCGATATCATAGGGCTGGATGTTGTCGTGGAGCTTGACGGCTACAATGGCGACATGTGCTACACTTTCCCTGTCGGGGAGGTTGACGAAAAGGTGATGGCGCTTATGCGCACCACCAAGGAGTCGCTCTACAAGGGGATTGCCGCATGCCGTGAAGGTAACCGTATAGGCGACATCGCCAATGCCGTGCAGACCTATGTGGAGCAACGGGGTTATACCGTTGTCCGCGAGATGTGCGGCCACGGGATAGGCCGGAAGATGCACGAAGACCCCGAGGTGCCCAATTACGGGCGTCGCGGCACAGGCCCGGTAATCAAGAACGGGATGTGTATCTGCATCGAGCCTATGATCAATCTTGGGAGCCGCAACATCGTGATCGAGGCTGACGGCTGGACTTGCCGCACGAAGGATCGCAAACCGTCGGCTCATTATGAGCATACCGTGGCAATCCTGAACGGTGAGACCGAGGTGCTGACTTCGTTCGATTATGTGAAGGAGGTGCTCGGAGACAGGTTTATCTGACAAACTCCCGGGGCGGCGTTCCCGGTTAATACGAAACTGAATATTACATGGCAAAACAATCTGCAATAGAACAGGACGGTGTAATCGTGGAGTCGCTTTCCAACGCGATGTTTCGCGTGGAGCTGGAAAACGGCCACGAAATCACGGCCCACATATCGGGAAAGATGAGGATGCATTACATCAAGATTCTTCCCGGCGACAAGGTGAGGGTGGAGATGTCGCCCTACGACCTTACCAAGGGCCGTATCGCATTCCGATACAAATAAACTGTTAACAGAAACATCATAGTCAAATTATTCTCATGAAAGTAAGAGCTTCCATCAAGAAGCGCACCCCGGAGGACAAGATTGTCCGCCGCAAGGGCCGCCTCTATGTAATCAACAAGAAAAATCCCAAAAACAAACAACGTCAAGGATAATAACCTGAAGCAGTTGAAAATCAGACGCTCCCATCAGGATATCGGCGCGCCCGCAGCGGGCATGCCAATGGGGTGGTGTGCTGACATTTTCATATATGCCTGAAATTTATTATTTTTGCAAAAAAAACAGTGTTATAGCAAAAGTTATATGGCAGTAAGAATCGTGGGAGTTGACCTCCCCCAGAACAAACGAGGCGAAATCGCCTTGACTTATATCTTCGGCATCGGCCGGAGCGCCGCAAAGACCATCCTGGAAAAAGCCGGCGTTGATGTTAACATCAAGGTTCAGGACTGGACCGACGCACAGGCCGCGAAGGTTCGTGAAGTCATCCAGGCAAATTACAAGGTTGAAGGTGACCTGCGCAGCGAACTTCAGTTGAACATCAAGCGATTGATGGACATCGGTTGCTACCGCGGAATCCGTCATCGTATCGGTCTCCCCGTACGCGGTCAAAGCACAAAGAACAACGCCCGCACCCGCAAGGGACGCAAGAAAACAGTCGCTAACAAGAAGAAGGCCACGAAATAATAAAGGCCGCTTAATAACAGCATTAGCATTATGGCAAAGAAAACAGTCGCAGCTAAGAAGAGAAACGTCAAAGTTGACGCAGCCGGTCAGCTTCACGTACACTCCTCCTTCAACAATATCATCGTATGCTTAGCCAACAGCGAGGGCCAGGTAATCTCTTGGTCGAGCGCAGGCAAGATGGGCTTCCGTGGCTCTAAGAAGAACACCCCCTATGCTGCCCAGATGGCAGCCCAGGATTGCGGCAAGATCGCTTACGATCTTGGTCTCCGCAAGGTGAAAGCCTATGTGAAGGGTCCCGGTAACGGACGTGAATCGGCAATCCGCACCGTGCACGGCATGGGTATCGAGGTTACCGAGATTATCGACGTTACGCCGCTTCCCCACAACGGTTGCCGTCCTCCCAAGCGTCGTCGCGTATAATAGCGCCCGCATCGCAGAATATCAGATAACCTGCCCATGGGAAAGCCATGTTGACACGGCCAGGACGGCCTGTCGTCGCGGCATGGCGTGGTAAATATCCCCCTCCGGGCAGAAATCACACAATTAAACTACTATTACGAAAAAATGGCTAGATATACAGGTCCCAAGACCAAAATCGCACGTAAATTCGGGGAACCTATCTTTGGCGAAGACAAAATCCTGAGCCGCCGCAACTTCCCTCCCGGCCAGCATGGCCAAAACCGTCGCCGCAAGACTTCTGAATACGGCACACAGCTCCGCGAGAAGCAGAAAGCTAAATACACCTACGGCGTGTTGGAACGCCAGTTCCGCAACCTTTTCGAGAAAGCATCCTCAATGAAGGGTATTACAGGTGAAATCCTGTTGCAGCTTCTCGAAGGCCGTCTGGACAACGTTGTTTACCGCCTGGGTATCGCCCGCACCCGTGCGGCCGCCCGCCAGCTCGTGCTCCACAAGCATGTTACGGTTAACGGCGCTGTTGTAAACATCCCTTCTTACGGCGTGCAGCCCGGCGATGTTATCGGCGTGCGTGAAAAATCGAAGTCTCTCGAAGTTATTGCCGACGCTCTCGCCGGTTTCAACCACAGCAAATATCCCTGGCTCGAATGGGACGAAAGCACCAAGAGCGGCAAGCTCCTGCATGTTCCCACCCGCGAGGATATCCCTGAAAATATCAAGGAGCAGCTTATCGTCGAGTTGTATTCTAAGTAATCATAATTAAACTAAGATCCATGGCTATTTTAGCATTCCAAAAACCTGACAAGGTTGTGATGTTAGAAGCTAACAACTTCTACGGCAAATTCGAGTTCAAGCCTTTGGAACCAGGCTATGGTATCACAGTCGGAAACGCTTTGCGTCGCGTGCTTCTTTCGTCGCTCGAGGGCTATGCCATCTCGGCGATTAAGATTGACGGCGTGAAACACGAATTTGATACCATCCCCGGAGTCAAGGAGGATGTGACCAACATAATCCTCAACCTCAAGAAGGTCGACTTAAAGCAGGTTACAGAGGACGCTGAAACCGAAAAAGCAACCATCTCGGTGTCGGGTCAGGAGGTGTTCAAGGCCGGTGACATTGGCAAAGCCCTTTCGGGCTTCGAAGTCCTCAATCCTGAGGAGGTCATTTGTCATTTGGATCCCAACGCGGGTTTCACTATCGAAGTGACCATCAACAAGGGTCGCGGCTGGGTGCCTGCCGATGAAAACCAGGTCGAGATACAGGATATCCAGACCTTGGCCATCGACTCGATTTATACCCCGATCAAGAACGTCAAGTACGCTGTTGAAAATTTCCGCGTAGACCAGAAAACCGACTACGAAAAGCTGATTATCGAAATAACCACCAATGGCTCTATCCTCCCGAAAGAAGCCTTGAAGGAAGCCGCCAAGATTCTCATCTACCACCTGATGCTTTTCTCTGACGAGAAAATCACCATCGAGGCTACAGAGACCGACGGCACCGAGGAATTCGACGAGGAGATTCTGCACATGCGCCAGCTCCTTAAGACCAAACTGGTCGATATGGATCTTTCCGTGCGTGCGCTCAACTGCCTTAAGAGTGCCGAGGTCGAGACCCTCGGGGAACTGGTGGTGTTCAATAAGACAGACCTCCTTAAATTCCGCAACTTCGGCAAGAAGTCGCTCACCGAGCTTGATGAGCTCCTGGCGAACCTCGGCCTGTCGTTCGGAATGGATATTTCAAAGTATAAATTAGACAAAGAGTAATAACAACGATGAGACACAATAAATCCTTTAATCATCTTTCGCGCAAGAAAGCTCACCGCGACGCCTTACTCGCCAACATGACTATTTCCCTTATCAAGCATAAGAGGATTTTCACAACCCTGGCAAAGGCAAAGGCTCTCCGCATGTATGCCGAGCCGCTGATCAACCGTGCGAAAAACGACTCGATGGCTAACCGCCGTCTGGTTTTCTCCTATCTCCAGAACAAGGAAGCCGTTACCGAGCTGTTCCGTGAAATCTCTCAGAAGATTGCAGAACGTCCCGGTGGTTACACCCGTATCTTGAAAACCGGCAACCGTCTTGGTGACAATGCCAAGACCTGCTTCATCGAGCTTGTTGACTACAACGAAAACATGCTCACCGAAAAGGCTGCCAAGAAGAGCACCCGCACCCGTCGCAGCAAAAAGTCGGCACCCGCTGCTGAAACTGCGGCTCCTGCTGCCGAGGCTCCTGCCGCTGAGGAAGCAAAGGCTGAATAAGCAATATGGAAAATTCCCGACGCGGGTCTGTGCCAGAAATCGGCACAGACCCGCGTTGCGTTAATGCTTGCGTGGTTCTGCGGGTGTGATGTAGAGACGGGATAGCATCCCGTCTCAATGATGATGCATCCCGTCTCAATGATGCATATCGCATCATTGATTTGCGTTGTGCGGGGATGCGGGTAATGCGGAATGGCATGAAGAAGAGGTGCCGACCTTTAGACAGGATGTTATTGAGATAGGATATTAGTGATGTTGTATGCTATTTAGTTAGGTGGGATGCTATTGAGACGGGATGCTATCCCGTCTCTACAATGCCGTTTGGATATGTAGGCAGGGATAGGATAAGGAGCTGATTTCCGGTTTCGGTTTTATTTTTCGGGATATTCTGTTATGGCTTGCGGCATCTGAGGTAGTAGGGGGAAAGAGTGGTATATATGGGACGTTACCCGCTGTCGGATTTTATATGATCTTAAGGGATAATTGTGAAATCTTTAAGTTGTTAAAAGGATGAATTAGACGAAAATTTCGTAACTTTGCGGTCGAAATGGGAGAGGACTATAGAGGGGTATGCCCCCTGAGGGTCTGATGCCGTTTGCCTGAAATTGAAAACAGACGTTATAACAAACATAAAAGCTTTAAAAGCAACAAAACTATGAAAATTGAAAAAATCATCGGCCGCGAGGTTCTTGACTCGCGTGGCAACCCCACCGTTGAAGTAGACGTAATCCTTGAAAGTGGTGCATTTGGCCGTGCTTCCGTTCCCTCGGGTGCATCGACCGGTGTTAACGAGGCTCTCGAGCTTCGCGACGGTGACAAGGCCCGTTATATGGGTAAGGGTGTACTCAAGGCTGTTGCCAATGTTAACGGCCCTATCGCTGAAGCCCTCGTAGGGATGAGCGCCCTCGACCAGATTGCTATCGACGAGAAGATGCTTGAAATCGACGGTACCGATACCAAGAGCAACCTCGGTGCAAACGCCATCCTCGGTGTTTCGCTTGCTGTTGCAAAGGCTGCTGCCGATTATCTCGACCTGCCCCTCTACAAATACATCGGTGGCTGCAACACATATGTGCTCCCCGTTCCCATGATGAACATCATCAACGGCGGCGCTCACTCCGATGCCCCCATCTGCTTCCAGGAGTTCATGATTCGTCCTATCGGTGCAACTTCGTTCCGCGAAGGTATCCGTATGGGTACAGAGGTGTTCCACAACCTCAAAAAGGTGCTCAAGGAGCGCAATCTTTCTACCGCTGTGGGTGACGAAGGTGGTTTCGCCCCCAACCTCGACGGCACCGAAGATGCTCTCAATGTTATCATCAAGGCTATCGAACTCGCAGGATACAAGCCCGGCCAGGATGTTACCATCGGTCTGGACTGCGCTTCGTCGGAATTCTTCAAGGATGGCGTTTACGACTACACATGGAAGCAGGGTGCCGACGCTCCCAAGCTCACCTCTCAGCAGCAGGCTGAATTCCTCAAGGGTCTTGTTGAGAAATATCCCATCGACTCTATCGAGGATGGTATGGCCGAAAACGACTGGGCAGGCTGGAAGATTCTTACCGATATGATCGGTGACCGTTGCCAGCTCGTTGGCGACGACCTGTTCGTAACCAATGTTAAATATCTCGAACGCGGTATCGAGGAAGGCTGCGCTAACTCTATCCTCGTTAAGGTTAACCAGATCGGTTCGCTTACCGAGACTCTCCGTGCGGTTGAACTCGCACAGCGCAACGGCTACACCGCAGTTATCTCGCACCGTTCGGGTGAAACAGAAGATGCCACTATTGCCGACATCGCTGTTGCCACCAATGCAGGCCAGATCAAAACCGGTTCTGCTTCGCGTTCTGACCGTATGGCTAAGTACAACCAGCTTCTCCGCATCGAAGAGCAGCTTGGCGCAGCCGCAAAATACGGTTATGGCAAAAAGACCAAACGTGCTGAATAATCTTTCCGATTATACAAAATCAAATGAAAAAGAAGAGATACCGCCAGGTATCTCTTCTTTTTCATTTGATTTTGTTACGATTCACTGCCGTTATGTGTGGCAGAACATGAACGTTGTGGTTTATATGATGAAAGGCTTATTGAGTCGGTGATTTTGCAGGCTCGAAGGTTTGTCAGTCTTTTCTCAGACGCACTATTCTGATTCCTTCGTTGCGATTGCGTTTCACGTATTCGGTGATTGTCAGCGGATCAAGAATCACTTTTCCGGCTTTTGAAGATGCGTGGATCATGCGTGCCGACCCGTCGATAAGGGTGATGATTGCCATGTGTGTCACGTCGAGACCTTTTGTCGAGGTGGTGAAGCACACAATGTCGCCGTCGCGCACGTCGGCGGCCAGGCTGCGGTCTTTAAGCGATGTGCCCTTGAGGTAGGGAAACCGGTGGTTGCTGAACCCCGACTCTACGTTTTTCATACGCGCAAAATTCGTCGAATCAGTCAATGCGGGATAGGAATCGCGATGAGCCGTCATATAATCAAGCGATTTGACATTATATCTTGCACCCTTTATATCTCCGGTAACATCCTTTAAGTTGCCACGGGCGGCATTGTCGAGAATCCATTCGCTCACGTAGTGCAGCCTGGATGGATATCCGTCGGTTTCACCGTTGCGGTAGCGCAGACGCCTCAGATTATAGGCGTAATCACGCCACGACTGTCGGTTTTCGGCAGCCGTATAGGCTAGAGCAAGCACTGTTTCGACAAAAGTCGTGCAGTCGAACTCGTCAAGGTTTATCCGCAGAGTTTCAATACTGTCACCCTCAAGAGTGCCGCCCGCGTAGGGCTTGCCGATGAATTTCCGGGCAATGCGGCTCAAATTTCCAGCGTCGCGTTGGCTGCATTCTTCTATCAGAAGCTGCGTAATGCATGCCGTATCCGACGTTTCGTTTCTGAATTTTATTTCGTCAGGGGTTATGGCAAGGCAGTGTTGTGCCGTAATGGCGAACAATATTGTGAGTAGTGGTTTTAAAAGAAATCCTGTATTATTATATTGTGGATTGGTTCTTGTCATGGCTTTTTGTTTGAGTTGAAGAGCGCCGCTTTGTGTTTTTTCTGCGGTGCGTGAAAAAAAGTAGCTTTGGTTTTGCAAAGATAATAGAAAAATATGATGGTGCCGTAAAAAAATAGTCGTGTGCCATGACATGTTTTTTTATTTGTTGATACCATTTATGCTTGTTTCCGAGTGGCAGGTTTGATTTTGTGTTGATTTTTTTGAGAAAAAACTTTCGGAGTAGATGTTTTTGGCAGTTGTGATTTGCGATGCTGCTGCAAGTGCGTGGTACTTAGGGATTTGTTGGGATATTGTGAGGCTGTTTCAGCGGTCGTCACCAGTCTTTGAGGGTTGAAAAACATGTTTAACAGCATGATTTTAGAAAACTTTTTTGCTGAAAAATTTGGAGGGTAATAAAAAAGTGCCTACCTTTGCACTCGCTTTCGGGAACGGAGGTTCCCCCGCGGTGCCGGAAGGTGCCGGGAAGCGGCCGGCGGAATGCCGACGAAAAAAACGGTTGAAAAACTTGCACAGTTCAAAACAAGTTTGTAATTTTGCAACGTTTTTCGCGGGTTCGGAAGAGCCGCCCGGAAATAGTACATTGAAAGGCTTACAATAAGACAAGAAGAGTAGTACAGGAGCCGCCCGCCGGGCGACCGGCGAGGCGAAAAGAAGCTCCCTGTCATATTCCAACCACAGATAAAACGAAGGCATGTCCCGTGCCGGGTGACGCTGTTCGGGAGGGTTGTCCGGGGTGCGCGAGCACCATCTTTTGAAAGAAAGAAAACAAGATAACAACAACGAAGAGTTTG
>LUJQ01000020.1 GCA_001689485.1 Bacteroidales bacterium M6 | reverse complement strand
TATGAATATTTTTTAACGAACTATTGTACCTACAATTATAGATGAAATTTGCGATATATCCTCCCGAGGAATTGATTGAAGAGGCAGTGGTGACGCTGCCTCTCTCTAAAAGTATATCCACCAGGGCGCTTGTGTTCGATGCTTTGACCCAGGGTGTTGCGGCGTGTGATTCACCAGGGATAGCTGTTTGTGACGATACGGCTGTTATAACCGGTGCATTGGCCGTATATGCCGGTGCAAATGGCAAGCCTGTTACCGTCGACATGGGCGCTTCGGGTGCAGCGTTGCGGTTCCTGACGGCGTTTTTTGCATCCCGTCCCGGATGTGATGTGACCTTGTCGGGTAGCGAACGCCTGTGCGAGCGCCCGATGCAACCACTGATACAGGCTCTGAGGGATTGTGGCGCCAAGATAGAATGTCTTGGTGCCGAAGGCTTTGCCCCGGTGAGAATCACCGGGCGTGAGCTTGAAGGGGGGGATATAGCTATTGATGCCACCGTGTCGTCGCAATTCATTTCGGCATTGCTGATGATTGCCCCGTTTATGCGGCGCGGGCTTACCCTCCGTTTCGAGGGCGAGCCGGTGTCGTTGCCTTATATCAGGATGACGCTCGGCATGATGGCGCAACGCGGGGTCGAGGCCGAACTCCAGCCGTTGCAGATAACCGTGCCGCCGGGAAGCTACAGGGCGTTTTCCCAGCCGTCGGAGGGGGATTGGTCGGCAGCGGCCTTCTGGTATGAGATTTCCGCATTGTCGGCAGGATGGATAACCCTTACCAACCTGAAAGAGGATACCTTGCAGGGTGACCGCGCCGCCGCGCGTTTCTTCGAATGCCTCGGTGTGCTGACCGTGTCATCCGAGGAGACACCGGGTGCCACGGAGCTGACCCCCTCGCCTGAGGTTTACGGCAGGCTTGACCTCGACCTTGTGGAAAATCCCGACCTTGCCCCGGCCCTTGCCGTTACCTGCTGCCTGATAGGTGTGCCTTTCAGGTTTACCGGGCTTGGCAACCTTGGGGTAAAGGAGAGCGACCGTCTGGGGGCGATATGCCTTGAGATGGATAAAATCGGGCGTCGTGTCGAAAAGGTGCGTGATTTCGGCCTTGAATGGGACGGTAAGGGGCATCCCGTAGCGCAGATACCCGTGCTTGACGCCCATGGCGACCACCGTATAGCCATGGCCCTGGCGCCGGTGGGCATTTATGTGCCGGGGATAGTGCTCGACGGTGTTGAGAGTGTGACAAAGAGCTATCCCGAATACTGGGAACAGCTTAGGAACATAGGGTTCAGACTGGAGGAGGTGGAATGACTGGTGCGTTAATCATTTTGTGTGCGCTTGTGGCGGTGGGTGCGGTGCTTTACCTGTTTCACCGCCGCGATGTGAAACGCGGTAGCGCGCAGCCGCCGAGCCTTCCGCCTATCGCCGATATGCCGGCAGGGGAGGAGGATGGGGATTCCCCTTGTTGCGGCATGCATATCACTTGTGAAAAGGATTCACTGCTTGCGCAGGTGAGCGGGGAAATAGAATATTTCGACGACGAGGAACTGGATGCCTACCGGGGGCGTGAGGCCGACAGCTATTCGGACGATGAAATAGAGCAGTTCCGCGACGTGCTTCTCACCCTTCTGCCTGATGATATCGCCCCGTGGGCGCGCAGCATCCAGCTGAGAGGCATAACATTGCCCGACTGCGTGCGCGAGGAGCTGTTGCTGATTGTGACGGAGGAACGTGGACGGCGGGGGAATTGAGATAAGGAAGTCAGGAAGATTTCATTTTTTTTACGACTTACCTGCCTTTAATTGTTATGGATATACGTTTTAAAGGTAGATGAACAAGATTACATAAGTGACGGAACTACTCGGATACAGCTTTTTTACAAACGCCATAATAGGTGTGCTTATAATATCGGTGGCGGCTGCGATGATCGGGACATATATCGTTGCACGGCGCCTGGTTGCAATATCAGGCGGGGTTACACATGCTTGTTTCGGAGGTTTGGGCCTGGGCTACTATCTGGGCATCGACCCCACTGCGATGGCCGCCCTTTTTGCCGTAGCCTCTTCGCTCGGGGTGGAGTGGATGTCGTCGCGTCACCGTGTGCGCGAGGATTCGGCCATAGCCGTGATATGGTCGATTGGCATGGCAGTGGGTGTGTTGTTCGTGTTTCTGACCCCCGGTTTCGTGCCTGAGCTTAATGCGTTCCTGTTTGGCAGTATCCTCAACATTTCCGTTGCCGACCTTTGGCTGTTTGCCGGTTATACCACCTTGCTGGTGCTTTTCTTTTGGTGGAAATTCCGCGAAATCGTCATATGTGCGTTCGACCGTGATTTTGCCCGTGTGGCCGGGTTGCCTGTAAAATTTGTAACCATCACGATGACGGTGTTTGTGGCGTTGTGCATAGTCCTTACCATCAGGCTGGTGGGCATTATGTTGCTGATGTCGATGATTTCGTTGCCGCAGATGACTGCTGAGATTTTCTGCAAACGGTTCAGGACTGTGATGCTGATGTCGGTTTTCATATCCGTTGCGGGCTGCCTGGGCGGTTTGGTTTTGTCGGCCTATATCGATGTTCCTTGTTCGGCCTTGATTGTGATAGTGCTGGCGGGCATGTTCATCACAGGCCGCGTTTACAGCGTTGTGGCAAGGAAGCTTGCCTTGCGGCAGGGGGGCGTAAGGTCATGAAGGGGGGACGCCGCTTTGTCGTCATAGCCGTTGCCACTGTTGCCGTGGGGGTTGCGGTGTGTTGTGCCTGGTGGGTATATAACCGTTATTTTTCGGAACGTGCAAACCCGTCGGTGGCCGAATACCCTATCCGAGGCATAGATATATCAGCCCATAACGGGGACATTGATTTTTACAGGCTCGGGATGCAGGGACTTGATTTTGCCTATGTCAAGGCTACCGAAGGGACGGATTTCATCGACCGCAACTATGTGCGCAACGTGGCAGGTCTCAAACAGGCGGGGATTGCCACAGGGGCTTATCATTTTTTCCGCTTCGATACCGACGGCGAGATGCAGGGGTGGAACTTTCTGCGTGCCCTGCGCGGCAGGGATTTCAATCTTCCCCCGGCCATCGACCTTGAAGAATGGAGTAATCCCGACGGATTCAGCACCTCGCACATACTGAGGGAATTGGGAAATATGCTCGCATTGCTGAGGGCGGAGGGGATTACCCCCGTTATCTATACGAATAAGGATGGGTATTACCGGTTTGTCAGGGGGCATCTGGAGGATTACCCGTTGTGGATATGCTCGTTTACCGACCCTCCGTTGGGTGATGAGGCGCATTGGGATATGTGGCAGTATAGCCATCGAGGCGCGGCTGCGGGAATCGAGGGTATGGTTGATTTCAACACCGTCAACCCTGCTTCCCCTTTGGCCTCGGTTATCACAGGTCTATAGCTATACGGGCAGCCCTTTAGTGCCCTGTCGGATTATAGTAATTTTACCTCTGTTATGATGACGGAAACGGCGCCAGCCTGTGTGTGGCACGCTTTTTGGCGCGGTTTTTTAATGTTATTTTGTGTTAACAGATATGTTATGCTGTTGTTTTTTGCTAGATTTGCAAGCCAACTTTTGCAGACGGCATCAGGACTTTGAATCTCATATTGGCATCCATGTTGTCAGAGCCACTTTGAATGGCGGCCTCATGACCACTTCTAAAAGTGACATGAACCGTTGACAGTCAGATATATCTCTCCGCAGGATAGACACGGCAATGATTACCTTGTTGTAGAAATAACTTTAAAAGCTATACCAATGAACCGATTGACCATTTTTATTATCGCATTGCTGGCCTTGTTGTCGGCTCCATGTGTTTCGGCGCAGCTGCCTTCCGTGCAGTTGAAGGATATTCACGGTCGTACTGTGAACGTGTCAGAAATCTCCAACGACGGCAATCCTGTAGTCATAAGCTTCTTCGCAACCTGGTGCAAGCCTTGCATGCGAGAGCTCAAAGCCATCTCCGAAGTATATCCCGACTGGCAGGACGAGACCGGCATGAAAATGTATATTGTCAGCATCGACGATGCACAGAACTCCTCAAAGGTCCGTCCTTTGGTCGATGGCGAAGGCTGGGAGTATGAAACCTTGCTTGACCCCAACAGCGAATTCTTCAAGGCTATGGGTTTGCAGGCAGTTCCCCACGTACTCGTTCTTGACGGTAACGGCAAAGTGGTGATGTCGCATTCGGGATATACCGACGGCTCCGAGAGCGAAATCATAAAGACAATCCGCAATCTCGGCAAGGATAAGAAATGAAACTTTCCCGCAAACTGTTGACCGGCGCATCCGTATTTGCCCTTGCTACGGTGAGTGCCGCCGCTATTACCATAGGGGGTGACAACGGGGTGGCTTTGCACGGAAGCGTGCAGGCCGACGTGTTGTTCCCGCAGGAAGACGAGGCCATCAATACAGGCAAGTATGAGCATGATGTGCTGTTTAATTCATATGCCGACCTGAACCTTATCAGCCGCTATGTGGATGCCGGGGCCAGGCTCGAATTCATGAAATGGCCGTTGCCCGGCTATGAAAAGGATTTCGACGGGTGGGGTGTGCCACACATATATGCCAAGGGGCGTTACAAAGGTTTCGAGCTGACGGCAGGTGACTTCTACGAGCAGTTCGGCAGTGGTTTCATCCTGCGCACTTATGAGGAGCGGTCGCTCGGCATCGACAATGCCCTGCGTGGCGGCCGCCTGCGTGTGACGGCTGTTCCAGGGCTGCGTCTGACAGCCCTTGGCGGCGTGCAGCGCCATTATTGGGACTGGAAAACGTCATCGCAAGTCTATGGTGCCGATGCCGAAGTATTGCTTGAGCAGATGTTCGGGAAGTTGCGGAAGCATAACATCAGCTGGATGTTCGGTGCGTCGTATGTGCTGAAGCGCGAAACCACCCCCGGCCAGACTATCTCTGGTGTGGACTACAGGCTCAACGTCCCAGAAAATGTAAGCGCCTTCGATTTGCGCACACATGTCCGCAAGGGGAATTTCGACATTATGGGTGAGTTTGCATGGAAAGGGCAGGATCCCTCGTTTGACAACGATTACACCTATGGAAAAGGAACTGCCGTAATGGTCAGCGCCTCATGGTCGAAATCAGGCATAAGCGCCCTGCTTCAGGCCAAGCGCAGCGAGAACATGGCTTTCCGCAGCCAGCGTATGATGTCGGGCACCTCGTGCTTCATCAACAATATGCCGGCGTTCGCCTACCTCCACACTTATGCACTGCCTGCCCTTTATCCTTATGCCACCCAGGCGGCTCCGGGCGAATGGGCTTTCCAGGGCAACTTCGCCTACACCTTCAAACGTCGCACCGCTTTAGGTGGCCGTTACGGCACGAAGGTCAAGGTCAATTTCAGCTATATCCGCGGATTGGACCATAAATATCCGGCGCCGTTGTTCGGCAGCTCGCTAATAGGCACGGACGGTTCGTCAACCTCGTTTTTCGGGATGGGAGAGGCATATTACCATGATGTCAACCTGCAGGTGGAGAAAAAGTGGTCGCAATCGGTGTCGCAGAACTTTATGTACATGAACCAGATGTACAACAAGAGCGTCATCGAAGGTGAGGGAGGCCGCATCAAGACCAATGTATTCGTGGTTGATACGAAATGGAAAATCGACAAACGCTTCACCCTCCGCAACGAGTTGCAGTATCTCCACACTTGTCAGGACGAAGGTGACTGGCTTTTCGGATTGCTCGAGCTTTCGGTTGCGCCCTACCTGATGGCAACGGTCAGCGACATGTGGAACTGCGGCACCAGCGGCACGCATTACTACAATTTCGGCCTTACCGGCAACTACCGTTCCAACCGTCTGATGGTGAGCTATGGCCGCACCCGCGAAGGCTTTAACTGCTCGGGAGGTGTCTGCCGCCGCATACCGGCCACCCACGGCTTCCAGGTGTCATATTCATACACATTCTAACTCAAAATTTCCTAACACTGTTTCATGATAAGGAATCTTTTCATAGCTACTTTATTGGCTTTGGGAGCTGTTTCATGTTCCGATATAAAAGAGTCTGACCGTTTCATTACCATCGAGGGCGTTACCGCCGAGCGTGTGGTGCTCCTTGAAGATTTTACCGGCCAGAACTGCGTAAACTGCCCTGCGGCGCATCAGGAAATCGACGCGCTCGTTAAGCAGTATGGCGACGCGCTTGTGCCGGTTGCCATACATGCCGGCAGTTTCGGGATACCGAGCACGAACCGTCGTCCAGGGTTGATGCAGCCTGAAGGCCAGACCTATAACGACCGTTACGGAATCGACGAATACCCGAAAGGGGTTATCAACGGTCGCAGCGGAGCCTTGAACCCAGGTGAGTGGAGCGACTTCCTGCGTGAGGAATTACAGGTTCCCGCCGAACTCGACATCGATTTGTCGGCCACCATCAGTGCTGACGAACCGGAGAAGATTGCCGTGGAGTGTATCCTGCGCCCGGATGCCAACATGCAGGGTACCCTCCAGCTGTGGGTGCTTGAGGATGGCATCGTGGCCCGCCAGCTCGACAAGGATGGCAATCTTATCCCGGACTATGTGCATAACCACGTGTATCGTGCCGCTGTCAACGGCGTCGATGGCGAGAATGTGACCCTGCAGGCCAACACCCATAAAACTCTTGCATACACGGTTGGGATACGTAACACCGATAAAGAGGCATGGGTGCCTGAAAACCTGTCAATCGTGGCGTTCCTGCGTCAGGCCGACGGTGGTGTTGCCCAGGCGGCGAAATGCCATGTTGTCACCGGTGACGTCGAAGAAGAATAATCTTCGGAACCGTAGACCATCTACAGGGATATATTAAAAACGGGGGATGTGTCAACATCTGACACATCCCCGTTTAAGATTGAATACAATTTACATACAAATAACTAAAAACGGAAAAAACGACATGAAAAAACTTTACATGGCATTGGCGTTGGCATTGGTGGCAGTATCGGCCGGTGCCGCAAACCTGAAATTCTATCTTGGAGATAAGGAAATCGCCCAGGGTTCAACCGTAGGGTATTCGGAATATGAATGGGCTGAGGAGTTCGAACCGGGAGTCTGGGATATCATGATGAAGCCTAAAATCTACCTGGAAAGTGATTTTTTCACCAACACGGTAACCATAACGGCAACCTGCACATCAGGGCATAAGATACAGATGTGCTGCGGTGGCCAGTGTATGAGCGGTGCGACTGTTACCAAGAGCGATCTCACTTTACGCCAAGGGGTGAAGTTCGACCTTGAATTCGATTATATGAATATGGAATATGAGGGTGAGCAGCCCCCGGTAGTGACCACCGTTATCGAGGCTGTCGACGGTGCGGGAACCCCGGTATCGTTTACAATTGAGATGGGTCCGGAAGGGGCTTCGATTGAAAATGCCGAGATTGCGGCCGACCAAGTTCGTTACACCGCAGCCGGAATCGAATATGATGTTACCTCTGCGTGCAGCTTCTCGCTTTATTCACTGATAGGCACCCAGGTAATGTCGGCCACTCTCGAAGGGCGTGGCACGCTTTCGGTGGCAGGGCTTCCCAAGGGGGTATATGTTTATACTCTCGACGGCAAAGCCGGCAAGGTACTGGTAAAATAACATTTGAAAAATAATTCGGCTATGAAAAGAATTTTATTGTCGTTTGCGGCCTGCCTTATGGCAGTTGCAGCATTCGCACTGTCGGACAGACCGCAGCGCATCGCGGTGCCACTGGGCCCCGGTTTTATCGAAGGTGGTGATTTTACTCCTTCCGACCGGCCTGCCAGGCCGCAGGTGAAGTCGAGGGCGGAAGCGTCACAGTCGATATTCTATACCCCGGCCTATGATCCCCAACAATATATCAGTCTGGAGGGCCAGTATGCCGGGCTGACACTCGCGCAGGCATTCCAAATGACCTCCACGTTGGTTGACAGGTTTGATGGCAACTCCATTACAGAAGTGTTCTTCTATACCGGCTTGAACCAGAGTGCATCAAAAACCGAGCCTGTCAACACCATCAAGAACGCCACATTGTTCCTGGCCTATGACTTGCAGAAGTTTGAGCCGTTCTATACCCAGACGGTCGAACTTCCGGCCACCGGCTTGACTTTCGTACACTATGCCCTTGATACCCCATGCAAAATCGAGGCAGGCAAACCTTTATATGTGGGATATTATTACACGCTTTCGGCCGCTGACGACCTGACCGTCATAATAGATCTTATCAATCACGGCAATGATGCTTCGGGCGGATGGTTCGGCATCCAGGCTGAGGCCACATCTTCCAACCCGAACCCGCAATGGCAGTTTGACAATGTTGCCAACCAGGTAGGCTTCTTATGTCTCGGTGCTGTGATAGCCGGGGATAACCTTCCGCAGGACGAAGCGTCCATACCCGGCATAGAGGCGCAGCCCACCGTGTACCAGGGTGAGGGTTTCGACCTCAAATTCATGGTTAAAAACCATGCCGCCAACGATATCACTTCGATAGATGTGGATGTAACAATAGGCGACAACGCCCCCACCACATCCCATATGGATTTCTCGACCGCATTAGGTTACGATGAGAGCGGGGTGGTGACTTTGAGCGGTCTGAGTTATGATGTCGCATCGGAGGAGGAGGTGCCTGTAAAGGTAACTCTGACGAAGGTTAACGGCAATGCCAATAAATATGCAGATGCTTCGGCTGCTACCGGCATACAGGTAATCCCCACTGGTAAAGGTTTCCAACGAAATGTGCTTGTGGAGGAATTCACCGGCACATGGTGCGGATATTGCCCCATAGGGATTGTCACAATGGAGAAACTGCGTGAGAAATATACCGATGGGTCTGTAATCCCTGTAGCTATCCATTATAATGACGAAATGGCGGTTACGTCGTTTTCAAGCACAATCCAGGCTTATTCGGGTGGGTCGTTCCCGTCGGCTGTAATGAACCGCCAATTCTACATCGACAATCTCTATCCTACCGAATATTGCGTGGAAGAGATTGAGTCGTATATGGCCTATCCGGCTCCGGCCAGGGTGACGGCTACCGCCAATTTCAACGAGGGGAAAACCGGTATTATCTTCAACACCAAGACCTCGTTTGCGTTTGACAACGACAAAGCTTCTGACAGATATATATTGCATTTTGTCGTGACCGAGGATAATGTAGGCCCCTACATGCAGGAGAACTATTATTCCGGAGGCGGCAAAGGCGAGGTTCCCGGTTGGAGCAACAAGCCCGGTTCGGTGGAAACCGTCTATAATGACGTGGCCCGGCAATATAACAGCGCGAGCGGCGTAAGGGGTTCGGTGCCTGAGTCGGTAGAAGCTGGTAAAGAATATGAATTCTCATATGAGATGAAGTTCCTTTCCGGGAGCAAGATTTCCAATAAGGATAATCTGAACGGAATCGTGTACCTGGTTAACAGGAAAACCAATGTGGTGGAGAACGCCTGCATCGTAAAAGCCGGTGCTTTTGGCGGAATCGACGGTGTTATCGCTGACGGCCTGGATGATGCCGATGCCCCTGTTGAATATTTCAATATGCAGGGCATGCGTGTTGCCGAGCCAGCCAACGGCATCTTTATCCGCAGGCAGGGAGCCAAGGCAGAAGTCGTTGTGGTGAAATAAACCGCATATCCCGATGCCTGTCGCCGCAATGCGACGGGCGGGAACAATAACCAATCCGTCCGCACCCCGGAAACCCTGACACGGGTATTCCGGGGTGCGGTCTGTCTCGATAAACCTCCATGATTGGAAGCCGTTATGGACGTGGCATGAAAAGGCGTCAACGTGGTGGGATGGCGTGTGTTGATTCACAATAATATAAGGGGAATCAACGTTATGAAAACGGAGAAATACAGGCATGACAAAATTCTACACAAAATCATATACGGGTTTCAGGCTGCTCAGGGAAATCACCCTTGTGCTGGCTGTGATTTGCGGTTCGTTGGCCGGAGTAAAGGCCCTTGATGCTTCGGTCTATGCCGGGAAATCGCGTTTGGCGGCAGGGACGTGGGTAAAGGTCGCGGTTACTTCCGGGGGTATGCATTTCATCCCGGAAGGCACATTGAGGTCGTGGGGCTTCTCTGACCCGTCGAAAGTGAAAATCTATGGTTATGGAGGCCGTCGTCTGCCCAACCTGTTGGGTAACAGCTATCTCGACGACCTGCCACAGACACCTTCGGAAATGGTTGCCGGTAACGGCCTTTATTTTTATGCCGAAGGCCCGAAATGGTGGAAATCAACCTCAAAGGGGTGTAATGCACCTGTCAGCAATCCTTTCACACGTCAAGGCTATTACTTCCTCAGCGACAGTGACCCCGGTGAACGCCTGACACCCCAGCCTATCGGTGACGGTGCGGAGCCACGGGAGGATATGATGGAGTTTAAGGACAAAGTGTGCCACGAAGTGGATATGGTTTCGCCCGGCGAAGCCGGGTTCCTGCTGTTGGGTGAGGATTTCAAATATACCCCGTCGCAGAAATTTCCCCTTATATTACCCGACCCGGTGAAAGGCGGCACTGTCAATATGGAGGTGTCGTTTGTGAGCCTGTCGAAATCGGGTCAGACAGAGCTTTCGCTTACGGTCGACGGCCAGGCACTGCCGGGTCCTGACAAAATCAAATCGACCGACGACAAATATTCGCACGGATTGGAACTGGTTGCCCGCAAGGAGTTCCAGTTGAATGGTGACGCGGCTGTTATAGGTATCGACCACCGGGCCGTATCGACCGTGGTACGCGCCAATCTGAACTACATTTCACTGACCTATCCGCGTAATCTGCGTCTGCCGTCGGACAAATGGCTTTATTTCAGCCTTCGTGCCGGTTATGTGTGTCTTGACGGAGCTTCGTCATCGACGAGGGTGTGGGATGTCACCGACCCGTTGCAGGTGTCGCGCATGAATGTGTCCGTTGCAGGTGGCAAAGCCGCATGGACAACCCCTTATGCGGCTGTGGAGCGCAGCTATGCTGCATGGGAGCCTGCCGGGTCGCTTCCGCAACCGGCATATGTAGAGACCGTACGCAACCAGAATCTCCATGCCAAGCCGGTGCCCGAAATGGTGATTGTCACCCCGTCGGAATGGAGGAGCCAGGCCGACAGGTTGGCCGATTTCCACCGTGGTGACAAGGTGGAGCCTCTCGATGTGCTGGTTGTAACCACCCAGCAGGTGTATAACGAGTTTTCGAGCGGTGTTCCCGACATGCAGGGGATACGCAAGATGCTGAAAATGTTTTATGACCGGGGGAATGCATGCGAAGGTAAGAAACTTCGTTATGCGTTGCTTTTCGGCCGTGCCTCTTACGACCCGTGTCTGATTACTTCTCAGGTGCAGTCGCTCGGAGGTTATCCTATGGTTCCGGCATGGTTTACCGACAGGGGGCTTAACGATAACGATTCCTACACTACCGACGATATGTTCGGCTTCCTCGAGGATAATTCTGGGGCCAATATGAGCGCCGACAAGCTTTCTATCGCCGTGGGGCGTGTGCCTTCTACATCGGCCGACGAGGCGAAAACGGCTGTTGACAAAATTATCAGTTATGCCGACCGTTCGCCTAAAGGTGGTTGGCGGAACACGGTGCTTATCACGTCGGATGACCAGGATAAGGGTGTACACATAAAGGATTCCGAGTCGATGTATCAGAAGCTGGTGGCTTCGGATGCAGAAGCCGGTGGCATAGCCTTTTTCAAGAAAGTCCATATCGACGAGTATGAGCTGATCGGGGGGACATACCCCGAAGCGCGTACAAATTTCTACCGTTACCTTGACGAGGGGACGGCATGGTGGATGTATCAGGGGCATGGCGCCCCGACGTCGCTGACTGCCGAAGGGCTTGTAACGTTCCGCGACCTCAACGAATTCTATCTGCGCCGGGTGCCGGTCCTGTATGCCGCCACGTGCGATTTCCTGCGCTGGGATGCCACTGCAACCTCGGGTGCCGAGCGCCTGTTCAAAAACAGCAGCGGGGGTGTCATAGCCGCTATCAGTGCCACCCGTCCCGTATATATCGACCAGAACCGCAACATGTCGGAAACAATAGGCCGCTATGTGTTGTCGCGCGACAGCGAGGGCAGAATCAATACTATCGGCGAGATTTACCGTCAGGCCAAGAACGATTACAGGGTTAAGGACGAATGGCGTGCCAACGATAACAAACTACGCTATGTCCTTCTGGGTGACCCGGCACTCCGCACCGTGATGCCGTCGCAAAAGATAGAACTGACCGCAATAGGCGACCGCCCGGTCACGCCAATCGGCGGTGACGAAGAGCCTGTGCAGCTTATGGCCCGTGAGCAGACCGTTATCAAAGGCAAGGTTACAGATGCCGCAGGAAATCTTGCAACGGGATTCAACGGCGTGGTTACGGCCACCCTCTATGATGCCGAGATGAGTGTTACAACACGGGGTAACGGAAAAGACGGGGAGGCAGTTACATTCGACAGGCAGGGAGGGCGCCTGTTTGTAGGTAACGGTAAGGTTGCCAACGGGGAATTTACATTGAATGTGGTGATGCCTGCCGAGGTATCCAATAACTACCGCCCGGCGGCATTCAGTCTCTATGCCTATGCCGACGATGGAGGTGACGCCACGGGTGTGTGCCGCGACCTGTATGTTTACGGCACCGACCCGAATGCCGAGCCTGACACCGAAGCCCCGGTTATAGAGGAATTGTACCTGAATCATCCTACTTTCCGCAACGGGCAGGATATCAATTCCGCCCCCATGCTGATTGCAAGGGTTACCGATGACCGTGCCATGAACCTTTCATCGGCAGGGGTAGGCCACCAGATGGCAGCCTATCTCGATGGCGGGGACAAGACATACAGCGATGTGTCGGATTACTTCACTCCTTTCACCGACGGCACCCCCGGCGGTGTGATAAATTACCCGATAGAGAACCTGGCACCCGGTTATCATACGCTTAGACTCAGGGTTTGGGACACGGGGCCGAACTCGGCCGAGGCATCAATCGATTTCAATGTGTCGACAACCATCGCGCCTGAACTTTATGAGGTATATACCCATACCAACCCGGTGTCGACCCATGCCGATTTCTATGTATCGCATGACCGGCCAGACCGCAACCTGACGGTCACCATCGAGGTGTTCGACCTTATGGGCCGCAGATTGTGGCAGGCCACTGAAACCGGGCGTAGCGACATGTTCATCTCGACGCCGCTTACATGGGACTTGCTTGATAGTGGCGGCCGCCGGGTGCCGCGCGGCATCTACCTGTATCGTGCCACTGTTTCCGACGAGGATAGTGGCGAGAAAACCTCCACGGCATCGAGAAAGCTTGCTGTGACAGGGGTCAGATGATGCCATGTTTCAAAATAGCGGTGAACTTCGTAACTTTGTATGCGTATTCACCATGTGGTTTACGCAACCACATTTAACCAATAAGCAATGAAACGGCGACCGGCCCGACGTGGGAAGTGCCGGTGGCGCCGCCACGAAATACCTATTATGGACAATAACAGTCAGGATATGATTCCGGAACCGGCGCTACGCCGGTTGCCGTGGTATCTGGCCTATGTGAGCCTGCTTCATGAAAGGAAGGTAGAGTATGTGTCGTCAACACAGATTTCACGGGAACTGAAAGTAGATGCCTCGCAGATTGCCAAGGATTTGTCGTTTCTCGATATAAAAGGTAAAACCAGGATCGGTTACGAAGTGCCTTTGCTGGAACACAAGCTTGAGGAATTTCTCGGTTTCAAACGTCGCCACCGTGCTGTGATTGCCGGGGCGGGTTCGCTCGGCGGGGCATTGATGCAGGATTCGGGCCTTACACGCTACGGGTTGGAAATCGTTGCCGGGTTTGATGTCGATGCGGCGCTTGTCGGTTCTGTGAAGCACGGGCTGCCGGTGTTTCATGTCGACGAACTCAAAGACCGGTGCAGGGAACTGAATGCCGGAATCGGAATCCTCGCGGTGCCCGTGGAGCATGCGCAGGAGGTGGCCGACAGCCTTATCGAGGCCGGTGTGCGAGCCATATGGAATTTCACCCCCTACAGAATCTGCGCGCCGGAAGGCGTTGTAATTTCCAACACTTCCATTTATGCCCATCTGGCTGTGATGTATAACCGTATGGGGGGCGGTGAATCATGAAGCTCCTTGCAGTGGAACGCTTTGCCGGGAAATGGCCTGCGGAGGCTGCGACGGCTTTGACCTCGGCCGAAGTGGCATTGCCTATGTGTCTGCCAGTAACGCTTATGACCGATTCTGCAATGGTCAGGAGGGGGATGCCGATGTTCGTTCCTGATTTTGCACAGGGATGGGATTTGGAAGTTGTCCCGTTTTTTTCTTTAGGCAGGCTGGGTAAAAGTATCTCTCCCCGTTTTGCACCCAGGTATATCAACGGCTGGGGAGTGGCGGTGCGTGCCGTTCCACCGGGGATGTTTGATTGCAGGGAAGGGTATGTGCCCGGGGCGTTAGCTGTGAATTTCGACGGTGCTGTAGCCCCCGGCGAGGTGTTCCCTTTCGAGAATGCTGTTGATGCCGGGATAGAGGTTGACGGTTGCGGGGTGTTGCACCTGCCGTGGGCCGATATGCATGTGGAGGATACCGTTGCATTGGCCAGCCGCTATATGATGCTGAAAACGGGTGATATTGTCATGCCGTGCCGAACCGGGCTGAAGCTGCCTGTTAAACTTGACACAAAACTTGAGGGGCGGCTTAATGGAAAACCTGCACTGTCGTTGAAAATAAAATAATCCCTGTGATAAAGAGGGTGTAATCTTTCATGTTCGGCCATTTCGCTTGCCCTGGACCTTGATGTGAATAACCGTTTACGATTGATCGCGCTTTGGATTGTGTTGTCGGCATTTTTTGTTTTGATGCCGGTGAAAGTATTTGCGGCATTGGGTGCAGGGTGGTATGCGGAAAAATCGGTGCTTTCGAGCGGGAAGTGGGTCAGAATAAAGGTGAGAGGGTCGGGGATGCACCAGGTAACCGACAGCGAGCTGAGGGAGATGGGTTTCGCAGACCCTGGGAAGGTGACCGTGTACGGTTACCCGGCTACGATGCTTGCCGATAACATGCTTACAGATAACATTCCTGACGACCTTCCGCCGTTGCCATTCGCCCGATATGGCGACAAACTGGTGTTTTATGCCGAAGGTGATGTATCGCTCCATGTGTCGCGGCATAGGCAGCCCGATGGTTCCGGGAAGGATTTTACCGAGGTGAAACGCAACTATTTTGCCGATTACGGTATATATTTCCTTACTGACTCGCATCCAGGAAAGCCGATTGCAGAGCTTCCGTATGAATCATCCAGGCAGGCAGCAGCGGCGGTGTCGCATGGGATGGCGCATTTCGAGGAGGAGTGTCAGAACCCGGGTGCCGTCGGGGCGCGTTACATCGGGTCGGATTGTGTTGCTACAGGGGGTGGCAGCTGGCAAATCGAAATGCCCGGATTCAATGGTGAGGGAGTGATAAACGCACGCGTGCTGCTCGGGGCTAGAAACGATGAAGCCACACGTGTGTATTTTACATTGTTTGGCAAACAGCAGAGGATTGAGTCCGTTTCCTCCCGTTCGGAAGAGACTTATGGTTATGGGATTGATAAATTCGAATATGTTCTTGAGGGGGTTGAAAGGCGGCCTGACGGTTCCTACAACGTAAAGCTGGATTTTGCAGGCGTGCCGTCGGGGATTGCGGCCTTGGAATACGTTACAGCCTTTTATCCACGTGATAACAGGCTGGATGGCCGGACACAGTCGATGTTCGTGTTTCCCGGCGATGCCCGTGAGGTGGAATTTGCCTGCGAGGGGATGGATTTGGCCGTATGGGAGGTGACACACCGTGAATCGCCCGTTGCGCTTGAAACAGTGGCTGCAACCGGAGGGAGGATTCACAGCAGCCTTCCGGAAGGCTGCTGTGCCGGGATTCCCGGCACAGCAGGACATAAATATGTAATGCTATTCAATCCTGCCGCGACACTGCTGCCGGTGGAATATGCCGGAGAGGTTAACTGCCCCGACCTGCATGCATCCCCGACGCCCCATATGCTTGTTGTTGCTTCACGTGATTTCATGCCACATGCCGAACGGATTGCGGAACTGCATCGTGAAGCTGACGGGCTGGATGTGGTGGTTGTGTCGCAGGATGACGTCTATAACGAATTTTCGTCGGGCACACCGCATCTGATGGCGGTGAGGAGATTGGCAAGGATGTATCGCGACCGTGACCCTGCCAAATTCCGTTCCATACTCCTGTTCGGACCTGCGCATTACGACAGCCGAGGCCTGGCCGAGGCCGACAAGGAGGATTTCCATAATCACTACCTGCCGATGTTTATATGCGAGGAGGCCGAGATGGCAGGGCATATACATAAAAGTTATGCGACCGATGCCTTTGTCGGGATGCTCGACGAGGATGAAGGCAAGTTCGACATCAGGCAAGGTAAGATGAGTGTGGCTGTAGGGCGTATCCCGGCAAAATCGGCTTTAGAGGCCGACAGCTATATAGGGAAGGTGGAGCGTTATGTTGCCCATCCGCCTGTGGGAGCCTTCCATAACCGTGCGGTGCTGATATGTGATTCCGGCAATGAGAACGGGCATATGAAGGATGCCGACGAGATGGCCGGGCTGATAGCGGAATGCTCGCCTGCCACAACTGTGTTCAAGGCTTACAATCCCGTCTACCCGGTCGAGGGGAAGTCGGCTAAGGCATTGAGGAAAAAGCTTGTGTCCGCGCTCTCCGACGGTGTATGTTTCCTTGGCTATAGCGGCCATAGTAGTCCGAAGATGTTTGCTCCCGAAGAACTATGGAGCGTGGGAATGGCCGAGGGTACGGATTACGATGTGCCTCCGTTTGCGATGCTGGCTTCGTGCCGTGCCCTTTATATTGATCATCCCGGGCGTAGCACTGGTACGGCGATGCTTTTCAAAAAATATGGAGGGGCGATTGCCGTTGCAGGGGCGTTGCGTGAGGTCTACAAGGTGGAAAACCAGGTGTTGAACCTTTGTGTGGGAAGGGAGTTTTTCAGTGCTGCGAAAGGTAGTACGGCCGGAGAGGTGTTTATGCGTGCCCGGAATGCCGTTATCGGGCAGGCTATGCAACAAATGTCGTCCATAAGCCGGGAAAAGCTCCAGTTAAACACGTTATGTTATAACCTTGCAGGTGACCCGGAAGTAATGATTCCTGTTGCCGGTCGGCAGGTTGTAATCACGCATGCCGGGGGTGTCGAGCTTCCGGATGATGCAGCATTGAAGCTTGAGGCAGGCGGGGAAGTCGCGGTCGAAGGGGCGGTCATGATGCCTGGCGGGGGGATAGATGCCGGTTTTGACGGTTATGGGATTATATCCGTTTACGACGGTGCCAAGGAACTGAAGGTTATTAACGGTACGGCAGAGGAGAAGAAGGGGATTGCCGTTTTAGATGAGGATTTGATTTATGAAAAACGTCTACGTATAACATCAGGACGCTTTTCGGACAAGTTGTATATCCCTCTGCCGTCGCGTCCGAGCCATGAACACAGGGTGTCGATGTGGGCTGTGAGCGACGACGGCCTGCTGCAGGGTACAGGTTTTTTAGGTGGCATGTCGATTTCGCCCGGTGATTATGGTTCCAAGCCCGTTGAAGGGCAGAAGCCTGAAATAAAGTCGGTTTATATCGGCAGTCCCGGCTTCCGCGACGGTGATTTGGTTGGTGGAAGCCCGGTGGTGTATGCGGAAGTGTCGGCAAGTACGGCCGGGGTGGCTGGATTTTCCACCATTATAGGGCAGTCGTTGCTGTTGAGCCTTGACGGCGGCAAGAAGGTGTATGACGATGCTTACCGTTATTTCCATTCCGACGAAAACGGGGGCGGTGTGCTGGAATTCAACCTAGGCCACCTTCACGACGGGCGCCACAGCCTTACGCTGAGGGTTACGGATTATGCCGGTCGTTCGGATTCGCGCACAATCATGTTTACGGTTGTCGACCGTGGTGCGGAAGCATCATTGGGTGTGGATGAATATCCGGCCATAACGGAGGCGACGTTCAGACTGGAACATACATTCCTCTCGGAACCTACAGGCCGGATTGTGGTTGCCGATGGGGAAGGGCGGGTGGTGTTTACCGATGATGATGCCTCGTTCCCATATACCTGGAACCTTTGCAGGACTGACGGCGGGGCTGTGTCGGAAGGTGTGTATATGGTGTCGGCATATCTCAAGGCCGGCGGGGTGTATGGCAGTGCGCCGCCGGTAGAGGTTGTTGTCAGCCGTGATTGACGTGGTTCCCTGTCGGGAATCCCCCTTTCCCATGTCCTCTTCCGTTATTTGTCTCAATAGTCGAACATTGTGCGGAGAACGTCGAGAGAGTTCACGGTTCCCAGCCCGGGGAAATGCAGGCGGTAATATTCCAGCAGGCGGTCGAGAATGCGGTTGCGTTCGAACCGCGACATGGCAAACATCCCGGCATTCCTGAAATTCATTCGCCGCAGGCGGTGTGCCGCCTCGGCTTCGTCGGAGGGGAGTATGCGGTTATGAAGCGGTGGGAACGGGCGGAAAATGCCGTCGGCCATATCGAATACCGCACCTGTCGAGAATGTGCTCCAGTCTGGTTCTATGCCTAGGAAATGCTGTAGGTGCAACAGGAAGCATATATGGAAATTGGCGCATGCCTGCACCGGGGCTTCCGACAAGGCCGTTGCAGCACTCAATATGAATTCGTATAACAACCGGTCCTGTTGCGGTTCGCGCAGGAGCGAAGCCAGGATGTCGGCTGTGAACAGGCGCAACGTCACTTTCAGGGGAGATGGGGACGGCGGTGTGCCGGTAGGCCGGAGGTCGCGTATGGTGAATATGTCACGTCCGGGGCGTATGTCGGCCACGCAGTCGAAAGTGGCCAATGGCATTGACAAAGCCCTTGTACGGGCAGCCGCTTTTGAAGCCCCTGCCGGAACTAACAGCCCCATCCGCCCATGCTGACGTGTGTAGACACTCAGTATGGAGTTGCGGTCGCTATATTTGACTGTGCGGAGGGCTATGCAGTTAAGGGGTTCGAACATGGGGCTTCTGTTGATTGCCGGTCGGACTGCCGGGATTCCTTATTGCGAACTATTGCAGATAAGGAGGTTCAAAGTTCGGATAAATCGGGGATATAGCCTCGGAAAAGGGCGAAAAAAGTGCTAAAAACCTTTAAAAAGCGGTTTTTTTTACGAAATATTTGTGGGAGTGGGAAAAAGGCTCTATCTTTGCACTCGCAAAATGCAAGTAAGGCCCATTCGTCTATCGGCTAGGACGCAAGATTTTCATTCTTGAAAGAGGAGTTCGATTCTCCTATGGGCTACAAGTAACAAAAACGAAAACAAAGATTTTTACATTTTTCAGAAATGGCAAATCATAAATCAGCTTTAAAGCGTATTCGCCAAACAGAGAGCCGTCGCCTTCGCAACCGCTATTATGCCAAAACAGCACGTAATGCTGTGCGCCGTCTCCGTGCCATGACCGACAAAGCGCAGGCTCAGGAAGCTTACCCGAAGGTAATCTCCTTGCTCGACCGTCTTGCTTCAAAGAACACTATTTCCAAGAACAAGGCATCGAACCTCAAGAGCAAGCTTGCCCTTCACATCAACAAGCTCGGTTAATGCGTTAACCGCTTGTAGGCATTGGCGATAGCCTTTCATGGGGATAAGATGGCAGATGCCGCTACTCAATCAAGTAGTTTTATCTCCTTCCAATCAAGACTAATATCGACAATAGCATAACAAGTTCTCGTAATTTTCTCCCATTCGCTTGTGAAAGCTGATGGGTTGATAATCGGCCCATTCGTCTATCGGCTAGGACGCAAGATTTTCATTCTTGAAAGAGGAGTTCGATTCTCCTATGGGCTACAGCTAGCAAAACTCCCGACAGCAATACTGCTGCCGGGAGTTTTTTATGGCGGTTTGGCAAGCCAGAATCCGGCTGCCGCCACTGCGGCTTAATATGGGCGCATAGTAATTAATTATGCAATTAGTCCGCAGACGGCGGACTAATTGCATAAAAAGTAGGCTGAAAAATTGTCGTATCAAACGCTAGGCCAATGCTTTATGCGCTTTCAATGCTTTTCAGCATGCGGCAGATTGGACATTGGGGTGATGGATTGCGTGTAATCCATCACCCCAAATGTCCAACCTGCCACGTTCCTAGGTAGACGTTTATAACGGAGAAGATAAGCTGCCACAGATGATGGTTATGAGGGTAGCGATTGGTGGCGAAGCGCATATTCTTTGCCGAATAGTGGCATGTCAATTTACCGGTATCGGCAACAAGAAAGGCGATGTGTCAAAAACACACCGCCTTCATATTAATTTGTTTGAGGCCGGGGTTATTTGGCCGGGTTGATGTCGAGAATCTCGATGTCGAATACGAGGGTCTGGTTGGGGCCGATGGCGTCGCCTGCTCCGTCGAGACCGTAGGCTTGGTCAGCGGGGATTACAACGGTCATCTTGCCACCCTTGCCAAGCATGGTGAGGGCTTCCTGGAAACCGGGCACGAAACCGTTGGCGCGCATTGCGCGTACGTTGTCCTTGTTGGTGTCGAACACTTCACCGTTGATGTTCTTGCCGGTGTACTGAACCTTAACGTTATCGGTGGGGGTTACTTTGGGTTCGGTGCCGGGGTTGTCGATTTTGTAAACGATTCCGGAGGGAGCTTTGGTGTAGCCTTCCGATTCCATTTTAGAGGCGTATGCCTGTCCTTCCTCAAGGTTTTTCTTTGCTTCGGGCGATTCGGCCTTGGCTGCATCCTCGCGTTCTTTGACGCGTGCCTGGAGCTGGGTCATGAGGGCCTGGTACTGTGAATAATAAACGCTCATGTCGCCGATAGAATCCTTGTCGTAAACAGCTTTGAAGGCTTCGAGAACTTTGTCTTTGTTTACGGGCACTTTGGCGTCGTTGTTGATACCGATGATGGGGTTGGCAAGCTGGAGACCCATCTGGAGGCCCTGGAAATAGGCCATGTCGGCGGTGTCGGCATTAAGCACGGCCTGTACGCCTTTGATGAATGCGGCTTTGTCGAACTTGGCTGCTGCCTCGGGCTGCATTTCCTTCATGCGGAGGTAGCTTGAATTTGACTGTGCACCGGCAAATTCGCCGAGGGCTGTTGCCACTGAGTCGCCGAAAGCTTTGTCTTCGGCGGTCGCGTTGGACGAAGCGCCATTGTTGCAGGATGAGAAACCTGCGGCCATCATAGCCACGGCACCAAACGCTAAGATAATCTTTTTCATTTTAATGTAAGTTTTATTGGTTGTTTAATGGATTTTCGGGGGTTGCCTGTTGCTGCGGCAGTATGTCGAGCAGCCTGACGGTGAAGTCGAGCACTGCCCCCGGGGGTATTATCCCCGATGCCCCTTTGTCGCCGTAGCCTAGTTGAGGCGGGATGATGATGCGGTATTCTCCCCCGGTTTTCATCATCTGCAATCCCTCTGTGAATCCGGGCACGAGGCGGTTTACAGGGAATTGGATCGGACGTTCCGTAGAGTCAAACACAGTTCCGTCGCTGAGACGTCCTGTATATGTGACTTTAACAATATCGGTCAGTGCGGGTTGGGCACCTTCGCCTTCGGTTATCACTTCAAACAGCAGTCCGGACGGGGTTTCGATTACCCCTTCGCGGGCTTTTTGGTCGGAGATATATGCTTGTTGCGATTCCGGCGTCAGGGTTTTGGGTGCGGCGTCGGGGTACATCCTGATCATTGCTTCGCGAAGGAACGCGTCGGCGGAATCGGTGTCAAACCCCATGGCCGAACCTTTGAGGGCGTCGCCGAGGTTCTTGCAGAATGCCTCGGTGGTTATGGGGAATCCCATTTCCTGCATTGATTCGAACCTGTCGATTATTGCGAAGCCGTTGCGTACACCGAGATAATAGGGGGCGTCGACGTTTTTGATGTCGAATGCATGTGCCACGCCGCGTGTGAATTCCGCGATTGCGGCTGTGTCGCCGGGAAATTGCTTGTCGATTTCGGGTTTAAGGTAGCTTGCCATGACTGTGGCGAAAGCTGCCGAACATGAATCGGCATCCAGTGCGACTGCCGTAGCGGCTTTCCCTGTGTCGGTGACGTTTTTTTCGGCGGCGATGCCGATTGATGGCAACGCGGCCGTGGCACAGGTCAGTGCCACGGCTACGTATGCCGGGTTATGTCTGTTTCGGCGCATGTATGTTATTTGCCGATAACTTTCAGAAGTTCCACGTCGAAGATGAGTGTTGAATCGGGCCCGATGGGGCTGCCGGGTGCGCCGTTGGGGCCGTATGCCAGGGCGGAGGGGATGAAAAGACGCCATTTCGAACCGGCTTTCATGAGCTGGAGCGCCTCTACCCATCCGGGAATTACCTGTGTAACGCCGAAAGTGGCGGGGATGCCCCGGTCGACGGAAGAGTCGAACACTGTGCCGTCGATGAGTTTGCCGGTGTAATGCACTTCCACCTGGTCGGTTGCCTGTGGCATGGGGCCGTTGCCTTCGGTGAGTACTTCATATTGCAGTCCTGACGCTGTGGTTTTCACCTCGGCACGTTTTCCGTTTTCGGCAAGGAATGCCTCGCCGGCCTCGCGGTTCTTTCTCCCGGTTTCTTCGGCTGCGGCACGCTGTTTCTTTTCAAGTTCGGTGAAATAAGCCTGTATTTCGGCTTTAGCCTCGTCGTAAGTCATTTTAGGCTGTGAGCCGAGGAACACGGCTGCCACGCCGTCGGCGAAGTCCTGCACGTTGATTTCATTGATGCCGGAGGCACGGAAGTTGTTGCCCATGCTCAGACCGAGGGCGTAACTTATGCGGTCGAGTTGTTTGTTGTCGTTGCGTTCCATTTCTATGGGGTTGTTTTCAGTTGTTTGCAGGTGTGTGTGTTATGCAGGGAGGAATCCCCCTTGATAATAAACACACAACAGGCTGACAAAGTTAGGGAAATTATGTTCACGCGCGTTAAATAATTTAATGAAAAAATATTAACGTGCTGATAAGGATACATGAAAGCCTGGATGATTTCATCATGTTGCCAGGTTACGTCAATCGGTGCCGTTGCAGCCACGATGTTTTTTTATTCGTGGATAGAAGGGAGGGCTTATAATAGCGGCTCATCTGGGTTGTTGTGTGCGGGATTCGGCTCCTGCCATTCTAACCATTCTGACAGCACCCTCGCCATCCGGGCGAAAACCAGGGCGATGTGTCAAAATTTAAATTTTGGCACATCGCCCTGGTTTTGGGAATGCAATATGATTTACGGATGGGAGGAGGTTAGCGGACTGTTACCTTTGCAACGGTTTTGTCGGCTTTTACAATGTAGATGCCTGCCGGGAGCGGAACGATGTGGCGTTGTGCGGGTATGGTTGTGCGCACGGCCATACGTCCGTCGGGTGTGTATGCCGAAAATTGGCATCCTTCGGCGCCTTCTATAACTACTGCCCCGTCGATACCATGGAACCGGGCTGATTCACCGCTGTCGGCGATGGGGGAGGTTGTTCCCGATGTGCGGTCGATCACCAGGTTGTCGATTGCCACAACGGCATCTTTGTCGGGGAGGTTGGCGCGGAA
This sequence comes from Bacteroidales bacterium M6, assembly GCA_001689485.1. Taxonomy (GTDB): domain Bacteria; phylum Bacteroidota; class Bacteroidia; order Bacteroidales; family Muribaculaceae; genus UBA7173. The sequence continues at coordinate 9,530 of LUJQ01000020.1, read as the reverse complement.
GCCGAGGATTGCCTTGCGGCTGCCTGCCAGCTGTGCCAGGGAAATTTCATGTTTCTGCCACCCTTCGCTGCCGTCGTTGATCATAATCGGTTCGCCCGCAGTTTTGAAGTCGCCGCCTGTGGTGGTGTATTCCACTGTCAGGCTGGTGCCGGGATTGCACGATGCCGAATGATATACATAGATGTGGAGGTAGGCGGGTTGTGTCGAAGAGAAATCGAACACGGGTGAAACCAGGCGGCCTTCACCCCCGGCGGAGCCTTCGGGAGCTATGCATGCCCCGTAGCCGTTGTCGTCATCCTGTGCGGTTATACTTGAGTTGGAATTGAACATGCTCCATCTGGCATTGCCTGACAGCCCTGTAATTGTCCATGTGGGATAGGTGAGGGAACCTCCGGCAAATGACTCTGCGGCATCAATAGGGGCGGCTGGGCCGAGCGGTACGTAAATTACCACCGGTTCGCTGCTGCCACCCTTTGTTGTGGCCCTGACACCGCGTTGCACCAGTTTCTGTGTGTCGGGTGCCGGTGTTTCCGAAACTTCGAATGAACATGTGGTCAGCCCTGTGGTGGAAGGCATCATCATTCCCCACATAGGGGCAAGGATGTCGTAGGTCAGGTCAGAGGGGTTGATGTCGATGCCATGGACACCTTGTGCGGGTGCCCCTTCCCAATGGATGGTTGCCTTGGCATCGTCGGCCTGATCCCATTCGAACCATACGTTGCCCACACCTTGCGGGATGTCGATGCCGCCAAACGATGAAAGCCGGGAGTCGTGGCCGCGTCCGTTCCCGTTATGGCATATGACGTTGAATTCCTGAACACCCTGGGGTACGTCGACCTCCATTGAGAATTGTTTGCCCGGCGTTGCGTCGGTGATTTCGGCCAGTATGGTTGCACCACGCATCACTTCGATTTTTGTGATTTCCGTGATTGGTTGGCCGTTGATGGCTTTTACAGGGGCGGTGAATGCCAGCGAGCCTTTCAGAGGATTGTCGGGGAGGAGGGTTACAGATAGATTGTCGACCGAGGCCGGGGCTGCCGTGGAGATGAACGGCAGGAGCTGCAGGTTGTCGATATGTAGCTCGTCGCGCATGGTTGTGAGGGTGGAGTGGCGGATACCGAGATGGTAGTCGGCGGCTTTGTCAACTTCCACCAGGGCTTCGAACGTCTGCCATTTCTCACCTGTCACCGAATAGCTCCCGATGATATTCATGGATTCATGGTCGGGGGTGTCGGCGAATCCGGCATCGAAGGTCTCTGTGTAGAACGACCCGATTGCATGGGCGTCGAATGTCATTTTATATATCCAGTCGGTGGTCAGGGCTATCGGGGGAGTCATAATCCAGTCGGCTGCATCGGTAGCGTCGCCTCTAACATCGACCACCGCACCGTTTTTCCATTTCCAGAAATAACCGTCGCCGTTAACGTCGGCAGTTATGAAAAGATCCATGGGAGCTTCTGTGTCGAAGGTCTCATTGTAGGGCACTTTCTTTGATGTGCCATACATTACCCTGTTGGATTCGGCGGTGGCGCCTTCCGTTGTGGTGACGGCGGTCACTTCATAGAACCAGTTGCCGAGTTCGTCGGGGATTTCCTCGGTGAACGATGTCGGGGTGTAGGCTGTTGCCACTACCTGGTTGTCGGGGCGGCGTACGATTTTATAGGTCAGCCCTGTGGCATCAAACCACCCTCCGTTGGCACCTTTTTGCGGGGCTGTCCATGTTAGGGTGGCATTTCGCCCGTCGAGAGCCAGGGTCACATTACCGGGGGCGCCTGCCACGTCGGTTCCTGCATAGGTAAGGATGCGTGCGCGGTCGCCGAACCCGTTATTGTTTGACAGCTGTGCCTCCACTTTGTGAAGTCCTGCTGTGAGCTGTGTTGTGAATGTGTAGCTTTCTCCCGGGTTTACGGTTGCCGGGGCTGTGGCGATTTTGTTGTAGTCGATGAGGAGGTCGACGTTGAAGCTTCCTGTGGCGGCATTCCCGTCGGCGGTTGTTGCCGGTGCGGTGAATGAAACCGTGCAGTCGAGAGCGGCGTTGGCCGAGTAGCTTACGGCCATGTCGGTTATATCGGCCGGTATGCTCCCGGTCGGTGTGTGGTCGGTGTATAGGCCGGTAATCCATGTGGTAGCCGGGTAGTCGGATGCCAGGTTGGCCTTTCCTGTGGCAAGGTCAACCTCATAAAGGGCGCTTTCCTGGGTCTCGCTGAGGTATGACCAGAACATCCTGCCGCTTGCCGGGTCGATTGCAGAACCTTGCGGGTCTTTAGGGCGCAGGCCGGTGTAGCCGATGAGGTTCAATGTGCCGGAGGGGAGGGCGATTGTGTAGAGGTTGCCGTCGTCGCCTATGCCGTAAAGGTTGCCGTCGTTGTCAAAGGCGAGCGACAGGAACAGGACGCCGTTGCTGTCGATTTCCGTAATCTCCGTGGCCGCGCCTGTGAGCGGGTCGACGGTGCTTATGCACACAGCGAGGTCATCGCCTTTGGTGCGGAAGAATTCCCCGTAAAGGGTGGCATCCTTGTAGTTGTAGGCCAACGTGTAGGCATATTGTGTGTAGATATCGGGGGTGTTCGACGTGCCGAATGATGTTTCCGTTTTCAGTTCCCCGCTGTCGGCATCATACATATAATATTTGATGGAGATTGCTCCTCCGTAGTTTAGCACGTAATATGCACACAGCCTTCCGTCGGCATGTGCGCCTGCCGATATGTTTTTTGTCCCGAGCACTTTGCTGAAACTTGTGTTGGCGGAGGCAGGGAATGAGTAGATGCCATAGTTGCTGCCTTGGTTTTTATCCCAGGCTTCGTTATACGACATCCATCCGTAAAGGGTGGGGCCTTCGGCAATGTTGCCTGTTGTTTTCAATGTGGCATTACGTGCTGATTTCAGGCATAGCGCCGCAGGTATGCCTGCATTGCCTGATGTTTCCTGCCAATTTGCCAATTTGCCTGTGTCGGCAATTTTCTGCATGATGCTTTGTGGTGTTGCCGTTGCCGTGAGGGAGAATACCGGCAGGGCGACTGCACACAGTTGAATGAAAAGTTTTTTCATCAATGATAGGGTTTGATTATGAAAAATGTAAAGATGATTGTCAGTGGCTATGTGGGTATGGAATCCCTCGTGATTATGATTGTCACTTGGTGGTTATGATGGGTGTTTGTTGAGCATAATGCTGCGTCAAATACATATTTTGCTTACGCAAAGGTAGCGAGATTTAGTTAAAGTAACAAAAAGGCGCTGTTTTGAAGAGACTGCTGAGATAAACGCCCGAAGGGAAGGCATATGGGTATCCTTTCCTCCGGGCGTTTGCAGTCGTTCCGGCTTCCCTCCGGGTTGTTACCGGGTGAGTTTTACCTTGTGATTGCTACTTTCAGTGATTCGCTTTGCGCACCGTCATAGTTCACCGTGATGACATAGATTCCCGAAGCGAGGTTAAGGGTGGGCACGATGTGGGAATGGTCGTTGATTTCCGAAACCGAAATGGTTTTATTCCCATAAGTGAAGAATTAAAGGGTTAATAATATGAAGGTTTCCCCAAAAACTGCTTATGAACAATAAAACTATTATGCGGATGTCAGAAATATAGGCGTTTCGGTTGTAATAATGTCCATATGTTGCCACAACGGCACGAGATTATGGCAAAAAGCTATCGGGTGAAACGGGTTCGGGCACTTGGATTTTGGCACAATGAATAATTTCACTATTTTTGTGTCCATAATAAGGGATGGCATTAAATCCCGTATAAGATTCTACATAGCGCATGAGGACCAAATACAAGAGAGTGCTGCTTAAGCTCAGCGGGGAATCGCTGATGGGTGCGCAGCATTACGGCATCGACCCGGTTCGGCTGGGTGAGTATGCCCGTCAGATAAAGGAAGTTGCCGACAGCGGCGTGCAGGTTGCCATCGTAATCGGTGGCGGGAATATATTCCGCGGCATGCAGGGTGCGGCCAAGGGTTTCGACCGTGTCAAAGGTGACCAGATGGGAATGCTTGCAACGGTTATCAATTCCCTGGCGTTGAGTTCGGCTCTTGATGCAGCCGGGCAGAAGGCACGTGTGTTTACGGCGCTCAATATGTATCCCATAGGTGAGTATTACAGCAAATGGCATGCCATCGAGGCTTTGGAGCGTGGCGAGGTGGCCATCCTTTCCGGGGGAACGGGCAACCCGTTTTTTACGACCGATACAGGGGCCGCGTTGCGCGGGGTGGAGGTCGAGGCCGATGTTATGCTCAAGGGTACGCGTGTAGACGGCATCTATACCGCCGATCCCGAAAAAGACCCTACGGCTACGAAGTTCCAGGAGATTACATATGACGAGGTGTACACCCGGGGATTGAAGGTGATGGATCTCACTGCCACAGCCCTCTGCAAGGAAAACCGTCTGCCGATTGTTGTGTTCGACATGGATACCCCCGGGAACCTTCAAAAGGTTCTTGACGGCGAACCTATCGGCACACTTGTTTATTGACGGTTTGAAACGAAGTTGAATCACTTCATGGCCTGAGATTGTTAAAGTATCGAAAATTATAAAAAGGACAAAATAATATGACTGACCCGAAAACCTACCTCGGCCCGGCTGAGGAAAAAATGGAGATGGCGGTGGCCTATCTTGACGAGACCCTGGCACGCATACGTGCCGGAAAGGCAAATCCCAAAATTCTCGAAGGAATCCGTGTTGACTACTACGGTTCCGCTGCCCCGATTTCGAATGTGGCAAATATCGCGGTGCCCGATGCCCGCACTATTGCCATTACGCCGTGGGAAAAATCGATGTTTAAGGAGATTGAGAAGGCCATTATCAATTCCGAGCTTGGAATCACGCCTGAAAACAACGGCGAGGTTATCCGCATTTCGATTCCCCCGCTGACCGAGGAGCGCCGCAAGCAGCTGGTAAAGCAGTCGAAAGGTGAAGCCGAGCAGGCCAAGGTGTCGGTGCGTAATGCACGCCGTGATGCTATCGAGGGGCTTAAGAAGGCCGTGAAGCAGGGTATGCCCGAGGATGTGGAAAAGGATGCCGAGGCGACAGCCCAGAAAATCCACGACAAATACCTCAAGCAGATCGATGAGCTTTTTGCCGCCAAGGAGAAGGAAATCCTTACGGTGTAGTCTCGTTGGTTGAAATATGTTTACAATTCTTTTCAGATAGTAATCAGAAAGGTTTGCCGTTCTTAAAGAGAGGTATGCCTGACATTTAACCAAGAATGGTTGATGTTTGATAATCATGATTGACGGGGCGCGTTTAACGGATTAAACGAGTCCCGTTTTCAATTTTAACCAGAATTTTCTATGCAACGTGTGCTTTTTCATTCGACTGTTTTCGGGCCGATTCATTCACGCAGGCTCGGCATTTCGCTGGGTGTGAACCTGTCGCCCAACGACGGGAAGGTGTGTTCGTTCGACTGTCTTTATTGCGAGGCCGGTTTCAATGCCCAAGGCGCCGGTGTTTCCGGTTTGCCGTCGCGTAGCGAGGTGAGAAGCCGGCTTGAGGAGAAACTGCGTGACATGCAGGCATCCGGGAGCGGGCTCGATGTGATAACTTTCTCTGGGAATGGTGAGCCTACGTTGCATCCGGATTTCGCGGGGATTGTGGATGACACACTCGCCCTGCGCGACCGGTTTTTCCCGTCGGCCAAAGTCAGTGTCCTTACCAATTCGACACGGATAGACAGGGATGATGTTGTCGGGGCGTTGAAAAAGGTCGACAATAATATCCTTAAACTCGATTCGGCTTTGGACGGCACTGTGAGGCTGGTCGATCGCCCGAACATGCCCGGTTTTACGGCAGAGGCTGTTGTTGAGCGGCTTAAAGTGTTTAAGGGAACAGGGATAATACAGACGATGATGCTGCGCGGGGAATGGGAAGGTGTGAAAATCGATAATACCACTGCCGAGGAAGTGGATGCGTTGATTGATGCCTATCGTGCCATCATGCCGCGCGAGGTGATGATATATTCGCTTGACCGTGCCACCCCGGCGCAATCGTTGGTGAAAGTGCCGGAGGATGAGCTGCGTGTTATTGCCGGGAAAATCACAGCTGCCACCGGCATCCCGGTGAAGGTTAATTGAATTGCGGTTGACGTTATGGAAGTGTCCAAGGAGATTGTCATACCCGCCCCGTTGCGCAACGGCGACAGGGTTGCGATTGTTTCCCCGGCGTCGAAAATAGCGCCGGAACTTATTGATGCCGCTGTCGGCCAGTTAGGCCGCGAGGGTTTTGAGCCGGTGGTGATGCCTCATGCCAAGGGTGAATGCGGGTCGTTCAGCGCTTCGGCCGAAGCGCGTGTGGCCGATTTGCGCAAGGCTCTGGAGGATGAGTCTATCAAGGGTGTGCTGTGTTCCCGTGGGGGATATGGTGCCGTGCATCTGCTTGACGAACTTGACCGCCTGCCTGAAACCATGTTTCATAAATGGCTTATAGGCTTCAGCGACATCACGGCGCTGCATGCCTTGTGGCGCAGGAAAGGTGTGGCGTCGCTGCATGCCGCGATGGCCAAACATATCGGGCGCGGCGCAGGAGGCTTTGCATGTTATGAAAAGGAAATCGGGATTTTGCGTGGTGGGGAAGCAGGTTTTTCGTGTGATGCGCATAAGTTTAATTTTAACGGGAGTGCTGGCGGAAGGTTGGTAGGTGGTAACCTGGCCGTTTTGGGAGGGCTGATCGGCACCCGTTTTGATGACATAGGGCCTGGATGTGTGCTGTTCCTGGAGGATATTGCCGAGCCTATATATAAGGTGGAACGCATTTTGTGGCAACTGCGTCTGCGCGGTGTGTTCGACAGGCTTGGCGGGTTGCTGATAGGGCAGTTTACCGAATATCGTCCGTCGGCCGACCATGCCTCGGTTGAGGAGATGATGGAGCGTTTTTTCCGTCCTTACTCATTCCCTCGTGCTTATGGGCTGCCGATGGGGCATATCGAGGAAAATGCGCCGTTGCTGCTGGGAGCCACGGCGCATTTGGAAGTTGCGGATAACGGGGTGAAGTGCGGGTTTGAGTTATAAGTTTTAAGTCGGAAGTTATAGGTTGTCAGGTGAGTTTGTAACCGAGGCGGCTTGCTATGCGTTCGAGGGTTTCACGTGAATTCAGCAGTTGCGAATAGCACACCCCGTCGCCGCACTGGCTTCCGAGATCTTTCAGATGTTTGGAGTAAGCCGTCCAGTCGGTAATTGGCCGTCGGCTTACCCCGCTTTCCATAGCTGCTTTTGCCACGGCTGTGGATACGGTTTCAAGTAGACGGGGATCCATAGGCTTCGGCAATATATAGTCCGCCCCGAATGCCAGGTCGGGCTTTTCATACGCTTCTTTGATGCGGTCGGGAACAGGGAGGTGGGTCAATGCCGCGATGGCATGTGCTGCCGCCAGCTTCATCGGCTCGTTTATTGCCGATGCCCCGCAGTCAAGCGCGCCTCGGAATATGTAGGGGAATCCGAGCACATTGTTGATTTGGTTGGGATAGTCGGAACGGCCGGTTGCAAAAATCAGGTCGGGGCGTGAGGCCACAGCCACCTCGTAGGCTATTTCGGGGTCGGGGTTGGCCAGGGCGAACACTATGGGTTTGGGTGCCATGCTTTTAAGCATGCCTGGTGTAACCACATCTTTCACCGAAAGGCCGAGGAAAAGGTCGGCATCCCGCATGGCTTCTTCCAGGGTATGGATGTCGCGGGTGGTGGCGAATTGGGCTTTTTGCGGCGACAGACCTTCGCGGTCGGCGCGTATCACCCCTTTTGAATCGCACATCACTATGTTTTCGGGTTTGACGCCGAGGGCTACATAAAGCCTGGTGCATGACACTGCTGCAGCTCCCGCGCCGTTGACCACCATCTTTATTTCCCCGGCTTTTTTCCCTTGCAGTTCGAGGGCGTTGAGCAGTGCGGCGCCCGATATGATGGCTGTGCCATGCTGGTCGTCGTGCATAATAGGGATGTCGCATTCTTCTTTGAGGCGTTTTTCGATTTCAAAGCATTCGGGAGATTTGATGTCCTCAAGGTTTATGCCGCCGAAGGTAGGGGTGAGTGCTTTCACTATTTCCACAAACCGCGCGGGGTCTTTTTCGTTGATTTCGATGTCGAAACAGTCGAGTCCGGCAAAAATCTTGAACAGCAATGCCTTTCCCTCCATGACGGGCTTACCGGCTTTTGCACCTATGTCGCCAAGTCCTAACACTGCCGTGCAGTTTGAAATTACCGCTACGAGGTTTCCCTTGTTGGTATATTCCCATACTTTGTTTTCGTCATCCTTTATTTCCAGGCACGGGTATGCCACCCCCGGGGAATAGGCCAATGCAAGGTCGGCCGGTGAATCGTAGGGTTTGGTGGGAATGACTTCGGTTTTGCCAGGGCGGGGGTTGCGATGATAGGCTAGCGCCATGTCGCGTAACATTTTTTCCATGATGATGTATGTGCGTTGTTTTTTCTATTTGGGATTGTGTGTGTGGCCGGTGGTTGTATGGCCGTTACATACCTATATATAATTAAGGAGGGGATATGCCCCTTTGGTATCCCTCTCCTTATTATAACAACTAAAACGGGGAGTAAGTCGTAAAAATTATTTTATATTCCTCCGGGCAGAAGTTTTTTTGAGGTCTTATTCTTTTGTGCCGTAAGCGAGATCGCCTGCATCCCCAAGTCCCGGCACTATATATGAATGTGAGTTGATTTCTTTGTCGATGGCTCCGATCCATATCGTGGTACGGTCGGATGGGAAGTGTTCGGCCACGTAGTCAACGGCCTGTTGCGAGGCTATGACTGAGGCTACATGGATTTGGGCAGGGGTGCCTTTGGTGAGCAGTGCCCGGTAGCTTAATTCCATTGAAGCTCCCGTTGCCAGCATCGGGTCGGCGAGGATAAGGGTTTTGCCGTCGATTCGCGGGGAAGCAAGGTATTCGATGCATACATCGAAGTTTTCTTTCTCCTTATATTTACGGTAAGCCGATACAAATGCGTTTTCCGCGTGATCGAGATAGTTGAGGAATCCTTGGTGGAAAGGGACTCCTGCACGGAAAATCGTGGCGAGTACAACCTGTGTCGCTATCACCTCGCTTTTTGCCATGGCCAGGGGTGTGAGTGTGTCGACCGTGTCATAATCGAGGGTTTTGCTGATTTCATAGGCCATTATTTCACCTATCCTTTCAAGGTTCCGGCGGAAACGCAGCATGTCTTTTTGGATATTTACATCGCGCAGCTCTGTCATGTACTGGCTGATTAGGGAGTTTTTCTCCGCAAAATTTACTACCTTCATTATTGCTGGGTGTTCGTTTTATTGATATTTCTATGCAAAGATAGCTAATCCGTTTATGCCGTTCAAAAAAATAAATGGTTCTGCAATTTTGCAGAGGCAGGGCCTGATGGGTAAAATCATGGTTTTGGCCTGAAAATTTAAGTAAAATTTTTGATGAGGGTTAAGCGATTGATATGCCTGTAATTACCCTTGATTTCACAATAAATCCTGTCGTTTTTTTTGTAAATTTCCTCAAAAAAAGTCGCATAAAAATTTGGAGGGTATGCGGGAAGTGCGTACCTTTGCACCCGCTTTC
>LUJQ01000055.1 GCA_001689485.1 Bacteroidales bacterium M6 | reverse complement strand
CCTAAACACAGGTTTATTACTATGCGCCAGGTCGACTGGTTCAAACAGCCGGGCTTGGGTTGTTGGTTTGACTTTTTTTGAAAAATGACGGACAGGTTAAACTAGCCCGGTTAACTGTGGACTTTGCATTATCTATTTTGGGTGACCAGTAAGAATTGCAGAGATGCATTCTGATTGCGCTGGGTTGGTGTATTGGCTGTCTGTGTCGTTCTGGAGGGTAAGAGCGAATTTGGTTGGGATAATTCAGTCAGGGGGGAGGAAAGTGGCTGTGTGGTCATGTGTTATAGTAGGGATTGGCTATGTTTATGTGGCAACAGGTTGAGCTGATTGAGCTGATGAGCTGATATGGATTGGGAGTAAAAATATCGGTGGATGGTTTGCCAATTGGATAAAAATGCGTAAATTTGCAGGCCATTACTATAAACCGCCTTACCAGCGAAGATTTTAAAGATTCTGAAAAATCAAAACAACCGACAAATAAAATGAAAAAAGATCTTCATCCTTCAAATTATCGTGAAGTAGTTTTCAAGGATATGTCGAACGAGGAAATTTTCATCACCCGCTCGACTGTTGCCGCTAAGGAAACCATCGAAATCGACGGAGTGACTTATCCTTTGGTGAAGCTTGAAATCACCAGCTCTTCTCACCCCTTCTTTACCGGCAAGCAGAAGCTCGTGGATACAGCAGGTCGCGTAGACAAGTTCCTCAGCCGTTACGGTAATCGTAAAAAGAACTAATTCCCATCTATTGGAAATAAAAGGCTTGGTGCCGTGGTATCTTTATCTGAAACCACGGCGCCAAGCCTTTTATTTATTTGGGGAAGTAGTCGGGGATAATTATCGGCAATTAGTCTCCATTAGTTGTTATAATCCTCAAAATGGGATGTTAGCTGTGGGGGAAACGAAATATATGTCGGGGAAAGCAATGGGGTGTGTAATAGTGGTTCGGATGGAAGGAGCTGATGGGATTCGGCTTCGGTTATCGACCTCAGTCAACTCCTTTCAGTTTTACCCGTAAGCTCCTGCTGAGCCATTCTTGGCATAGCCAAGCGACTAAAGGCCGGTTATTGGTAGTTTGTTCTCGCCAGGATGGCGATAGCAAAGGCGGTGTGACGAATTTTTGAATTTTCGCTACACCGCCTTGGGTTGTGTTGTGGCTGGATGGAAATCAAAGGGATTGTCTCAAAATTTACTCAAAACACCTTGAAAAATTTTTTGGAAAAATTTTGGACAATCTATAATGGTGGTTATTCCTTTATGTCGCCGTATTTCCATTCATAATCGATGTTTTCATCTTCATCATCGTCAAAGAATTCGTCATCGTATGTTTCCATCGGTTCGTCATCGTCGGTGGATGGGATGTTTTCGAATATGAATTCATCCTCTTCCCTAAGCCGATGGTGGCCGTCGAGTGGACGGTGGGTGATGGGGATGGCCTCAATGCGGTTGGAATCGTCGGTTATAGCTTTCCAAAGGGCATCCTTGAGTTCTGTCAGGCCTTCGCCTGTGACTGAGGATATGAAGACAGAAGGGAGGTCGGCCGGAAGGGTGGGACGGATTTCGGCTTTCAGTTCTTCGTCGAGCATATCGCTTTTAGATATGGCCAAAACGCGTTGCTTATCCATGAGCTGCGGGTTGAAGCGGCGTAGTTCGTCAAGCAGGATTTCATATTGCCGGGTTATGTCGTCGGCATCGGCAGGCACCATGAAGAGCAGAACTGCATTGCGTTCGATGTGTCGGAGGAACCGCAGACCGAGGCCGCGTCCCTCGCTGGCACCTTCGATGATGCCTGGAATATCGGCCATGACGAATGTGCGGTTGCCACGGTATTCTACGATGCCGAGCTGAGGTTCCATGGTTGTGAACGGGTAGTCGGCTATTTTGGGGCGTGCTGCCGAAAGTGACGAAAGCAGGGTGGATTTACCTGCATTGGGAAATCCTACGAGTCCGACATCGGCCAGTAGTTTCAATTCCAGGATTACGGCTTTCTCTATGGCGGGTTCTCCGGGCTGGGCATAGCGTGGGGTACGGTTTGTTGCAGATTTGAAATGCCAGTTGCCCAGGCCGCCTCTGCCTCCACGAAGGAGCTTCACTTCCTGCCCGTCGTCGGTTACCTCGCAAAGGTATTCGCCGGTATCGGCATCGAACACGACTGTGCCGCATGGCACTTCGATGGTCTTGTCTTCACCGTCTTTGCCGAAGCTCCGGCAGGCAGAGCCGCTTTGCCCGTTTCCGGCAAAGATGTGGCGGCTGTATCTCAGTGGGAGGAGGGTCCACATGTTTTTATTACCACGAAGGATGACGTGTCCTCCACGCCCTCCGTCACCTCCGTCGGGACCTCCCTTGGGTACATATTTTGCACGGTGGAAATGGAGAGAGCCTGCACCGCCTTTGCCCGAGCGGCAAAGGATTTTAACATAGTCTATGAAGTTTGAATCAGCCATGGTTTCTTGGTTGTTTTTGCTGTTGGGCGTTGTTTATAACGGGAATCAGCGCTTGTTTCAGATAATAAACGTTGGTCAGCAACGGTTTGTTAGCGAGCGGTGATGTTTCATGATTTCTTCAGCGTGGCTGAAGTCGGCCGGGGAACCGATGTCAATCCAGGTGCCGTTTATCGGGTAATATGTCACTTTCATACCTTCGTTGATCGCTGCCTCGATAAGGTCGGTGGCATCGGTGCGTTCGTCGGGACTCAGTGCACTCAGCACACGGTTGGAGAAGATATATATGCCGGCATTGGCGAAGTAGGAGTAGGTTGGTTTCTCTTCGATTGTTTTGACCCTGGAGCCATCGGTTGAAAGTATCGCATAGGGTACGGAGAGTGAATATGGAATTGCCGCTATTGTTATGTCGGCGTGTTCGTCGACGTGGCGGATATACATTTCCTCAAGGTCGATGGTGGTGAGGAGGTCGGAGTTCATGACCAGTGTGTCGCCGTCGATGTTTCTAGGCACCAGGGCTGCCGCCCCGATTGTGCCGAGCGATTTTTCTTCTTCAATGCATTTCACTGTGATGCCGTGGCACGAGTTGGAGAAGTATTCTTTGATTTGCCCGGCGAGATATTTCACCGTTACCCATACGTCGGAAATTCCGCAACGGGCCAGGTTTTCCACGTTATAGTCGATAATAGGGCGTCCGGCGATTTCCAACAATGGTTTTGGCACCGTGAGGGTCATAGGGCGTAGCCGTTCCCCTTTCCCTCCGGCCATGAGTATTGCCGATAGCGGGAGGATTGTATGGGTGCGTGTGAGGTCGATAAGACGAGAGATGGTGCCGTCGGCATTCAGCTCCGGCAGCAGTTTCAGATTTTTACGGCGGGCATGGCGCATAGCTTCGACGCGTCGGCGTGGTGTGGCATCTGCCCGGAGATAATGGAATGCCGTATGGGTCACTGCCGAAAGCGGGTCATCCGGGGTGATGCCGTTGAGCAGTCCCCGGCGTATGTCGCCATCGGTCAGGGTTCCGAGCATTTTGTCGTTATCGTCGGTCACAACCAATGTCATGACCCCGCCCGATAGTTCGTTCAGCTGGCGGAGTGCCTGGATAACGGTGCTGTGGCTGTTGATTATGTGTCGGTTCATTGCTTGCCGGTTTGGTTTTGTTTCATCAAAGTCTCGGCTATTACCCAGTCGAGATGGGTGTCGATGTCGACCGAGCGGATTGTCGGCATTTCGTAGGGTATGCGTGCCGGAAATGCGCCTAGGGGCATTTGGCGAATCGAGGCAGGGTTTATTACATACACTGCGCCATTGAATTCCCATGCCTTCGGGGCATCCTGACGACGGGATAGAAGTCCGTCACCCTTTGATATTTGTAACATCCCGTTGGAAGGATTGGTTTCAAAGCAGTTGTAATAGGGATTTGCCGCCGCTTCCTTTACGCTTACGACCATATCGGGATGTGTGGCTTCATAAAGGTCCAGACACCCTTCTACATCATCGGCAGTGCGTAACGGGGATGTTGGCTGTAGAAGCAGGATGCAGTTATAACCTATGTGGTTCGTATCGGCATAATCCATGGCATCCAGTATAACTTCGCGTGAACCGGCGGTGTCGGTAGCAAGCGATTCGGGGCGTCGGTATGGGACAGGCAGCCCGCATGCTTCAGCCATGGTTGCAATCTCGTCGTCGTCGGTCGACAGTATGATGTTGCATTCCGTGAGGTTATGTTTGTTGCAGACAGCTTTGGCAACATCGATGGAGTAGGCGATGAGCGGTTTTCCGCAAAGCAGCTTTATGTTTTTGCGCGGGATACCTTTGCTGCCGCCGCGTGCCGGGATTATAATCAACGGTGTCATTCGCATTCTGTATAGGGGGGTGTATGGATGCCGGCCGCGTGCTGGCTATCCATCGGATAAGGGTCGATAAACCGCTTAGTCCGCAAAGTTTCAATGGGGGTTGATAGAATCGCATCCACGATTAGCCGCAGGGTGTCAGGTTTGAAATAGGGGTTTCCGGCCTCGCGGGCAATCTTTCGGCCATCGGGTGACAAGGCGGTCGCTATAGCTGTGGCTATTGATTCAGTATCCGCATCGCAATGGATTACCGATTCGGATGCGATGCGCCCTTGCTGGCGGATGCCGATGTCTACCGTAGGGATATGCATCGACGGTACTTCAACAATGCCGCTTGACGAATTGCCGACAACGGCACTGACATAGTGCAGTGCCGACAGATAGCGTTTGCGTCCGAGCGACGGTACAACGACGGCACGCCCCGGGTTGCAGGCTGTGTAGCGTTCGATGAGGTCGATAATCACTTTTCCATCGGGGTCGTTGTTAGGGTAGGTGAAAATGATGTGCGACTGGGGGAAGCGGTCGAAGGCGGCAAGCATGTCGCGGCATCTTTTCTCAACCGGCGCGGCATCGAGAGTGGCGGGATGGAGGGTTACAAGCAATGTGTCCGGTGTTATGTCCAGCCCGATTGAGCGTTCAAGTTCCTCTTTTGGCATTATCGGTTCGCGTGTCAGATTATTGACCCCGATAGCTCCTGTGTTTATTACGCGGCTGCTATCCTCGCCCATTGCGATTACGCGGTTGCGGTAAGGTTCGGTAGCAGTGAGATGGAGTGACGAGAGTTTTGTTATGGCGTGGCGGATGCAATCATCGAATGCGCCTTCCGAAATCTCCCCTCCTGCGATATGCACAATGGGGATACGCATAATAGTGGCAGCCGTTGCTACCGCAAGCATTTCGTAGCGGTCGCCGAGAATCAACAGCATGTCGGGGAGGATGGATTCGAAAGCATCGGCCATGCCATGCATACATTGTGCTGCAGCACGCGCCGTATCGGCCGGAGAATCGCTTGCCGAAGCCATCTCGACACGTGCGGCGATATCGAATCCGTCAGCCACGATTTCGTCCACGGTCATGCCGTAGGACGGATTAAGATGCATATTGGTGGCGATAATGCTGACTTCTGCTTTCCCGCTACCGCGTAAAGTCCCGGCAATATCCCTCAGAAGCCCCCAGTCAGCCCGGGTACTAGTCACAATCGCAATCTTTCTTTTCGTCGGCTTTTCCATCTACTCTAATTGTCAATGAGCCATGTTATGACCATTTTAATACAAAGTTACGCAAAAATCCGCTTTAAAGCGGATTTTTGCGTTTGGAAAATATAGCAAAGCGAATCAGGGGAAATGTACTGTAACTTATCGTTGTTTTTGATAAGGGTTATTACGGCACCATCTCCGGCTAAGGGTCGAATTCATACCTTTGGCCGGAGATGGTGTGAGTTTTATCAATACAGTTAAACCGTTATTGCGTCATCGTTATTTGCGGCGGCGGACGGAGCGGACGGCCGAGGATGAGGATTTTGCGGCTTTGGGTTTATGTGCTTTGGCTTTCTTCTCCTTTTTGGCCGGTTTGTCGGCGGTTTCTTTTTTGCGAGAGGAGCGTGAGGCAGAACCTCGGCGTGAACGGGAGGTCTTTTTCTCTGTGGCTTCCTCTTCCGCATTGCCGTCGCGTGCCTGAATAGGGGTGCCTTCTGCGGCTGCCTCGGCTGCTGCTTCGGCAGCTTCGCGGGCTTCACGAGCAGCTATGACTTCTTCACGTGACGGAACCCATATGTTTTTGTCGAAGGTGTCAAGACGGTTCTGTATGCTATCCTGGGCGCGTTTGCGGTCATCAGGATCGGGGAACATCTGCACCATCGACTTGTTGGTGAGGTTGCGGGTTTTGTAGATATCGCCGTCGTACATCGTGAGGGTGAAGAAATCATCGTAGGTGTACTTTGGCAGATTGTTGTCGTCGTCAATGAAGATGTATTGCTGGGCGAGATAGGGGCGGAGTGCATCGAGCTTTACCCAGAACATGGGGTAGCGCACGGCGTCGGCACCGAAATCATCAGAACGGTGCAACACCGGGCATATGGCTTCGACACGGCGTTTGGTCTTGTTGGAGCGGGCGTCAAATTCCCAACGTTCGAGAATGTAGTAGGATAGGACTTCGTTGGCCGGTACGTCGCTTTCCTCGATGGTGAATTTAGGGTTCTTTTCAGTCGATCCTTTCGCATCGGTGTAAAGCACGTGGAAGCGGTCGAGCATGTCGCGCACTTTAAGCTTGTATTTGTCGGTAAAGATTTCCTTGCCGTCGAGATATTCGTAGGCTGCAATCTGATTATCGGCCAAAAGGCGCATGATTATACGGAACAGGTTTTCCTGACCGTCGATTACTTCTTCCGGGTAATATAAAGCCGCGTTCTTTGGGTTGTCGAGTTCGAGTGCGCGGTAAATTACGCGCATCCACAAACGGTCGGCATCGCTCTGCTCGTTCTGACGGTAGAACTGTTGCATGCGGTCGGTTACTCCGGGCGTTGCGGCGGCATCACGTTCGCGGCCGCCTGCGCGTCGGCGCACGATTGATGATGAGCTGGAAGATGAATCCTGGGCGGCAAGTCCGAGTGCTGTTGACGACAGGGTAATCGCCGTCACTATATATTTTATAAGTGAGTTCATGTGCATCAGTTTACTATTACTTCAATCGGGGCGAGGTCGCGGGTTATGCCGTCGGGACCGACTGCCTTCACACGTGATATGTAGAATCGTTTGCCACGGCTTAGGCGGCGGAACGAGTCTTTCTGTCGCTGGGAGAATTGTGCCCCGTTGGATACTTCAGGAATGGCGTTACCCATGGAGTCGAAGAATACGGTTTCGAAGCTTAGGACGTTGAAACTGATGTTTAGCAGGTCATCGTCGATGGCAGCTTCAATGCCTGGGGCGGAGAGAAGGAGGGTTTTCGACAGGCCGCGGCCACCCCCCTTGTAGTGTGATGTGTTCCCGTCCTTATCCTTGAAAGCGATGAAGGGTGTAGGGTCGGGCAGCTTTCGCACGCGGAATTTCGTTTCGGTCATCTTCATGGGGCGTCCGTCCATTTCGGCTGTCACGCTTACCGTGGCATCATCGCCTACTTTTGAAGGATGGGCCACCCAGTGGTCGCCGTTACGTTTGAGGGTGCCGTTGGTCATTGATGCCGATACGGCATTGTTGGGAACTCCTGGTACGGAGATAGAAACCGGGTTGTCGATACCGGCATAAAGAACGTTCATCATCGTGGCCGATACCGTGGCGGTAGGCTCGATTACGGTGTAGGACGATTCGAAGGGGTGGCGGGTTACAGAGCCGTCGCCGTGAGGCACCTCAAGGTAACCTTTGTAGTCGAATGTGCCTGTGGCACCGGGGTTGAGTTCATACAGGCCTCGGTCGTTGGGGAGTTTGTTCCCGTTTACATAAACTTCGGGGCGTGCCGTAGTGTCGACTGCGGCGAGGACTATGTTGGCGGAATATTTGCCGCCGCGCATAACGAAGCGGCTTTGCGGTATGACGAAGGCGTTTAGTTCGTTAACACGGACGTCGCCGGCATCCACATTTGCCAATAGGGTTTGCAAGGCTTCCCCTTCGGCATACTTCACATCGTTCTGCAGTTTGGTCAGGAGGGTGACTGCTGCAACTACTGGCTGATTGTCGAATTTGGATTCCTCCCACGATTGTTTGCCGAGTGAGCCTTTTCGGAGCACGTTTTCTGTTGAAAGCGCTTTCTCAATAGATGTGCGTTTCACTGAGTCGGTCATCAGGGAGGATATGTAGGTGCGGTAGCTGTCGATTGCGGTTCTCAAGCGTGCCCCACGCGGATTTGTGCCTGAAAGCATCACGTAGGATGCCGCTTCCAGGTTATCGCGGTTCAGGATGTTTTCGGGGTCGGCGTCGGAACCGTCAGCTTCTTTTACGATTAGTTGCTTTAGGGTGTCGATATGGAGGTAGACCCCGTCGGTGATTCGGCGCACTTCGGCGGCTTTGTCATACCATCGTTGTCCTTTGTCGGGGTTTTGGGCGGCGAATGCCTGAAGGGTGTTGAGTATGGCGGCATTGCGTTCCTCTACGTTGTTGTTGGTGCGCTTCAGCCCTTCTTCAACCTGGGTGAAGCCGTTGAGCACATCGCTCGACACGTTCAGAGCAAGCATGGCGGTGAGGACGATATACATTAGGTTTATCATCTTCTGACGCGGTGAAAGCCTTGTGTTGTTGCCCATTGTGAGAAGTTGAGAAGCTTAGAAGTTTAGAAGTTAAGAAATTGAGAAGTTAAGAGGGATGAGGGGCTTAATTTTCAGAACTTTTGCGGGGTAATTAGGATTTATGCCTATGGAGGTGTATAATCCTGTGTCGCATAGTGGCTTAACTTCCGGTTTGATGAATTAATCTTTTGAAGGTGTGGGAGGAACAGGTATGTCGCCAGGGTTGACCATCGGGCGGTACATGTTGATGGTCATGGCGGTAATCATCTTTTCGTAAACGGAGTTGAGCTGTTGCATGTAACGGGCCATCTTCTCGGTTTCCTCGCAGTAGCGGGCGCTTTGTGCCGAGGATTTCTCATACATGTCGCGTATATCCTTTATGCCACGGTTTACACGGTCGATGGAATCGAGCTGGGACGAGACGCTTTTCAGCTGGATTTCATAGATGGTGTTGAGGCCGTTGATGTTGCGGTTCAGATCCTGCATCTGCTCTACGTAGCCTTTTGAGCTACGGGTGATGTTCTCGGAATTCTCGGTTATGGCCTTGTAGGATTCGAGAAGCACATCGCTGACGGTGTTGAGCGAACGTGTGGTGTCCTGCAGATGGCGCAACTCGTTGGTCATTTCCGTTATTTGCGAGAGGTAGAGCTGTGTGGCATCCGTGACGCGTGCCATCACTTCGGCAGGGGAGGCCCCTTCGGATAGCACCGGGGCTGAGAGATTGCCGGTATATGCCCCGGCAGCGGCATTTGCTGCGCCACCGTTGATTACGACGCCTGTGCCTGATTTAAAATCGGGGCGGTCGTCGGGATTGTTGCTGTCAAACACGGGAAACACGTTTTCCCATTTATATTCGCGTGGCGGGCGGTCGAAAGCGGTGAGCATGAACATGAACACCTCGGTTCCCATGCCTAACGACAACAGGAAGTTGCCACCCGGTAGATGCAGGATTTTGAATAGCGCACCCCAGATTACGATGGCTGCGCCGATAGAGTAGGCAAAGTTGAAGAACCGTTGTCCTTTCTCGCTTGAAATGAAGGCGCTGAGACCGCGCTTATATGTTTTGATTTTTCCCATTTTGCAAGTTTTGCTTTTCAAAGAGGGTGTAAACCGCCGGTGGGTTATTTGTTCTTGTTTTTAAGCTGTTGGCCACGTGCGAACCCGATTTGAGAGCGTACACATCTGAAGCCGATGTAGGAGCGCTGCTCGTTTTGGAATTCCCACATGCGTATATCGCTGCGTATGTTGTGTGCCACATCTTTCCATGACCCGCCTCTTACGATTTTCCGCTTCATTTTGTAAGGGTCTTCCTTGGCCGCATCGTAGCGGTATTCGGGGTTGAGGTCGTTGGTGAGTTTCGATACCCCCTCGGTATAGGCTGTTGATGTCCATTCGCTTACGTTACCGGCCATGTCGTAAAGCCCGAAATCGTTAGGGGAATATGTGCCTACCCGCGAGGTAATCAGGTGGCCGTCTTTTACGTAGTTGCCGTCGTTGGGCTTGAAGTTGGCATAGAAGCACCCTTTATCCTCACTGATGGGGAGGTCGCCTTCCCAGGGGAACATGTTGTCGTTTTCCCCGGCACGGGCTGCGAATTCCCATTCGGCTTCTGTGGGCAGGCGGTAGGGTTCGATATAGACACCTTCCTTGCCAAGCGCGCGCTTCAGGAAATCGGTCCGCCAGTTGCAGAAAGCGTTGGCCTGTTCCCAGCTGACGCCGACAACGGGGTATTCGCTGTAGCCTCCGTGGCTGAAGTACATTCGCACGTAGGGTTCGTTGTAGGCGTTTTCAAAGTCGTTGACCCACACGGTTGTGTCGGGATAAACGTTCACTATGTAGGTGTTAAGGAAATCATATTCGCCGGTGAGGCCGCGAGTTATGGTTTCACGTATGATTTCCCCCTCGTCGTTCAGATATGCCGTGTCTTTCGAAATTACGGGTATATCTGTCGGGACGGGACGGTCGGTGTTATATTCGCGTTTGCGCGGGTCGAGGCGGTTACGGCGTTTCACGGCCTCGGTCTGGTTGTAGACCTCGTAGCGGTAGTTGAGCTGTTCGGGGTCAAGTTCGCGTGCCCCTGTTATGGGGTTGGTGCGGTAGAGGCTTTCAATGGCGCGTGCCTCGTCTTCCCCGGGGTTTCGCCAGGGTATAGGCTTGTTCCAGTTGAGATGTGGCGTTATGGGGTTGCCCTCTTTGTCTTCCTCGATTTTGTATTCCTCATTGCCTCCGAAAGCAGGGTCGGCAAGGCGTTCGCGGATAATGGAGTCGCGAACCCAGAATACAAACTGCTTGTATTTCGAGTTGGTTATTTCGGTTTCATCCATCCAAAAGGCATCAACCGACATCCCTTTGGGGTCGGCTGCAAGGTTCCAGGCGCTGTCGGCTTTCTGCGGCCCCATCTGCATGGAGCCACGGCTTACGAGCACCATGCCGTAGGGTGTAGGTTCGGCCCATGATGTGCCACCGACCCCGGTGACCTCACCGCCCGAGGCGCTTCGGTGCCCGGCGGCGCATGATGCAGCCAGCAGGCCGGCCGTTACCGGCAGCAGATATAGCGAAAGGTGTTTCTTCATATGATGAATTCCTTTGGTTGGTTCTTGTTATGGTTGGTTCCGGTGACGTCCATATATAAGGCGCGTCACATGATACGTATGCTTTTATGCTTGTGTCGGTTTTTGTCGGAGAGGTCGAGTTTCAGGCTGTAACCGGCAAAGATTTCGTGGCTGCCCGACGAGGCTTTGGCTATTGCCGATGTAGGATAGTCGTAGCTGTAGCCTATATAGAAACCTTTGAATTCGGCGGATAAAACCGCGTAAACTGCGTCGTTCCACCGATAGCCCACACCTGCCGACAGGAATTTGTTGTAGCGGCAACGGACTGTGGCCTCACCTGTTGTGAATGTGAAATCAGATTTCACAAGCATTGACGGTATCACTTCAAATAACGTGTTTTTAATGGGAATATTGCTTCCTGCCATGAAATAGAGGGTGCGTCCCATTTGAAATTCGTAATTCTTCTCATTGCCGTTTTCGCCGGTTTCTGCGTTCATTTTCATCGAGGGGGAATTGAGGTGAGTGGCTGAGATGCCGGCCCAGAACCAGCGGTGGGTATAGAGGATGCCGAGGCCTACGTCGAATGCGTTGCCGCGTATGTCCTGCTGTGGGATTGCGTCGTCGGTTGACTGGTGGTAGTCGTCATCGTCGGGGATGTAGACTTCGGTTCCTTTGAATGACTGGTCGATGAACCCTATTTGTGCGCCTATTGAGAGCACCCCTTTGAAAAGTTTCTGCTTGTAGGCTATTTGTGCGCCCAGGGTCATGTTTTTGAACAGGCCCAGGCTTTCCTGCTGCATCACAAGGCCGACGCCGAAGCGTTTGTTGATGAACTTGAACGGCATGTCGGCGGCCACAAGGAATGTGCTGGGGGCGTTTTTGATTCCTACCCATTGCATTCGTGCCCCGGCACGGATTTTAAGCAGGTCGGTGGTGCCGATGGCTCCCGCGTTATAATAGTTAGGGACTTCGAAGTACTGGGAGAATTGCGCGTCGGCCTGGGCTGCCGCTTTTTGCGGGCATAATGCCAAGATGGCGGCAATCATTATGCCTGCCTGTAGCAGACGGTTGTGAATTGACGATGTAGTTGAGTTGAACACTTGCCGTTGGTGGAGGATAGGGGTATGGTTTATTCGAAGTAGAATGACAGGACGACCATTTGTGTTGTGGCTTTTTTTACCGAATTGGATACGCCGAGCCTCAGCGGGTCATCTACAAGGTCGGGTCGGTCGTGTTTAAGCACGTCGGTCAGGCCGAAACAGAATTTCAGTTCGGGAATCAGTTTGAAATAAGGCAGGTAGATGTCGCACCCGAAACCTACGGAGACCATGAAGTCGGAGGATTTCATGCGGAGGTAGTCTGACCTCTTTTTCAGTACGTCGAACGCGGGCATGATTCCTCCCACCATGTAGGGGCGGATGTTGCGCATGCGTTGCGACGAGAATTTGAGGTCGACCGGCAGCACGAGGTAGGCTGATTTGATGTCCTGTTTTGCCTCGTCGCCGTTTGTTGTATCCTTGAACCGCACGATGCGGTTGCCGAAATACATGCCAGGGGTTACGCGCACACTGAAGTAGTCGTTGAGGCGCAGGTTGAACAACCCCGTGACGCAGAATCCCGGTGAGAGGTCGGGCTGCTCCATGAACCATGTCTGCCCCTCTTCGGTCACGAACCCGTTGTGATGAAACGAGAGGTCAAACGAGTTCAACCCGACGGAGAACCCCAGGTGCCATCGCCTCATGTCGGAGTATGGGCGGTTGAGCACCTTGTCGTTAAGCCTGTCGGCATGGGCATATGCAGAACCTTCCCACAGCGTGCAGATAAGGAGCAACGCCTTGACGGCTCCATGCAGGGTCAGATGTATTTTTCGTCGGTTCGTCATCAATTTTTTAACGTGGTTGATGACGGATTATTGCCGAAACACACCTTTCAGTCGGGGTAAAAGTGAAAGAGGTGGCCGGAATTTAATATACGGCACGCCTCTTTCGATAATGTAAATCAAAATTCGTTTTATCTGATTCTGGTTTTACGCACCATGCCGCAGGCTTTCATCATATAAATTCCCGGAGCAAATGTGTCAGTGGCAATTGTTGCACGTGAATTGTTGAAAGAACCAGAGTAGATGCATTTTCCGTCAAGATTGAAGATTTCAACTTTGCCGATAGCGGAAGTCGCGGTTATGTGCAGTTTCCCGTCTATATTGGTTATAGCGGCATTCGTGATTGTGTCGGCATTCATTGATTCTATCCCCGCCTCTAATCTGTTGCCATCGATAGAGATGAGTTCGTTACCTTTGCCGTCGACTACTGAATAGAGCAGCGTCACATAGCCTTGCCCGAACCCTGCGACCAGTGGGGGAATTCCTAATAAATCGTAGGCTTCATGAGTCAACGGTACACCATCTGCATCAGTAATCAAGTGACCGATTCCTTCCACAATACAGTGGGTGTAAGATTTCCTTTCATCACAATATCCCTTTAATTCCCCTGCCGGAGAAGGAATGCTAATGGTTGATGAAAATTTATGGGCGTTGCCATTCGACGCTTCATAGACGTGGCCGTTTCGGAAATCGTAAAGGCTTCTTTCTGTTTCGTCGAAATCAGATACTTCCCCATAATAAAATGCATGATGACGAATTGGTGAAACGGAATAGTTTTTATTTGGAATAAAATAAACTTTGCGTTCTTCAATGTTTTCCCTGAAATATCCGTACGGCTCATTCATATCAGGCTGGGTGGCATTATCGGTATAGGCATTTGCAACAAAGTATGTCTGTCCGTTAATTTCCCTGGTTTCATCTACTTTGAGGGTCCGTATGCGATTCGGTTGTGTTTCCTCAAAAGGATTGTCCGGCCAGTAGAGCTGGTACCTCCACTCTTTGCCAATTTCAAACATGGGCAGGTATTCGGTCGTGGATGGCTCACCCGCAGGTTCATCTGAGACGTTTTGTGACGAATTAGCCATTGCCGTTGGATGCAAGATTGTCATCAGCACGCTTATGAGTAATAATATGCTTAATCTGTTCATGGTTTCGTATATTTCATGGTGATGATGTTAGAAACTTGATTAAACGAATTGTGTTTGATGAATTGCTAAATTCTGTTTATTATTACAAATCTATAGATATATAAGCGCGTATGTCAAATATGTCATGGTTAAATATTCTTAAACGGAAGCGTCCTTGCATTTTTCGCTTGTTTTAAATGCATGAAGTTTTACATCCGCATTATGGAATTATGGTGCGGGTTGACTTGACTGATTGACTAACGTTTTAAGAGATAGTGAAGTATGAGACAGGATTTGAGGGATAAGGAAGGGCTTACGGGCCGTATAGGGCTGGAAAAGGCGTGTGAGGGTGTTGACCGTGTGTCGGCTGCGAAGCGGCTGGGGCGGATGGTGGCATTGGCGATGGTGCTGTTTGCTTCGCTGGTGGTTGCCGTCGGGCTGACGTCGTGTGTGGACGACGATAATGACGGGCCGGAAACCGACTGGTATTTCAGCGGAGTGTGGCAAAACAACGAGTACCTGGACGAGGATATGGTGTTCTATAGTGACGGCACGGGCTATTGGGAGGCGGTAAGCACAGGGGCTTATCTGGATTTCGATTATTATTGTTATGGGAACTGGGTCTATTTCACGTTTTATCCGGAGGAGTCAGCACCTTATACGCTCGACTGTTATATCGACTTGATTAATGACGGGAACATGAGCATCACATGGCCTGCCGGGTCGTTTTATGGGGCGACTACCATATATTATACGCGTATAGATTAAGGGAATGTCTGAAAACCGTTTTGGGGAAATTTTAGACAATCTCTGAGCACGGGCCATTCTATGGCCGGTTGCCGGTTATGCATTCCCGGAATGTTCCGGCTGGCGCAGGGGCTGTGTGGGGTACGCGGGATGTTTGCGGGGGTTAGGGATTTGTTGTAATTTTGCAGGGAATTACAACACCGAGTGCTTGCTACCTCGTTAAAAACAAGAATTATGAAAAGAAACAACATGCATGTTCCGGGGGCGGGAGTCCCCGATTCCCAGTATTCCGATTCGAAATTTTCCGAAGCAACCTCCAATCCACCTGTTGCCGGTTCTTCGACAGCGCCACAAGCTTCCCTGCCTGACGACGGGGGGCATACCAAGGGCGCCGGAGGCTTGACTGTGCCGTTCATGTTGCTGTCGGTGATGTTTGTGGTGTGTCTTATCGTTTCCAACCTCATTGAGATTAAGACCGTTGATTTGGGATGGTTCACCGTCACTGCCGGTTTGGTGGTGTTTCCTGTGTCGTATATTATCAATGACTGCGTGGTGGAGGTCTACGGATTCCGTAAGGCAAGGTTGATGATATGGGTGGGGTTCGGTATGAGCCTGCTCACGGCGATGTTCCTGAATCTTGCCATTTTGCTGCCCGGTGGTGCCGAATGGCAGGGGCAGGAGGCTATGGAGGCTGTTTATGGCGCGGTGCCACGCATCATGGTGGCTAGTTTTGCGGCTTTCCTTTGCGGGTCGATGGTCAACGCCTATGTTATGAGCCGGATGAAGGCTGCTGCGGGGAAGGGCATGAACAGCAGTCGCAGTTTTTCGTTGCGCGCGATTGTGTCGACTTTATGGGGGGAAAGCGTTGATTCGCTTGTGTTTTTCCCGATTGCATTCGGCGGGGTGCTCCCATGGGATGTGGTGTTTTCGCTGATACTTACGCAGGCTTTGCTGAAAACCGCTTATGAGATTCTGATTCTCCCGGTAACACTTGCCGTTGTCGGCAAACTGAAATCGTTCGAGCATCTGGATACGGTCGATTCGAGCGTGGATTACCGTTGGTGGCGGGTTGCCGATATATGATGCGGATTAGGAAACATGGCGCATCGCCGGGCAGAGGGGTTATCCCCCCTAAGGCGTTTATTTCAAAAAAATTAGCGAAAAGTAGTGTGAAATAGCGCTTGAATGAAAAAAAAGTGCGATATTTGCACTTGCAAAATTTGCCCCTGCGGGCGAACGGGTCGCTACGCTGTTAGCGGTCAACGCTTTAACAGGTAAATCAATCAAAAATATAACTTAAAGCATACTTAACAACTATGACTAAAGCAGAAATCGTAAACGAGATTTCAAAGACCACCGGCATTGAAAGAGCCGCAGTTTTGGAAACCATCGAGAAGTTTATGGAGGTAGTTAAGGATTCGCTGTCGCATGGCGAACCTGTTTATCTCCGCGGCTTCGGCAGCTTCATCATCAAGACCCGCTCGCAAAAGACTGCCCGCAATATATCAAAGAACACCACCATCATCATCCCCGAGCACAAAATCCCGGCATTCAAGCCCGCCAAGGTGTTTATGGAAGATGTCAAATAAAATAGAGATATATAAATAACCACACCCCTTAAATATTTACGAATATGCCAAGCGGAAAGAAAAGAAAAGGCCACAAGATGGCTACACACAAACGTAAAAAACGTCTGCGCAAGAATCGCCACAAGAAGAAATAAGGTTTGACCCCGGCGGCGGGCTTGACCACCTTAGGGCAGCGCCCGGCCATCGTGCCGGTTTTGCGGCCGAGGAAAGAAAGCCTCCGGCAGTCAGATTCGGACTTGAAACAAACTTTTATGTGGCCGGTGCCGTAAGCGGCGATTGCGGGCCCCATGGAAGTTTGTTTCCGTTTTAACCCATGTGCCGAACCGGCACGCCATTTTTGATTAGGTGTCTGACACCACAATCAGGTCGCCATATGCCCGTTGCGGCACACCCTTGTATCCTCCCTCTTCCAAAATAAAACAAAAAATCACAAATCCATTTAATGAAAAGCGAACTCATCGTCGATGTGCAACCCAAGGAGGTGTCGATAGCCCTTCTTGAAGAAGGCCGGCTCGTATCCCTGCAAAAGGAGAGCCGCAACCTTGCCTATGCCGTCGGTGACATTTATGTCGCTAAGGTCAAAAAGCTTATGCCCGGCCTTAACGCAGCCTTCGTCAACGTGGGCTATGAGAAAGACGCGTTTCTTCATTACCTGGATCTTGGCCCGCACTTCGCATCCTATTCCGCATTTCTGAAACAGGTGCTCGACCCGTCGAAAAACGGAGGCCGCATGCCCGATATTTCGAAAATGAAGCTGCTGCCCGACATCGACAAGCATGGCACGGTAACAGAGCAGCTGACCTCGGGAGAGGAGCTTATGGTGCAAATCGTCAAGGAGCCGATTTCATCGAAAGGCCCGAGGCTTACAACCGAAATCGCATTTACCGGTCGTTACATGGTGCTTATACCTTTCAACGACAAGATTTCGATTTCGCAGAAAATCAAGACTACCGGCGAGAAGCTCCGTCTGCGTCATCTGATGGAGAGCATCAAGCCGAAAAATTTCGGGGTAATCATCCGCACCTCGGCCGAAGGGAAATCGGTGGCCGAGCTTAATCATGAGTTGCAGACCCTGCTTAAATGCTGGGAAGATGCCGTGGCGAAGGTGCGCACGGCCCCGGTCCCCTCTTTGATATTCGAAGAAGAGAGCCGCATTGTGGGGGTGTTGCGCGATGTGTTTTCGACCGACTTCGAAAACATCCATGTGAATGATGTGGAGGTGATGACCCAGATTAAGAAATATGTGAGCCTCATCGCCCCGGAAAAGAGCGAAATCGTAAAGCTGTATGCCAAGGATGAGCCTATTTTCGACCATTTCAGCATCACACGCCAGATAAAGTCGTCGTTCGGCAAGACGGTATCCTTCAAATCGGGTGCATATATAATCATCGAGCATACCGAGGCGTTGCACGTAATCGACGTCAACTCCGGCAACCGAGCCAAGGCCGGTACGGATCAGGAGAGCAATGCCCTCGACGTCAACATCCGTGCTGCCGACGAGATTGCACGTCAGCTGCGTCTGCGCGACATGGGCGGCATCATCGTTGTCGATTTCATCGATATGAACAAGGCCGAGCACCGCCAGGCGCTTTTCGACCACATGAGGCAGGTGATGGCTAATGACCGTGCCCGTCATAATATACTGCCTTTAAGCAAATTCGGCCTGATGCAGATAACGCGTCAGCGTGTGCGTCCGGCTCTCGACATAGTAACTACCGAGGCGTGTCCGTCGTGCTACGGCAAAGGGGAAGTGCAGCCGTCGCTGCTTTTTACGGACACCTTGAAGGAGAAACTTACTTATCTGCTTAAGGAGCTTAAGGTTAATGATTTCATTGTGTATGTGCATCCGTTTGTGGATGCCTACCTTAAAAAAGGCTTGATATCGCTCTATCGCCGCTGGCGTATGGAACTTGGCGGCAAATTCAAGATTATGCCCGACGAATCGCTTGCCTACCTTCAATATAAGGTTTTGGACAAGAAACGTAACGAAATCGACCTGAAAGAGGAAAAAGATCTCGATAAATCGTCGACAACAAAAACAAAGACAAAGGCCAAGAACAGGACAACGTAGAAGCCCTGCAAATGTCTCCGACACAAAAAAAAACAGCCGCACCCCATACCGGGTGCGGCCGTTTTTTTTTGTGTCGGAGGCGGAGCGGTGTGGCCGGGTGTGCAGGGCGGCGGAGGGTGGGGCCGTTGCCTCGTGGGTTTTGGTGTGTGCGGCATATCGGTAAGAAACCTTTGTTGTTTAACTGATTTTAACAGTTGCTGGCTAAGTGGTGGCGCGATGTTCGGGTAGTTATATTTAGAAGTTCAAAATCCCGGTGCGGAGTTGCGTGGCCGGGAGTTGGATTTGACAATTTTGCAATGATTAAGAATCAGAAAACCACATATGTCAGACGTGTTGTCGAGATTTTCGCCAAAGGGCGCTATTCCCGTCCCACCGAGGTGTGTGTGGCCCGTTGGCTTACCGACGGGGATGATTCGGACGCGAAAGGGGAAGCCCTTAGGGAACTTTGGGATGAGTCGCTTGCCGACCCTGTTGACAAAGCTGCCACAGATGCGGCCTATGCCGGATGGTTGACGCGTATGGCCGTATCGCATAGCCGTGAAGCGGGATGCCGCCGTGCGCCTTCGCGCTATCTCAGGCTGTGGCAAGGCGTTGCCGCATGCCTGTTGGTCGCGGTGGGTGTGCTTGGGGCAATGCTCATGTCGCGTCAGCCTGACCGGGCGCCTATGCTCCAGGTATATTGCGCAGCGGGTGAGACCCGTGAGCTTGTACTCCCGGACGGTACGGCGGTTGTGCTTAACGGGGCGACATCGATTGTGTATCCCGAACGTTTCGACGGCGGATGCCGCGAAGTGCTTCTTATCGGGGAGGCTGCTTTCAAGGTGGCAAAAGATGCCGACCACCCGTTTGTGGTCAAAAGCGAGGATATGAATGTCACGGCTCTTGGCACGGAGTTCAACCTGAAAGCATATCCGTCGCATGAAGAGGTGAGGTCGACCCTTTTGGAGGGGAAGGTCAAAGTGTGCTACGGGGGCGACAAGGGGGAGTTCATCCTCCAGCCGTCGGAACAGCTGACCTACAACCGACTTACGGGAACGGCATCAGTGACCCATCCCGTAATCAGGGATGTGACGGCCTGGCAGCGAGGTGAAATCGTGTTCTGCAACGCACCGCTTCCCGATATCATCCAGGAGCTTGAAACACGTTTCGGCTACGAGTTCGTATATAACGCTTCCCGGCTGCCTGCCGACCGCTATACGTTCCGGTTCCGCCGGGGTATGACGCTTGAGGAGGTGATGGGGATAGTCGGCGATGTGGCCGGAAATCTTTCGGTCTGCATCGACGGTGGCAAATGCAAAATCCGGCAAGGTCGAAATGTATGACAGCCGAGTTTGAAATGCCTTTACGGCATACCTGACAGAAAAAACTATCAAGCCGGGGCAAGCCTCCGGATGCATCAAAATAAAACTTATTAAACATTGATAATACGCCTTAAATGCCAGTGAAAAAACAAAATTCCATGCCACGTCTGGAATCATGAACATACGTTATGCGGCTGTCGGCTCCCTGCCTTGCGTGGTGGTGTCGCCGGTCTGTGTGTATGGGTTGCTACGGCATGTCGAACCTGTGTTCACTATCACCTAAATATAAAAACCAACCTAATTTATTTATAAACTACTAATACCTAAGCTAAATGCCTAACTTATTGAGTAAAGCATCGGTGAATTACCCCCCCCGGCTTACGGGGCGCGTTTTCTCCGTGCTATTAGCCATCTTTATTTTCTCGGCATCGGCTTTCGCACAGGATGCGTCGCAGGCGCGAATCAACATCCAGCGAAGCGGAATTTCGGTAATCGAAGCTCTTAAGGAAGTTGAGCAGCAGAGCGGACTCTCGGTCGGCTTCAACAACTCCAAGCTCGAAGGCCGTCAGACCAGCCTCAACCTGAGCAATGCCGATTTGTCAACCTCGTTGAGCCAGATTCTCAAAGGAACCGGCTACACCTACGAGATTTCGGGAAACTTCATCAAGATCGTGGGTGAAAAAGGCGCTGCCGCAGCAGGGAACGCCAAGGCTTCGCAGGGTGCCCTCGAAACCATCACCGGCCAGGTAATCGACCCGGAGGGTGAACCCCTTATCGGTGCCACTGTGGCAGTGAAGGGAACTTCGACCGCTACATCGACCGACATCGACGGTAACTTCACGCTGAAAGCCCGTCCCGACGATACCCTTCTGTTCACCTACATCGGTTATGCCGCACAGGAACACAAGGTTGGCGCCAACACCACATTCGACATCACCATGAGCGAGGACTCTAAGATGCTCGACGAGGTGGTTGTGACTGCCCTCGGCATCAAACGTGAGCAGAAATCGCTGTCATACAACGTGCAGCAGCTCAAGGGCGATGTCCTGTCGGAGAACAAGGATGCCAACTTCATCAACGGCCTTGCCGGTAAGGTTGCCGGTGTGAACATCAACGCCTCTTCGTCGGGTGTGGGTGGTATCTCGAAGGTTGTGATGCGTGGTACCAAGTCGATTATGCAGTCGTCGAACGCCCTTTATGTTGTTGACGGCATGCCTATGCGCGGAGCCAACTCCGGCGGTTCTACCGAGTTCGGTTCGCAGGGTTCTACCGAGCCTATCGCCGACCTCAACCCCGAGGACATCGAATCTATGTCGGTGCTTACCGGTGCTGCCGCTGCCGCCCTCTATGGTTCGGAAGCTGCCAACGGTGCCATCGTCATCACCACCAAGAAGGGCCAGGCCGGCAAGACCAAGGTGACCTACAACAGCTCGCTCACCTGGGACCGCGCACTGATCACCCACCGCATCCAGAGCCGTTACGGCACAGGTACCGGCGGTGCATATGTCCCCACCAGCAACATGTCGTGGGGTGCGCCTCTGACCGCGCTCAACAACTACGGCTATGACTATGCCAACGATTACCTGCAGACCGGTTTCCTTTCGACCCAGGCCGTGACCTTCTCGACCGGTACCGACAAGAACCAGACTTATGCTTCGGTTGCAGCCGTTAACTCCAAAGGTGTTGTTCCCAACAACCGTTACGACCGTTACAACTTCAACGTGCGCAACACAACCTCGTTCCTCAACGACAAGATGACCCTTGACGTGAACGCTACCTACATCAAGCAGACCGACCGCAACATGGTCAACCAGGGTACCTATGGCAACCCGATGGTGGGTGCGCTCCTGTTCCCCCGTGGCAACAACTGGAACGATATCAAGAGCTATGAGCGTTACGACGCAGAGCGTAAGCTCGACACGCAGTACTGGCCTGTGGGCGACTACGGTATGACCGTGCAGAACCCCTACTGGATCAACTACCGCAACCTCAATGAGAACAACAAGGACCGCTTCATGCTCGGTGCCCACCTGAGCTACCAGGTGCTTCCCTACCTTACCCTTGCAGGGCGTATCCGCGTTGACAACTCCTATAACGACTACACCCAGAAGAACTACGCTTCGACCAACGACCAGCTCACCGGCGGTTCTAACCGTGGTTACTATGGTATCACCAAGTCGTCGGACAAGCAGATTTTCGGTGACTTCCTTGTAAGTTTCAACAAAACCTTCGGTACCGACTGGAGCGTACAGGCAAACTTCGGTGGTTCTATCTCCGACATGCGTTATGACGCACTTGCTGTAAACGGCCCCATCGCCGACGGTGTGAACGACAAGTTCAACGGTGTGCCCGTTGGTCTGCCCAACTTCTTTGCCGTGCAGAACCTCTCCACACCCCACATGACCAACATGCAGACCGGCTGGCATGAGCAGACCCAGTCGCTCTATGCATCGGCCGACATCGGTTACCTCAACACCTACTACCTGACACTTACCGGACGAAACGACTGGCCTTCGCAGCTTGCAGGCCCCAACAGCCACAATTCCTCGTTCTTCTACCCGTCGGTAGGTTTGTCGGTGCTGATGAACAACCTCCTGCCCCAGATTCCCCAGAGCATTCTCCAGCTTTGGAAAATCCGTGCCTCATATGCATCGGTGGGTTCGGCTTTCAGCCGCTACATCGCCAACCCGCGTTATGAATGGAATTCAAGCACCAACTCATGGAGCGTGCTCACACAATACCCGATGTATGACCTCAAGCCCGAACGTACAAACTCGTTTGAAGTCGGTATGAACTTCCGCTTCCTCAACGATTTCACATTCGATGCAACCTACTACCACGCTGACACGAAGAACCAGACTTTCAACCCCGAACTTCCTGTTAACCAGTATTCGAAGATTTTCATCCAGACAGGTTCCGTTCGCAACTGGGGTATGGAATTCGCTCTCAACTTCGGTCACACCTGGGGTAACTTCACCTGGAATTCAGGCCTGACCTATTCGTTCAACCGCAACAAAATCACCGAGCTTGCCGACAATGCCGTAAACCCTGTTACCGGCGAACGCTTCTCGATGGACGTGCTCGACATGGGCGGTCTCGGCTCGACCCGCTTCCTGCTGAAGAAGGGTGGCACGATGGGCGACATCTATTCGACCATCGACCTCGTGCGCGATTCAAACGGTGCAATCTATGTTGACGAGACCAACGCCGTGTCAACTTCTGCAATCCAGGATAAGGAAGACTATATCAAACTCGGCACAGTTCTCCCCAAAGGGAACCTTGCTTGGAACAACTCGTTCTCCTGGAAGAATTTCGGCGCAAGTTTCATGGTCAACGCACGCTTCGGCGGCAAAGTGTTCTCACGCACCCAGGCCGTTCTCGACTTCTACGGTGTGTCGGAAAATTCGGCAGTGGCCCGCGACAACGGTTTTGTCACACTCAACAACGGCGACCTGGTTGACCCGCAGATGTGGTATTCGATTATCGCAGGCGGTACGGCAGTTCCCCAGTACTATATCTATGACGCTACCAACATCCGCCTCGGCGAAGTTACTGTAAGCTACAATGTGCCGCGCCGCTGGCTGGGTAACGTATGCGACATCAAAGTGTCGTTCGTAGGCCGCAACCTGTGGATGATTTACAACAAGGCTCCGTTCGACCCCGAATCGGTGGCTTCGACCGACAACTGGTATCAGGGAATCGACTACTTCATGATGCCCTCGATGCGCAGCTTTGGATTCAACGTTAACTTCACTTTCTAAAAAACGCCTGAAATGCACAAATATATAAACAAGTTCCTCATTGCCATCCCGGCTTTGGCGGCAGTTGCCTGCACCGGCGCTTATGAGGATATCAACTCCAACCCCTACGAACCGGATGACCTGACCGGCGACGGCTACGCGCTGAACTCGCAGATGAACAATGTGGCCGGTTGCGTGATGTCATCGGATGTGAACACCATCCAGTTCACTGACGCACTCCTGGGTGGCACTCTCGGCGGTTATTTCGCCGATGCCAACGCAGGCTTCACCGAATCGTTCGCACGTTATAACCCCAAGAATGACTGGAGCCGCGTTTTCCTGAAATCAGACCAGATTATCCCAACGCTTTATGCCAACCTCAGCCAGATTGAGGCTATCTGCGTAAACAGCGGTCAGAAAGTGCCTTATGCCGTGGCATCTGTAATCAAGATTGCCGCAATGAGCCGCGTGACCGACACCTATGGCCCGATTCCTTACTCGGCAATCGGGACATCGTCAGACCTCGCAGTGCCTTATGACAGCCAGGAGGCCATTTATAATTCCTTCTTTAAGGAACTGACCGAAGCCATCGAGGTTCTCGATGCCAACCGTGGCGAATCGCTCTCACCGATGGGCGACTATGTTTACAGCGGAGACGTCAACAAGTGGATACGCTATGCCAATTCGCTCAAACTCCGTCTTGCAATGCGTGTTTCGTTCGTAAATCCGAAACTTGCCAGGCAGATGGCCGAAGAGGCTGTGCGCGGTGGTGTTATCGAGAGCAATGACGGCAACGCCACATGGAAATATTTCTCGACCATTACCAACCCGCTTTATACAGCCTACATGTATAACAGCTCTGATTCAAAGACCGGCGGCGACACCCATGCCGCAGCCGACATCATCTGCTACATGAACGGTTATAACGACAACCGCCGCGAGGCTTATTTCAGCAAGTCGCAGTGGGAAGGTATCGACTATGTAGGTCTGCGCCGTGGATGGGAAGTGTTTGACAGGACCTGGGGCTTCAACTTCTCCGGTCTCGGCTTGAAGGCCAACGACCCGCTGATCTGGATGAACGCCGCCGAGGTTGCCTTCCTCCGCGCCGAAGGTGCCGCAGTGCATGGCTTCGACATGGGTGGAACCGCTGAAAGCTTCTACAACCGTGGTATCGAACTCAGCTTCGAGCAGTGGGGTGCCGCAGGTGCCGCCGCCTATATGGCCGATGGTGCTTCACTCCCCGCAGCCTATAATGATCCTTCGGAGCAGAACCCCTACACAGACTCTGTTTCAGACATCACCATCAAATGGGATGAATCGGCATCGGCTGAACGCAAGCTCGAACGTATCATCACCCAGAAGTGGATTGCAAACTATTATAATGGTAACGAAGCCTGGGCAGAACTCCGCCGCACCGGCTATCCCAAGCTGATCCCGGTGAAATATAATGGTTCCGGCGGCATTGTCGACAGCAAGCTCGGCCCCCAGCGTATGCCTTATCCGCAGGAGGAATACACCAACAACTCGGTGAATGTCACGAAGGCTGTCAACACAATGCTTGGTGGCCCCGACAACATGGCAACCAAGGTTTGGTGGGCCCGTTATTAAGTCGAGCATTGTGAGTTATAATTGCTAAAGTTATAATAAGCTGTAACGACTTAAGATATAAGTAAACAAGCTATAAGTCATCCCCCCGGTCACAGTCGGCGATGTCGATGCCGGCCAAAGCCGGGAGGGTTACAAAAAACAAGATAAAACCAATGAAAAATATCTTCAAATATGGCATGATGGCTTTCGTGGCTGCCGCGGCTGTTTCCTCCTGCGACTGGACTGATCCAGAACCAGTGGATGTGAAATACGACCAGATTACGGAGGCCGATCCCGATGCCTACCAGCAATATCTTGCCAATCTCCGCGCTTACCGCAATAACGGTCACAAAAAAGTCTATGCGTGGTTCGATAACAAATCATCATTCGCATCGCAGGCCCACCATGTAAGTGCCGTGCCCGACAGTATAGATGTGCTAGTGCTTACCGCGCCACATGCCATCTCACAGGCCACACTCGACGAAATCAACGAGAAGCGCTCAAACACCGGCATGCAGATGGCCTATGTGGTCGACTATGCCGCCATCCGCAAGGCATGGGATCTCAAGAAGGAACTTGAAACACCCGAAGCCCCTGTTAAGGAATGGAGCGTATTCCTTGCCGACAGTGTAGAGATTGCTATGGGCTATTTCAACAACGGCGGCTTCGACCGCATCATTGCTTCGTATAACGGTAAGGATATGAACATTGCTTCTGATTCCGATAAAGAGGCTTACCGTGCCGATCAAGAAAATTTCTTAAAACCCTTTGTGGCATGGAAAAAGGCTCAATCCGACAAAGGCTTTGATTTCATAGGTATCCCGGCAAACGTTCTTGATGCTTCGTTCTTCGATAATGTCGGTGTAATCTTCCTTTCGGAAAGTAAAAAAGCGACTAATGTCAATGAACTTAGTTTCCTGATTGGACGCAACAGTGTTGCAGGAGTTCCTACCAATCGTTTCGCAATGTTTGCCGCACTTCCAGTCCTTGACGAGACGCAGGCTTCCGTAGGTTTCTGGGGAGACAAATATTCGGCTTGGGAAACTGCTCGCTGGACTCGTACCGCCGATGGGGTAACTGCTATGGGCATGACCAACCTTGCTGATAATTACTACCATCCAACTTTCATTTATCCCGTATGCCGCCAGGCTATCCAGATACTGAACCCGGCTGCCCGATAAAATGTCATATTAAAATTTTTGATAGTAACATGAAAATGAAACAATATATTCCGGCAGTGCTTCTGATGGGTGCGGTGTTCACCGCATGTCAGGATAATATGGAGGATTTTGATAACTCCGTTTATGCCCCCTCTGTGGATACATCGTCTACCATCAATGTAAAACCAGGCATGGAAACTGCCACAGGTTATGTGGAAGGGCGTCTTTCGAAAGAGGCTGATGGTGATGTAACTGTGACTTTTGCTGCCAACCCCGCAAAGGTTGCCGATTATAATGCCTATTATACACAGAACTGTCTCGAACTCCCTTCAAAGTATTACAAGATTCCTGAAGCCTCGGTAGTAATTCCTGCAGGTGGCAATTCTACAGGTAAAGTGGCTGTGGATTTCGTGAATCTTACCGAGTTGGATATCACTAAGACATATGTGTTACCGGTAAGCATGGAATCGACTGTAGGCTCACTCAGCAACAACACCTACTATTTTGTTCTGAAAGAGGCTTCGCTCGTATCGGTAGTTGCTAATATGAAGGAGAATTATGGCGTTTACGTGGCTGGTGAGCAGGCTCCTCTTATGTCGGGCATCACTCAGATTACAGTAGAGGCACTTCTCTATCCACGTGATTTCCCCAATATGCTTGCAACCGTGATGGGTATCGAAGGGGGCTTCCTGGTGCGTATCGGTGACGCAGGTATACCTGCAAATCAATTGCAGCTAGCTACTCCTAATGGTAATCTTACTGATGCTGCATGGCAGTTTGATACCAACAAGTGGACTTTCGTTTCGCTGACTTATGATACTGCTACGGGTGAATGCAAAGTTTATTTTGACGGTATACAGAAAGGTGCGACACAAGTCGGCGCTTTCCACGATCCAATCAATTGGAATACCGCTTCCGGTGATATCACAGACGGCCCGCGCGGCTTCTATGTAGGTTATGCATATGATGCCAACCGTTACTTCGATGGCGAAATGTCAGAACTCCGTGTATGGAACCGCATCCTTACCAAGGAGGAAATTAATGAACCCTACCATTTTTATACAGTGGACAATAATGCCTCCGGCCTGGTGGCTTACTGGAAGATGGACGAAGGTTCAGGCAACCTGATTCATGATTATGCCAATGGTTACGACCTCAAGTGCCAGAAAGCTCCCGAATGGATTCCGGTT
Organism: Bacteroidales bacterium M6; assembly: GCA_001689485.1. Lineage (GTDB taxonomy): Bacteria > Bacteroidota > Bacteroidia > Bacteroidales > Muribaculaceae > UBA7173. Next base: position 10,797 of record LUJQ01000055.1, on the reverse strand, counting down.
TCACTTCCGGTGAAGTAACTTCTGACAGACATAGGATTATTTCCCCGAAAAATACTCATTACTCCTCCCTTCTCGTTTATTTTATATTTCCTTTAATCATATAATCAGGAAACTACAAAATGAATAATAAAAAATATATTTTCCGTTCGCTTCTATGTGTAGCTGCTGCGGCTTCCCTGGTGGCGTGCGATAACGATGACTTGTATCTTGGCGCAGCCGATACCGATGTTCTCGGCGGTGCTGACGGCAATGTCATCTATGTTACCGATGCGCTGGGCAACAGTGACGATGCGTCGTTTACTTTCACCGGTTCCGGCACTTTCAACCTTTACGCTCACACTTCCAAAGCCATAGCCGGAAACTGCTCCGTTACGTTCAATTATGACGTATCGGCACTCACGGACTATAATACTGCCAATGGCACCGATTATGAGGCTGTCGCTCCTGACATGGTAGTTTTTTCAAACAACGGTGTTGCATCATTATCTGCCGGTGCTTTGAAATCGGCTCCCCTTGCTGTAACTGTCAACGGCCAAGGTAAACTTGACCCTGACAAAGTTTATGCGCTTCCTCTATCGTTTACCGTTGCCAATGGATCGGCTGTCGGAGGTGACAATAAGATGGTAGTGCTGGTTCGTGATACATCATCATATCCCGGTGCTGACAAGACCTTCAATGGCGCACCTGGTATGAAACTTATCGCTGCAATCGAGGTCAATGGCAATAACCCATTGAATGCACTCAGCTTCATGTTGAAGGATTCGGGTAAGCAGATGTTTGACATGGTGGTTTTCTTCTCGGCCAATATCAATTATGACAGCCAGACAAACCGTGTCTATGTAAGCCGCAATGAAAATGTGCAGGCTTTGCTCGACAACCGTGATAAGTATATCAAACCTTTCCAGGATCGTGGGGTAAAGGTTATTCTCGGTATTCTCGGCAACCATGACGAATCTGGCATCTCCACCCTCTCGGATGAGGCGTGCAAGGAATTTGCCCAGGAAGTGAAGAATGTGTGCGATGCTTATCAGCTTGACGGCGTTTTCCTTGATGACGAATACACTAACTGGGAGGCAGCCAAGGCTTCGACCAATCCTAAGTTCCGTGAGTCATCATATGAAGCTGCTTCCCGTATGGCTTACGAAATTAAAAAGGCTCAGCCCGAGCGTCTTGTTATTTCATATAAATGGGAGCGCCTTTATAGTGCAGTGGCTATTGACGGCCATCAGCCCGGTGAGTTCTTCGATTATGTTGTGAATGACTATTGTGATACTGAAAACCCTGTCAATACCTATCCTGGTCTTCGTCAGGACCAGGCCGGCACGGGATCTTGGAACTGTTCCGATGGCAACTGGGTTAAAGCTCGCTGGTTCCCGGGCATGGGTTATAATTTCAGTGATGGTTCGCAATGGTTCTATGATGAGTGGTTCCCGCTCGCAGGTATGCGTGAAGAAGGCTATGGGGCTATGTTGGTCTATAATTTCGATGTTAGACCCGACAGCTGGCTGACTCCATATATTGTTGATGCCATGAAGTCTACAGCGAAGGAACTTTATAACGGGGAGCTTCAATACGACGGAAGCTATTTCCCCAAGGATTATTAATCCGTCTTTCTGACAAAAATCAAAAACACTACAAAGCGGGAGTGCCATTTATGGGTGTTCCCGCTTTGTAATTTTATGTTGCCGGTATGTCGGGAGTAGGATGCTGGATAAAGAATGTTTAATGATGTGTAAAAGAGGGTGTAGGATTATGGGAAATCGCGGGGAAATCATTAATTTTGTGATTACGAATGCAGAAGCGCACTCTGCAACCTGGCAGATCAAACACTAACATAAACATACAGACAGAAAATGTTACCAATATTCAGCTTCGAGCCGGTTTTCAAATCGGTGCTTTGGGGTGGCAAGCGTATTGCCGAGTTCAAAGGAATCCCCTCGCAGGGCGACCATGTGGGTGAATCGTGGGAACTCAGCCCTATGCCGGGTCATGAGTCGGTTGTTGCCGACGGGCCGTTCAAGGGTGAAACCCTTCCCCAGCTTCTTGCGGCACACGGCAGGGAGATAATGGGTGAGAAACTTTATGAGCGCTATGGCGACAAGTTCCCCCTGCTTATCAAGTTTATCGATTCCACACAGGATTTGTCGATACAGGTGCATCCAGATGACGAACTGGCTGCCAAACGTCATGATTCGCTGGGCAAAACCGAGATGTGGTATTCGGTGGTTCCTGCCGAAGGTGCATACCTTTATGCCGGTTTCTCGCAGGAGATGGATGCCGACAAGTTCCGCCGGATGGTTGCCGACAGCACCATAGTCGATGCCCTGTCGAAATATTATACCAAGCCGGGTGATGTGTTCTTCCTTCCCGCCGGGCGTGTGCACGCTATCGGGCAGGGTAACTTCGTGCTTGAAATCCAGGAAGCAAGCGACATTACCTACCGCATCTACGACTATAACCGCCGTGACGCCGAGGGGAACCTGCGTCAGCTACATGTCGACGAATCGGTCGATTCCATCAACTATGAGGATGTTGCGCAGGAGGTGAAGAATGTGACAGCCGCCCCCGGCCAAGAGGCTATGGTTGAGGACTGCCGTTATTTCACCACCACGCTTGTAAACGTTGGCGGTACTTTCGACCTCCAGCTTGCCGACCGCAACTCGTTCACCATCCTGATTGCCACCAAGGGGAATCTGAAGGCGGTTGCACCCAACGGCGAGGAGTTCCCGCTGCCGCAGGGACAAACCCTCCTGGTTCCCGCCGAGATGCCCGGAGTGGCGCTGTGCGGCCAAGGGGAGGTTGTGACGGTGTATATCAAATAAAGTTGTAAGTTGTAAGATATAAGTTATAAGCGAGAAATCTGAATTTCATAAGCCTCGTCGGAAGGCTGTAGATTTCCTTATTTCTCCTTGAATTTATTTATCATGGGAAACTTATGCTTACAACTGACAATATTTTACATTTTTCGCTTATCGCTTATAACTGAAAACTTATAACTGGATATGTATCATTTCGATAACAGAATCGTTATTACGCTCGATGCCGGGGGAACCAACCTGGTGTTCGGGGCGATGCGCGGCTGCGAGTTCATCGTAGAGCCAGTGACCATACCTTCACGCGCCGATAATCTTGACCTTTGCCTCCAGGCCATGGTCAACGGTTTCAAAACCATAATCGACCTTCTTGACGAGAAGCCTGTGGCTATCTCGTTTGCCTTCCCCGGCCCGGCCGACTATCCTAACGGCATCGTGGGCGGGTATCTGCCCAATTTCCCAAGCTTCCGCGACGGTGTGGCTCTCGGCCCGTTCCTTGAAGAGAAGTTCGGATTGCCGGTGTTTATCAACAATGACGGCGACCTGTTTGCTTTCGGCGAGGCTACCGCCGGGGCGCTTCCCGAAATCAACAACCGCGTTGCCGAACTCGGCTCGAAGAAGCAATATAGGAATATCCTGGGTTATACGTTCGGCACCGGGTTCGGTATCGGTGAGGTAATTGACGGCAAATTGAACCTTGGCAACAATGCCTGCATCGAGACTTTCTGCCTTCCGTCGAAATCAAACCACGATGTGATGGTTGAGGATTCGGTGGCAATCCGTGCCGTAATCCGCGAATATCTCCGCCTGTCGGAGAGCGGTGAGACGGGGCTGACCCCGAAGGATATATGCGACATTGCCGACGGCACCCGCGAGGGTGACCGCGATGCAGCCATCGAAAGCTTCCGCCTGTTCGGCGAGGCAGCCGGTGATGCCATGGCAACCGCCGTGACGCTTACCGACTCGCTGATTGTGATCGGTGGCGGGCTGACCGGGGCCGCACGCTATATCATGCCGTCGCTGCTGGCACAGCTCCGTTCCACAATTCACACTATCAACGGCGAGCAGTTGCAACGTGTGCAGATGAAGGTGTTCAATCTCGACGATGAACATGAATTTGCTGAATTTGCCAAGGGTGATGCCCGCGAAATCAAGGTGTATGGTTCGGATAGGACTGTTACTTATGACCCGATGAAGCGCACCGGTGTGTGCATTTCGAAACTCGGTGCTTCCAAGGCGATTTCAATCGGCGCATATACCTATGCGCTGTCGCAGATCGATGCACGCACAGAGGCGTGAGGGGGATATTGAAATTGTAGAGACGGGATAGCATCCCGTCTCTTTTTTATCCCCGTCTCTTTTTGATTGTGTGGGGGTGTATTGTGGCAGCTGGGGTGCTATCTGAATGGGGCAAGATGCTGTCAGAATGGGACGGGGATGTGATTTGAATGAGGTGGGTGTTATATGACTGAGACGGGATGCTATTAGAGACGGGATGCTATCCCGTCTCTACGGGGGGTGGGGGAGATTGTGGGGAGGGATGTTGTGGGAATGCGGGAAAGGTGCTATCTTTGTTGTGGCAATCGCTTTGCGGTTGGATAATTGGAAAACGAATGAAAATCAATAGGATACAGAGGCTGGGGACAGCTGTGGCTGCGTTCGTTGCGGGCGCGGTGATGTGTGTTTGCGTATATGGGGCGGTTACGGAACTGCCTGTAACCACCGTGAAAGGTGTCAAGTGCTACTACTACGAGGTGCAGCCAAAGGAGTCGATTTACCAGGTTTCGCATAAGCTCGGAGTGACGCGCGAACAGATTACAGAGCATAATCCTTCGGCTGCCGACGGGCTTAAGCCGCGTATGCGTCTATATTTCCCTGTCAGCGATTTCGCTGCCGAGCCGGGTACCCGCAAGGCTGTGTATGCCGCAGCCGCAGGGATATCCACCCATGTGGTCAAGAAGGGTGAGACGGTTTACGGCATTGCACGTCAATATGGCATGTCGCCCGATTATCTTGCCCGCCTGAACCCACAGGCTGCCGATGGTATAAAGGTTGGCGATGTGTTGAAAATCACCGATGACGGTGCTGTGGCTGAGGCCAAGGGGGGCGCAGATGCGCCGGTTGCAACGGCTGCACGTACCGGCAAGCCCGCCGGAGGACTGATTGATGCCGACGGGTATCAGATTTATGAAATAAAGCCCGGCGACACGCTGTTTTCAATTTCAAACAACCATGGTGTCACCCTGGAATCGGTGCTTGAGGCCAACCCGGGGCTTGACCCGATGCATTACAATGCAGGGCAATATATCCGCATACCTTCGGCCTCGGAGGTGGCTTCGGCTTCCGTAGGGGCAGGGGATGTGGCCGCAGGGTCGGAGCCGTCGGCACCGGCCCCGGAGGATATGCCGTTGGCGGCATCCACTGTAACACCGGCACCTGTGGCTGCTGTGACGCCTGCCACGGGTTATGCTGATGCGGACGACGAAGGGGATTATGCGGAGTCGGACGGGCAGGCAGCTACCGATGACGATGATGATGCCTTGGCGGCGGTTGAACGCGAGGTGATGAATGTGGCTGTGATGCTGCCGTTCATGCTTGGAGAGGATTCCCCAAGCCGCACCACACAGCTCTATACGGAGTTTTTCAAGGGGATGCTGATGGCCGCCGACACGTTGCGTAATGACGCCGGGGCGCAGGTGAAATTCCATTTTTATGACACTTCGGCCAGTCTTGATTCGGTTAACGCGATTATGCGCCGTCCTGAAATCGCCGATATGGATATGGTGGTGGCTCCCGACAATTCGGCGCAACTGGCGGCGATTGTGGGTGCGGTAGACCCTGAGACCCTTGTACTCAATATTTTCGCGGTGAAAGATGAGACTTATAAACATCACCGCAACATGATTCAGACCAACATACCGCATGATGCCATGTATGCCAGGGCGATTGATGCGTTTATGGATAAATACCAAGGGGTGCTCCCCGTGTTCCTGAGCCGCAACGGCGGCCTGGCCGATAAGGAGCCGTTTGTGAAGGCGCTTAAGGAGAGGCTTACGCAGGAGGGGCGCGATTTCCGCGAGGTGTCGTTCTCAAGTTCGCTGTTCGACGATGACCTGGCTGCCTTCGACCCCGAACTGACGCCGGTTGTGTTCGTGCCTAATTCAGGTTCGAAAAACGAGTTTGCAAAATTCGTAGGGGCGGTGACCACTTTGCGTGGGAAGGCGTCGCGCCCGTCGAACGTCACGGTGTTCGGCTATCCCGAATGGATTACGTTCCGTGGTGAAAGTTTCGACGAGCTGTGCGACCTCGATGCCACAATATATTCCCGTTTCCTATCCAACGACAGCCGTTGCGATATACGCGAGCTGAAAGACCGTTATAAGGCTCTTTACGGCGAAGAAATGTTTGAAGCCGTTCCCACGCAGGGAATCCTGGGGTATGACACCGGCGCCTTTATAATAAAAGGCTTGCGCCGAATCGAGGATACGGGCACATTCCCGTCGGAATATGACGGTGTGCAGTCCTATCTCAAACTCGGCTGGAGCGGTGAAACGTCGACCGACCCTGTTTCCGGGGAACTTAAATCGGAAGGGGGACTGGTCAACGAGGCGCTTTACATAATCAATTACCGTCCCGGGGGGATTGTGGAATGGAAGAAATGAAACAGGCGGCTCTGAATCCTGCCGGATGGGTTGTGCGGTTTGTCGTGGCGGTATGTGTGGCCGTCGCGGCCTTTGGAACTGCTAATGCGCAACGCCATTATGTGCCGCATGTGCATGTGGGCGCGCATGCCGGTATGTCGATGTCGCGCGTTTCCTTCTATCCGAAAACCAAACAGATGAACCTGCCCGGTATGCAGTTCGGTTTGTCGTTCCGATATGCCGAAGAGCGGCATGTGGGGCTTTTGGCCGAGCTTAACATAGAACAGCGCGGCTGGAGGGAGGATTTCGAGGAAGCAAATCATCAGTTTGAATATTGGCACCGCACCACCTATGTGGAATTGCCGGTGATGACACATATCTTTTTCGGTTCACGGGTGGTGAAAGGATTTTTCAACCTGGGGCCGGAAATCGGCTATATGATCGGCGACAAGGTTCATGCCAATTTCGACTATGAGAACCCGGTTTCAGTGCCGGGATTCCCTTATGAATACCGTCAGCTTGACCAGATGAAGCTGAAAATCAAAAACCGTTTCGACTATGGTATCACCGCCGGTGCGGGGGTGGAATTCATTATCCGCAAACGCCATTGCATACAATTGGAAGGGCGGTATTACTACGGGTTGGGCAACCTGTTCCCTTCGTCGAAAAAAGATGAGTTCAGTGCCTCGCGCGGTTCGTCGATACTGGTTACGCTGGGGTATATGTTCAGGCTTAAGTAGTGCCGACGGATTTGGCGGCAACCTTCATACGCCTTAGAGTTGAATAACATGCCGGTTGCCATCTCCTCTCACTACCACCATTATGTATGGCGGACTGTAGGAATTAAACTCTGATGGGCGCCGACTTTAACCGATAAATTATAACCGTTGATAAGATTTTTGATGCCATGAAAAGAATTGTGCTGAGCCTGCTGCTCGGTGGCGGGGTGCTTACCGCCGTGGCGGCTGACGCGCTATGGATGCGCGATGTGAGAATCTCGCCCAAAGGCGACAGGATTGCCTTTGGATATAAAGGTGACATCTACACGGTGCCTGTTGCCGGAGGGGAGGCACGTCGGTTGACAACGTTGCCGAGTTATGAATCGAACCCGGTGTGGAGCCCCGACGGGTCGAAAATCGCGTTTGCCTCTGACCGCAACGGGAATTTCGATGTGTTTGTTATGAATTCCGACGGCGGCCCGGCGAAACGGCTGACCTTCAATTCGGCAGGCGAGATTCCCGAAGCATTTTCCACTGATGGGAAAAATGTGTATTTCTCGGCTGCGATACAGAACCCTGCGGAGTCGGCAATGTTCCCTTCGGGACGTATGACCGAGCTTTACATGGTGCCGGTAGCCGGAGGGAAGTCGCGCCAGGTGCTGGGCACCCCGGCGCAGATGCCGGTTTTCAGCAAGGACGGCACGAAGATGTTCTACCATGATGTCAAAGGATTCGAGGATGAATGGCGCAAACACCACACCTCGTCGGTGTCGCGCGATGTCTGGATGTATGATCCGGCTACGGGAAAGCATACCAATGTGACCAACCGTCCCGGTGAGGACCGCAACCCGGTGTTGAGTGCCGACGGGAACACACTTTATATTCTCAGCGAACGCGACGGCGGCACATTCAATGTGTGGGCTTTCCCTGTTGCAAGCCCGGCTTCCGCCCGTCCTCTGACTGATTTCACCACCCATCCGGTGCGGTTCCTTTCGCGTGCCGATAACGGTGTCATGGCTTTTGCCTACGACGGGGAGATATACACCATGGCGTCGGATAACGCCAAGCCAGTCAAAGTTTCCGTAGATATTGTTGCCGACGGGGATGCCTCGGTTATGACTATGAATGTGAAACCTGCGGGTGCGGTGGTTTCGCCCGACGGCAAATCAGTGGCATTCATCAGCCGTGGCGATGTGTTTGTCACCTCTGTGGAATATCCCACCACGGTGCAGGTTACCGATACTCCTGCCGCCGAGCGTCATCTGAGCTGGGGTGACGACAACCGCACACTTTACTACACGTCGGAACGTTCGGGACATAAGAATATCTACCGCGCCACGCTTGGCCGTAAGGATGACCCGAATTTTGCCAATGCTACAGCTATCAAGGAGGAGGCGATGTTCGATGTGAAGCGTGGGGAAAAACTGACTGATGCGACAGCTGAATATTCCCACCCGGTAGTATCGCCCGACGGCAAGCAGATGGCATTTGTCAGCAACCGCAATGAAATCAACGTGATGGATCTGGCTACCCGTGCAGTGCGCCGTCTGACCGACGGGAGCACTTATCCCGGCCAGGATGACGAGATGGTGATGGTGTGGTCGCCCGACAGCCGCTGGCTTGCTACGGAGCTGATGCCTGCCATGCATGACCCGTATGCCGACATCGCATTGGTGGAAGTGGCCACTGGGAAGGTGACCAACATCACGCAGTCGGGTTATTTCTGCTCAAATCCCCGGTTCGTGCTTGACGGGAACGCCATCCTGTTTTTCACCGACCGCTACGGCATGCGCAACCATGCGTCGTGGGGTTCGCAGGAGGATATAATGATTGTGTTCCTCAACCGTGAGGCACGCGACCGCTTTATGCTTTCGGAAGAGGATTTCGCGCTTCTTGAAGAGGCCGAAAAAGCCGAGAAGAAGGTAAAGGAGGGGGAAAAGGGTGATGCCAAAAAGGGGAAAAAAGGTAAGGATGCCGATAAGGCCGATAAGAAAGAGGATAAGGCTGTAAAGGTGGAACTTGACGGAATCGAGACGCGCATTATGCGGCTCACGCCCTATTCGTCGGATTTGTCGGATGCGATAGTGACCGCCGACGGTGAGACCCTCTACTACCTGTGCAGCTTCGAGGATGGTTATGACCTTTGGAAACTCCCCTTGCGCAAACGCGAACCCAAGCTGGTGTCGAAAACCAATACCCATAACCGTGTCAGGTTGCAGGCCGACAAAGATGGGAAAGGGATTTTCCTGATGGGGCCGAAAATGCAGAAACTCGATCCCAAAAGCGATAAGCTGACGGCTGTGGCGGTTTCCGCAACCCAGAAGGTCGATGCTGCCGCCGAGCGTGAGGCCATGTTCGACCATATGGCGGTGGAAGAGGGCGCACGTTTCTATAAGAAGGACATGCACGGGGTCGACTGGCCTGCCATGACCGAGGCATACCGCCGTTTCCTGCCGCATATCGGCAATAACTATGATTTTGCCGAACTACTCAGCGAATTGCTTGGCGAGCTGAACGTGTCGCACACAGGTGGACGTTACCGCCCGGTTACCGACAAAGGAGCTGACCGCACTGCATCGTTAGGGCTGCTCTATGATATGGCATATGACGGCGACGGGCTGAAAGTGGCGGAAATAATCGCCAACGGGCCTTTTGACAAGGCCGCGTCGAAACTTGCACCTGGAGCAGTGATAACATCGGTTAACGGCAAAAGCCTGGCCGGGGATGCCGACCTTGCGGAAATTTTCAACAACCTGGCCGGAAAGAAAACGCTTGTGGCGTTCTCGCTTCCCGGAGGGAACGTGGTTGAGGAAGTTGTGACTCCTGTAAGCACCGGCAAAATCAGCGACTTGCTTTATGACCGCTGGGTTCGCCAGCGTGCCGAGGATGTGCGCCGTTGGTCGGACGGGCGTCTAGGTTATGTGCACGTTGCACAGATGAGCGATGATTCGTTCCGTCCGATGTATGCCGACCTGCTCGGTAAATATAACAACTGCGACGGGGTGGTTATCGACATACGCTGGAATGGCGGAGGCCGAATGCATGAGGATATAGAAGTGTTGTTTACAGGTGAAAAATACCTGACGCAGGAGATTCGCGGCAAGGATGTGTGCGACATGCCTTCGCGACGTTGGAACAAGCCTTCGATCATGCTTGTGGCCGAGCCGTGCTATAGCAACGCCCACGGCACCCCCTGGGTCTACAAGCATCAGAAAATCGGCAAGGTTGTGGGCATGCCTGTTCCCGGCACAATGACATCGGTCAACTGGGTTACCATGCAGGATCCGACCATGGTGTTCGGCATCCCGGTAATCGGCTATCGCACCGCCGAAGGCACCTATTTGGAAAATTCGCAGTTGGAACCCGATGTAAAGGTTGAAAATTCGCCCGAAACAATTGTGAAAGGGGAAGATACCCAGCTCAAGACGGCGGTAGAGACATTGCTGCGCGATATTGATGCAAAAAAATAAGCGTAACCGTTTTTACTCCCGATTAGTTCAATTTCCGATTATAGGATACGAATAGGATATAACAACGAAGCGCGGCGTTTCTTAACGCCGCGCTTCGTTGTTATATCCATGTCAGGACTATATTCTATTATTACTGTCCGCTAAACTTATTTTG
>LUJQ01000018.1:3398-23827 GCA_001689485.1 Bacteroidales bacterium M6 | reverse complement strand
CTTATATGGTTTAGCGGACAGTAATAATTGAATATCTTAAAACCCGATAATCCGGAACGTGGGAATGAAAACAACAGTATCATTGTTTGCCTTAGCCCTTGGTGTTGCATGCATATCGTGTGTTGATGATTCACGCTTCGATATGGAAATCCCCCCGGTTGTTCCGGGTAATGCGGGTGGAAACGGCCAGGAAAAACCTGTTGAGAGCAATTATTCCGAAAAACACCGTCCGCAGATTCATTACACCCCGGTTGCCAACTGGGTGAATGATCCCAACGGCATGGTATATCTCGACGGGGTGTGGCATCTTTATTACCAATATAATCCCGGAGGGCCTGATTGGGGTAACCTGTCGTGGGGGCATGCCACTTCCTCCGACCTGGTTCATTGGAAGGAGGAGGCCGTGGTTCTCCGTCCTGATAATCTGGGGATGGTGTTTTCAGGAAGCGCAGTCTGCGACCATGAGAATAGTGCGGGTTTCGGCCGGGATGCTATAGTGGCACTTTACACTGCCAGTGGTGAGTTCCAGCAGCAGGCGTTGGCGTATAGCACCGACGGCGGGATGACGTTTGCCACTTATGAGGGAAATCCGGTTATCGCGAACAGTTCAATGCCCGATTTCCGTGACCCAAAGGTGTTTTGGCATGAGGAAACTGCCCGGTGGATTATGTGCCTTGCGAAAGGGTGGTCATACGGGGTGGAATTATGGGGTTCTGCCGATCTCCGGCACTGGGACAGACTGAGTGAATTCACTATCCCTGACGAAAGGTGCAACAAGGGGCAGTGGGAATGCCCCGACCTGGTGCGTATGCGATTTAACGGGCATGACAAATGGGTTCTTCTGCTGAGTGTGAATCCAGGCGGCCCCTGCGGTGGGAGCGGCACTATGTATTTCCCCGGGGAGTTTGACGGAACTGTGTTTGTTGCCGACACCCGTGATGATTATCCGTTGTGGGTTGACCACGGGCCTGACAATTATGCCGGTGTGACATGGAGCAATGCCCCTGAAGGGAGGAATGTGTTTATCGGCTGGATGAACAATTGGAACTATGCCGGGGCATCGCCGGTCAGCCCGTGGAGGTCGGCTTTCACCCTGCCGCGAGAGTTGACACTGATTGAAAAGGATGGCTTGGCCACATTGTGCAGCAGGGTTGTGGAGGAACTTGATGGTATTGCCGGTAGCCCGCAACCTGTCAACGGCTCGTTTGATGCCGGTGATGCCTATAAACTTTCATTGGTTTTGCCTACAGGGGAAAATTCCCGGTTCTCGCTTTCAAACAGCGTTGGCGAATGCATGGAATTCGTATATAATGCGTCAAGCCGTTCGCTGACCGTAAAGCGAAACGGACGCACCGGGAATACGGCTTTTGCCGATTTGTTTTCCTTACCGGGTGTCAATGTGCCGCTTGGATGTGCCGGTTCTGCAACCGGGTTGGATATCTATGTCGACCAATCATCGGTTGAGGTATTTGCTTCCGACGGTTCGGCAACGGCAACTTTCCTGGTTTATCCTACCTGTATTTATGACAGGCTGGATGCAGTGGGGCTTGAGGCAACGGTGACCAAGTTGGAACGTATTTGGTAGATGCCAATCTATGATAAACCGGGGATGCGCAGTGCGCATCCCCGGTTTTGTATTAATTTTACAGGAAGAGCATCAAGCCGGCGGAGAGGGGGTTGAATTGCGGGGAACCGTGGCCTTGGAGCACGGATTGGGGGGAATAACGTAGGTAGAGGCCGCAACCTTTATAAAGGTTGATGCTGCCGAAAAGGTCGAAGGTGATGCGGCGGTGGTGGAAGTTTTCGGCATATTCCTCGATATGGTTGCCGTCGGAGTTTATGTACCATGATTTCAGGGAGGCGTGGGTGTTGAAGTTGAGAATTCCGCCAACGGTTACGGAGAGTGTTGTTTTGGGAATTTTTTGGGTGTAGAGCAGCGGTAAGCCGAGGCTGAACACCTTTATCCGTGATGACTGGGAATGGGTATAATCGGGATAGGGGCGCGTGGTGATGCCTCCTTCGTTGTTGATTCCCAGTCCGTGGCCTGATGTGGTGATTTTGTAGTTGCGCCAATCGAATCCGAAACCGAGCGAAACTGACAACAGTTTGGTGCGGTAGCGGATGGCAAGTGCGTTAATCCATGAGATTTCCAATGATTTGTTCCATTGCAAGCCCAGGTCGGCGGGTTGCCCGTAAGGATAAACGAATCCGAGACATAAGCCACCTGTCACCACTTCCCAATGGCGTTTTTTAATTTTTACACCCAATGTACCTTCGGTGAATGTGGTTTCGAAGCCGGTGTGGGTGTATTGATCCGATTTCACGGAGGCATTGGGAGAATATGGCTGGACATAGACGTTTTCCACAAGGCTGTCGCCTGAATGTTGCAATATGGTGATTTTTAATCCGGCGGGACTTTCGGTTATTACTGTGCGTGACGGGCTGTAAGCCGACATTATCGTGTCGGTTTTTTCAGTCTGTGCCATGGCGGTAAGGGCGCTTAGCGCGATGATGGCTGTAGGGATATAGCGTGGCATTGGTTGTAAAAGTTATAAGTTGTAGGTTGTAAGTTATAAGTTGTAAGTTGTAAGTTGTAAGCTATAGGTGAGAGGTGCTAAAAGTTTACGGAGACGCCGAGTGTCCAGGTCTTGAATTCAGGCCCGTAGTAGGTGCGCATCAAAGGCATGGGGCTCCATTTGGCATAGACTCCTATAAAGTCGCGAAAACCGAGTATCCCGATAAGTTCGGCTGTGAACAGGCGCTGCTGGAGTCCTTTGAATGTCTCCTTGTAACGGATTCCGTCAATCTTCATTTGTGTGCATGCCTTGGAATATGTGTTGAGGTTCAGCAATGTGCCGAATGCGATGCCGAAATTGCGATAAATTTTCTGGCTTACCATCAGTGGGAAATGGAACGTCAATACCTCCCAGCGGCTTTTCACATCGGTGGCGTCGGTCGTGACGGGTAGGATGGCCAGGCGGTCGCCTTCTTTGCCAAATACAAAATTATCGGCTGTAAGGAATTGTTTCGTGCCGAAACCTGCCCCGAACCGGAAATCGGGCCCGTTGCGCCAAGGTTGCCATTCCACCGACACGATTTCCGCGACGCCTACTTCGAAGCTGTTGCGTAGACCTGCTTTCCCGTCGTAGGCGAAATCCCAACCCCAGTAGATGTTGCGTAGGGCGGTAAGGTTACGCCGTGGCTTGAATTTGCCTTCGGACGATGTTGAAGATTGTTTCTTTTGCTTCCCTGTGAAGAGGGGGTGTGACAGGAAAACGGATTCGGAAAACTCCTCACGGGCAGAGTCGGTGTTTTCCTCCACCGTCACGCTGTAGGTGTATAATTTCATCGATGTGTCGTTTTCAGCGTTTCGGATAACAGCTTTGACTATGGTGTTGTTACCGTTTTTTGTAATGACGACATGATCGGCGTTGTCAAGTATTTTAACAGTGTCGGCTGGTTCGGTTTGTGCTGTCATTGCGAGAACCGGCAGCAGTCCGAATGCGAGTAATGCAAGAAGTTTCATGTGATTATGATTATAATAAGTGGTGGAATATCGGATGGCAGGATTGCTATCGTTTTATCATGTTACGTATTTCATAGGGTTCGGCTTTCCCCTGCATGTAGATGAGGGTTGTTTTGCTTCCTCCTGTAAGGGTGGAATTGAGATAGAACATGTAGCGGTACTCCTTACCCTGCGGAATCAAGGTATAGAACCCGAAATACAGGTGTCCATCCTTGAGGGATACTTCCCTGGATTCGGCTTTTGCACCATCGCGTGTAACGGCACGTTCCATATCCTGTGTAAGGGAGGGGTCGCCGGTTACCGATACGCTGCGGTAAATGCTCAGGTTGGAGTTTTGCAGCTGCTTGCCTGTAACCGACACCGCTGTGACTTCCGCTCCTGGACGATGCTTTATCCCGTCGTCGAAAAACGGTTCTATGGCCATCCCTTCCTGCGCACGGGCTGCCGGTACGAGTACAAGCGTGAGCAACAATGTTGGAATTAACGGTTTCATATTATCGGGGTTTCTTGATTGTGGCATAATGTGGCGGGCTCTCGGAGATTGTCTGAAATTTTTTCCCAAAAGATTTTCAGACGCTCTCTCACTCCAATTGCCCCATTATGTCGGCTATTTCGTGTAGTTCGTTCGTGATAGAGGCTTCTATGCAGTTTGATGCTTCCTCCATTTCGTTTAAATCGGCAAACATAAGTTTCATAACGGCATCACGGTCGGAAATGCGCTGTCCGTTTACATAGGCCACGCATTCGCCGGTGCTTTGCTGACGTATTACACCCGACAGCAACGACCCCGTAACCGCTATTGCCACAGCTACAGCGGCTACGTTGCGCCATATGGGTGGGGAAACTGTTTTGCGCGATATGGCGGCGGGCTTCCGGCGAATGACGTGCAGCCCCATTACGGCGCATGCTTCCTGTATAACCGGGTCATCGGGGTTATTGATGCCGGTGGCAAGTTCACGGCGTAGCAACCGCTCCTCTTCCAACGATGTGTCAGCGTTGAAATATCGTTCGATGAGGTTATGTAGTTCGGGGGTGTTCATGACTTCGGCTGGTTGTAAAGGGTTCGTATTGTTTTGCGGGCGCGTGCCACGATCAGCCTGGCGTTGGCTTCGGTTATGTCGAAACGGATGGCTATATCCTCGAATTCCCATTCATCGCGGTCGCGCAGGTAAAGGATTTCACGGTCGCGCGGCGACAGGTGCCTTTCGATTAGTTTTTCAACCGTCAGGTATATTTCGTTTTGTTGCCGGAGGTCAGCCTCGGTTTCGTCGTCCCAGGCCAGTGTCCCGGTGTCGCCGTCGAGTGAGTCGGTAGGGTGGGCGGCACGTCGGCGCAGGCGGTCGATGCTGAGGTTGCGCACCGTTGTTACCAACAATCCTTCGGCATGCGATTCGCGATTGATGTCGATGCGGCTCTGCCATAGTTTGAAAAATGCATCCTGAAGAACATCGCGTGCGTCTTCGTCGTCGGATAGAGCAGTCCTTGCCTTTGAGAAAAGGCGCGGGCGGAGCCGTTGGAAAACCGATGTCAGCAGGTCATTTTTCATTTCTATCCTTAATACGTGGCAGAATCCGTTTTGCAACAAATTTTGTGAAAAATTTTTATTTAGTGAAATAAAATGACGAAATAAATGGGGACGCTCACGCGCCCCCATCGGTGGGTTAACGGCCTGTAGGCCGTAACATAGTGTGAATTGCTGCTATGATGTTGTTTGAATTGTCTGGTAGGTGGATGTCAGCGGTAACTGAACTTTACCTTTACCGTACCCCGGTTTGTGATTACCGATACGTAATCATTACCCGTAAATTCCGTCAGTTTCCGGGTGTGCACTTTTACAAGTGTGTTGTATTTGCCCTCCGATTGCTGATGGATTGCGGCAATTGTTTTGACGCTGCAATTGTAGCGTTTGCCGTTGACCTGCATTGTTGCACTGCCTATTTGAAGCGGGGTGGATGAGGTAATCATTACCTGCACGTTTGTGCCGTCGGTGTTGTCGAGACGTATGAATCGGGCCGACAGCTTTTCAGTGACGGGGGTGTCATCAAGAGGTTTGTCGGGAAGGTCGGCTATAACCATGCCGGCAAGCGATTCGTTGAGGGAATCGAGTGTCGCTTCGGCATTTGTCAAGGCTTCCTCTAATGTGGAGAGCTGGATTTCGAGGTGGTCAAGGCTGAGTTCCTCTGCGGATACCCCATCTGCAGAGAAAGTCCTGTTGGTTTTATTGAAGCGTTTGCGAATTTTTGCGGCTTTCTCACGGAATTTGGCTGCGGTTTTACGGGTCTTTGCAGCTAGTTTGCGCGATTCTTCAGCTGCTTTACGGTTGATGGCAGCCTGCGCACGAGCCTCCATAGCTTGTGCTTTGGCTTCCAATGCCTGAGCCTTGGCTTCCATTTTTTGGATGTCCCATGGCTCGGAAGTTTGTTTGCGCGGTTGTTCGGATTGACGTGTCTCTGATTTTTGCCGCCGGGCCTGTGGCTTGGGAGTTACATAGATAGTCTGGTTATTACCTTCGTTAATGACTGTTATGATAGACTCGTCATCATCTTCGTCGGTTACGCGGATAAAGCTTTCCTGGTGTGATGATTCTGATTTCTGTTTATTTTCGACGATGCGGCGCATTTTATTCAGATGGTCGATGTAGGATGTGCAGCCGGTGTCGCGCAGGTATTCCTCCATTTGGTCGAATGTCACAGGCTCGCCGTTGATTGTCGGTGCTTCGGCAACCTCGTCGAAAACCTTTATTTCGATATATTTAGGGTTGCTTGCAAGGACGTCGAGATCCCACACGCTTTTACGGCTGCCGGCATTGGATGAGGTTCCGGGGGTGGCACTTTCAGATAATCCAAGGGCGGCAGGTTCCTTGGTGGGGGATGTCATTGCCATATCGGGCATTGCGTTTTTGATTGCGCTCCCGGCTTCAGGCACCTGGAGTGACAAATAGCCATTGGGCCCGGATTCGTCAAGAGCCATGTCGTAAGCCACGGTGTCGGCATTGTCAGGCGTCTGCACTTGCAAATCTGTATCGGCAATGCTGTTGAAAATCGAGGCAAAGGTGCTTTGTTGTGAAAGCAGCATTATGCCGCAGAAGGCAGGAAGGATGGCGACGGCACGCATGCGCGTCGACCTGTTGGGTGTTTTTTCGTACATCATGGCGAATCTTTGTTTTAGTTTGCTATGGTTAAGGCCGCTTGCCACGGCTGACAGCTTTGTGCCTGCGGCTTTTCGGACTAACAGCAGTTGGTATTCCTTTATGTCGCGGCCTGTGCGGATCACGCTTTCGTCGGCCTGGTATTCATGAACGGCACGAAGTTCTCTACCCAGGAGCCATGCTGCCGGATTCCACCACATGACCGCCACGCACATTTTCGAAATCATCAGGTCGATGCAGTGCATGTTTCGGATGTGTCCCAGCTCATGCTCTATAATCATGTCGCTATCGTCGAGATAGTCGCGTCGTGTCATGAAAATCAGGTTGAGCAGGCTGAACGGGTTTATCCGCTCATCATCCAGGAGGATAAGCCGTATCTTTCCAAATCTCAGGCATTCCCCGCGTCGGCGCATCCTTGCGATTGACAATATCCCGGAGAGAAGGCGCAACAGCATGACTACGCCCCCTGCAAATGTTATTGCGCATGCCACGCGGATTAACGTGGCCACATCCGGTTGGCCTGATGGCTTGTCATATTCCTTGGATAGGGTGGTGGGTGTGAGTGCCTCCCGGCTTGTCTCCTCTGCGGTTTCTGATTTCGGAATCAGTTCCGAACGCCCGGATGGGAATGCATATCCATATCCATCCTGAAATGTTGCCGGTAAAGGCTCTCCCGGAGATGTGCCGGTGTTTTCCACGCCGTTGTCATGTGCCCCGGTTCGGGAAGCCGTTGTGTTTACCAATGCCGGTGCAATCAACGACATGATGTAAATGGCGAGGATTATTGCACGGTTGAACGAGGGCATCTTAATCCGGGATAGCAGGAGTTTGTATATCCCGTAGCCTGCGGCAAGGAACAGTGCGGCATGAAGCAGGTATGCAAGGAATAATCCGATAGTCATTGGGGAGGGTGGTTTGTGTTACGGGCTTATTTTTTATTTGCCGCTGATTTTGTTTCTATCATCTCAAGAAGTTCCCGGAGTTCTTCGGCGGAGAACTCCTCATTGTCGACCAGCGAACAGACGGCTTCCTTATAGGAGTTGTTGAAGTAATTGCGAATCATTTCACCTACGGTGCGCCGCCGGTATTCCTCGATGGGTTTTGCGGCAAAATAACGATAAGAGCCGCTTACTGCCTCATGGGTGACATAGCCTTTTGCCTCTAGGGCGCGGACAAAGGTGGAAATTGTGTTGACATGGGGCTTTGGATCGGGAAGAAGTTCCATAATTTCCTTTACGAACAAAGGACCGTTCTGCCAGAAAATGAGCATTATTTCCTCCTCTTTGTCTGTAAGCTTGATTTTGGGTCTTGATTCTCTCATATCAAAATTTTTTTGTGTCGGAAGCCGGGATGGCTTCATGGTTTTAGACAATCCCTTAGTCGGCTTTGCGGCAAAGATAAAACGAAAAAAATCGTTGAACAAATTTTTCAACGATTTTTTTCGTTTGCAGGGTGAAATAATTGTAGGGGTATATCCTGGTCTTATCGGATAATATAGGGGTGGATTGCTGCAAATTAGTGATTTACAGTATTGTTGCAGTCTGCTTCATCCCGTTCAGCGCTTTATGAAGCGTTTTTGCAGCCATTCCCTTACAGGCAGGTCGTATAGTTTGAGGCATGCGTAGGCTGTGAGCAGCGAAAGGATGAATGTGGAGGCTGATACGAATATGTGGGCGCCAACTGAGGCTGCGGGGTTACGGCCTACCGAAATGTCTCGTCATCTTATATGGTTGGACCTGATGCGTGCCACGGGCTTTATGCCGCAGTATGGTTTATGGCAGCAGCTGCAAGGATTATTGCGGATGTGACGGCACCTACAGCTATGAGTATGTCGCCTACGGTTACCGTGATTGTCATCCGACCGATATTTGCCCAGACCGGTCCTATAGGAATGTTGAATATGGGCTGGCTCAGACGCTCGATACCGTCGTTATTGTTTTTCACCGGGTCAAGATAGTTGGCTATGCGATAACAGAGGTAGCCGAATGCCGATCCGATAACGGCACCTACCAGTAGGTCGCCCGGATAGTGTACTCCAAGGTATAGGCGGGTGTAGGAATTGAGTGCAGCCCAGCCGAAAATGAACATCAGCATGCGTCGGCGTGGGAAGAGGAATGCCATGAATGTGGCCAGCGCGAAAGAGTTGGCCGAATGACATGACGGGAACCCGTAGCTTCCACCACGGTAATCGTCGACAACGATGGTAAGCGCCGAGAGTGGGTTTTCCAGGTTCGAGGGGCGCAGACGTTCAACCATCGGGCGGATAAATGTGGCACAGGTCTGGTCGGTGAGGGTTATTGCCAGCGCTATCGCCAATACATAGATTCCGGCTGATTTAACGCCGTGGGTGCGCAGCAACACGATCAATATAGCCGCGTACATCGGAATCCATATGAACCGGCCTGTGAACAGCATCATGAACCGGTCGAGAAACGGGGTGTGCATCCCGTTGAAAAACAGGAATACGGAAGTGTCTATCTGGTTAAGGAATTCAAGCATCTGTGTCAGGTTAAAAGGGATGGGAGATTGGAGATGTATATATGTGTGTGGTTAAAGATTCGAGATAGTTTTGTAAAGAGTCTGCAAATAGGCTTTTGACGGTGTTTCGAGGTTGGCGGCATCAGGCCCGGATGCTTGCTCGGTGATACCGGCATCCACGTTATAGACGATAGTATCCGAGGCGGTTACAATCCCGATTAACGAAGGCTCGGTGAAAACCGCATAGTGTGGAGACGTGGGATTCAGCATATCCTTGCTGAACGTGAATGCGGAAGCATCCATTCCAAGCAGCCCGAGAAGGGTTGCCGCGATGTCGGTTTGTGAGCCGGGGACGCTGATTTTACGCGGAGCCTGAGGGCTGATTGCGCCGCCTGTGAGGACTAATGGCACATGGTGGCGTTTGGCGGCATCGGGGAGGTCGAGAGGCCAGGCCCCGAGGTGGTCGGGCACGATAATGACCAAAGAGCATGCGTAGCGTGGTGTTTGCTTGAGTCTTTCAAGGAAATCGCGCAGGCATCGGTCGGTGTAGGCAAACGCGTTTTTTTGCGGATGACCGGCAAACTTCGGGTCGCTATAGGGTACTTCGAACGGTTCGTGTGAGCTTGATGTCTGTATGACCCTGAACATAGGGGCATGTGGAGTGCTGACGTTGCTGTAGGCATCCAGGTCGGCCAGTACGCGGTCGAATAGCAGATGGTCGTGTGCGCCCCATTTGCCGGTACGGTCGGCGATTGGGAAATCCTTGTCGCATACAACCAAGTCATAGCCTGCGCTTATCAGGTATGCGTTGATGTTTGCGAAATTAATGTCACCGCCGTAATAGTAGGTTGTGCCGTAACCGGCGTTTTTCAATTCGCGTGCGATTGATGGCAGCTTCTCAGTTTTATCGGTATATTTCAGCAGGCTCATCGACGGTTGCGCCGGGAAACCGCTGAGAATCGATGGCAATGCGCGGTCGGTTCTGAAACTGTTGGCATAGAAATTCGTAAAGCAGATTCCGGTTTGTGCCACCGAATCAAGATGTTCGGCTACATCCTCCCCTCCGAGCGACGGCATAAGCTGTGCCGAAAAACTTTCAAGAATCACCAGGTATATATCCGGTTCCGTGCAGTCAAGCAACGTGTCGTTAACGGTGCTATTGATGGGGATTGAGTCTGTTACAGCTTTTTTGCCCGGGATAGGTGAGGTTGCAAATTCGGCGAGTGACACCATTGCTGCCGCCGCTTCCTCATCGGTCATGAATCTGTAGCGTTTGGCATAATCGTTCTGATGGGTGGCGGAATAAAGCAGGCTGAAAGCAGGGTTTATTGCTGCATGGTTTAATGTTTTTTCCTGGCTGAAATATGCACGGCTGAGATTCATTGTCGAGACAGTGACACCGCCTCGGATAGGGATGAAGAGCGAGGCTGTGAGCAGGGTCAGGACTACGGTTGCCGTTACGCGCCGGTATGTGACGGGATGGATTCGGCACACGGTTCGTGAAAACGCAGTATAGATGCCATAGGCAATGGCTGCCACAGCAATGACACCGATGAAAATCTGATGCGCCGTGGCGCTTGCAAACGCTGCCGACGGGGAAGTGGAGAAATAGAACAACGGGGTCATGTCGAGGCGGAATCCCCAATAACCGTAAAGCTCAAGGTCAAGCAGGGCTATGGAGGCAAGCAGAATCGCTGTAACTGCGAAATAAGCTTTCAATGCCGTGTCAAGCCATCTGTGTCTCACCCATATCCCGGCCAAAATCATCAAGGCGGGGATAACGGTCAGATAACCGGCTACGGAAAAGTCCATCGGCAGCCCGTGCCAAATCACCGAAAAGTGGTCGGCCAGCGTGGCATCATGCATGAGACTGTTATAGTACAGCATGAAAACAACTTTTTGCAGCACGAAGAATGCCACAAAAAACGCCATCACCATCAAGAGTTTCAGCACTGCTTTTTTCACGGACTAAAAATTCAGAGATTGCTATGTGTTCAGAAATTGCTATGTGGTTTCAGTGAACGAAGCCTTGACGGCCTCAACATGCTGCTTTGGTTATACAGTTCCTTTACGCATACAAAGTTACATAAAAACCTTCGGATATACCCGCCCGTCAGGTATAAGATTGGTTAAATCCGCCTTTATTCGATTACCGGCATACCGAAAAGCCCACGTTCAATGGTGAGGTCGCGGACGGAGCCTTTGCGGATGCCCCGGTAGGTTGAAAACGTCACTTCGGTGTCCTTTATCCTGCCATCGGGGAATTGCAGTTTGAGATGCCATGTGTGATATTTGCCGTCGGGAACATGGCGGTTGCGCGATACACGCCTATAGCGTGTATGCTCTTTGCGGTATTTTTCAATCACCGTGGTATGCTCCACATGTGCTGTCGACTTATCGGCACACCATCGGTTCAGCCCTAGGAACAGGAAGAACGTTACCGAGCCGACCAGTAACAGATGGAAAGGGAGGGTATGGATAGGTTTGCTGAAGCCGAACAGGTGCGACCATCGCGGAATCAATGGTATAGCGGTGGCGATGGCCGGTATTGCGGCCACTATTGCGGGCACCCACCATTCAACCATGGTGTTGCCGAGTAACGATAATCCTCCTCCCAACAAAAACAGCGCCACACACAATAATACGACTCCGAAGATAGAAGCCATAGTCGATCCGGGTTTCATAGGTGTATCTATTTTTACAATGCTATTGAAAAGTCAAGATGGCTCATGATTCTAAATATTGAAGTCATTATGGCTTCACTTGCAAAATTACGCAATTTGCGCTTAAACGCAATGACGTTGTGTGGCGATAAAAATTTGCATTAGCGGATAAATACATGTAAATTTGCCGCACGAATAAGGCGAATTTTCATAATCACTGTTGTAATATATTAATATTCAAAATGAAAAAGATTTTTGTCAAGGCCGTTGCGGCCGTTGCAATGATGTGCGTTGCCATGCCTGCCATGGCGCAGTTCAATTTGAAAAAGGCGGTAGGGGCTGCCGCAAATACGGTAAAGGCCGTGACCCTTACTGATGAACAGATGGCCGAATATGTGAAGGAATATATCGACTGGATGGATAAGCATAATCCTGTAACCCCGGCTGACAATCCTTACACAATCCGTTTGAACAAGCTCACGGAGGGGTTGACAAGCGTGGAGGGGATACCTTTGAATTTCAAGGTTTATGATGTTATTGATGTGAATGCCTTTGCATGTGCCGACGGCAGTGTGCGTGTGTTCTCCTCCCTGATGGATATTATGAGCGACGAAGAGCTGCTTGGTGTAATCGGGCATGAGGTAGGCCATGTGGCTCACAAGGATTCGAAGAAAGCATTCCGCACGGCCCTTCTCACATCGGCCTTGAAGGACGGGATTTCGTCGACCGGCGGTAAGGCTGCCGCACTTACCGATTCCCAGCTCGGAAGCCTCGGAGAGGCGCTTGTAAACGCTAACTATTCGCAGAAACAGGAGCGTGCCGCAGATGATTATGGTTATGAATTCCTGAAAAAGGGTGGTAAGAATCCCTGGTCGATGGCTCTTTCTTTCCAGAAACTGAAAGCCTTGCAGGAAGAGGCCGGTGCGAAGAAGGACAGCAAAATCAACCAGCTGTTTTCAACCCATCCCGACATTGACGCCCGTATCAAGCGCATGGAGGAAAGGGCTACCAAAGAAGGTATAGCCAAGCCTTAAGCAGGAATGGCGTCATAGCGAATAATATCTGGACTGCCCTTATATAGCCGTTGTAATATCGGCATAAAGATGCAGGTTCGCCAACAAACAAGCTCCCCAAAGTCTCATAAGGACTTTGGGGAGCTTGTTTGTTGTGGTTCATTGTTTATTTTTCGGCGAGGTCTACGGCGTAGTAGACTTTGCGTCCTGTTGGATAGATGCCTGTTATGAACATCACTTTGTCGGATTCGGAGGAGTCCATGATAGCTTTGTAGACATTTTCCACATCTTCCTGGGAGCGGACGCGCATGTTGTTGATGTCGAGGATGATGAATCCTTCGCGTATGCCTGCTTCCTTGAATTTGCCGTTGGTAAGGGCCTTGACCTGCACCCCTCCCGAAAGGCGGAATTCGCGGAGTTGCTCTGCGGAAAGTTCCTTGAAGGCACAACCTAGGGCTGTGAAATCGGATGATTTTGTCACCTGGGTGCCACCCTGGCTGTTGCGCAGTGTCACAGATGCCGAGCGGGTTTTGTTGTCGCGTATGTAGCCGAGGGTGATTTTGTCGCCTGGGCGGTATTTGCTGATTTCACCTTGCAATTGGGCGGTGTTGTGGGTCGGGGCGCCGTTGATGCTCACAATCACGTCGCCCTTCTCTATGCCGGCTTCAAGGGCGGCGCTGCGGTCGTTGACTTCCTCGACATAGATACCGTCGTTGGTGGCGGTTATTCCCTTCTCTTTGGCAATTTGCGGGGTCAGTTCGGTGAACAGCACCCCTAGCACAGCCCGCTGCACCGAGCCGTATTGCTTGATGTCGGTAACGATTTTGGTTACAATCGAAGTAGGGATGGCAAAGGAATAACCGATATAGTTGCCTGTTTCGGAATAGATTGCCGTGTTGATGCCGACGAGTTCGCCATTGATGTTCACGAGGGCGCCACCCGAGTTGCCGGGGTTGACGGCGGCATCGGTCTGTATGTAGCTCTCAATGCCCATTGCGCGGCCACGGGCTGCCGCCCCCACACTGCGGGCTTTGGCGCTGACAATGCCGGTGGTAACGGTTGAGGTAAAGCCGAATGGATTGCCAACGGCCAGCACCCATTCGCCTACGCGGAGGGCGTCGCTGTCGCCCACGGGTATCACAGGCAGGCCGGTGGCTTCGATTTTGAGCAGTGCCACATCGGTGGCGGGGTCGGTGCCTATTACTTTCGCGTTGTAGATGCTGTTGTCGTTGAGTGTGACCTCAAGGCGTTCTGCTCCGTCGATAACGTGATTGTTGGTGACAATGTATCCGTCGGAGCTGAGAATCACTCCCGACCCGAGACCTCGCGGTTGCTCCTCGCGCGGCTGTTGCTGCTGGCGCCTGCCTCCGCCTTGAGGTGAGCCGAAGAAGAATTCAAACGGGTCGATATAGTAGCCGCCTCCGTTGTTTCCATAGCTCCCACGGCCGCGTGGTGTGGCATAGCTTTTGATGCTGACAACCCCGTTGACGGTGCTTTCGGCTGCCGAAGTGAAGTCGGTGGGTGGTGTAACGGTGTGTGAGGCGGTGTAAAGCGCCCCCCGGCGTTGTATGGGATTTTCGGAAACAGACGCCAGCCCGTTGCCGGTTGAATTGTTTTGGATGGAGTTTACCGCCAGTGCTGTAAGTGCGGAGCTGACGGCGGCTACCCCGATGGCTAATAATGTGATTTTGCCGTAAATTTTCATATTCGTAAGATAATGTTGTGATTGTTAAAGCTAATGTGAATTTTAACGGTGGTGCGTTAAAATCGATGTCTGAATATTCGATGCGAATTTAATGCAAAAGTTTAAATCGCAGCAAATGCCTGAAGGCATCTTAATCATATTTAATCCTGCGACCTTAAAATTAAGTGAAATTGATAATATAAGTGTGAAAAACGTTAAACATGTCAAATCGCCTGTCAACCTGCTATTCCCCGTAGAGACGGGATAGCATCCCGTCTCAATAGCATCCCGTCTCAATAACATCCTGTCTAAGTGACATCCCGTCTCACCTTTATCTCTTGACTCTTGTTTCCTCCTCCAGTCTATCCATTCAGCTTGCCGACCGAGAATTTTAACTTATTTCCGGCATAAATACCTAATTTGGATGATTAAATTGTTATCTTTGTAAGTGAAGTCGGTATGACTTCTCTATTGTACACGATAAATCGGTCGGAATGGGAATATTACCGGCTGATTTGCTAATCAGGATAAATAAGATATGTTGCAATTTATAACGAAGACTACACAACGGTTTTCTATGGCCGAAGAGGCGCAGATGGCTATCGAAGGGGGATGCCGGTGGATTCAGCTGTCGGCAGCATCGATTGGTGACAGCGGTTTGTCATTGCGTGAGGTGGCAAATGAGATAATACCATTGTGCCAGGAAAACGAGGCGTTCCTCATCATAGAGGATGATGTGAATCTTGTGGAAGAACTTAAGGTTCACGGGGTGTTCTTACGCGACCATTCGCGCACTACGGTAATGGAGGCACGTGAGCGCCTGGGGGCGCATGCCGTGATAGGTGTGTATGCCGCATCGGTCGAAGATGTTATTGCCCTGAAAGGGCTTGATGTGGATTATGTGGCCGTGCCTGTGCCGGTGGGTGCTGGTTCGGTTGCCGATAATTATGCACGTTTTATACAAGATGCCCCGGATCCTGGTTTCCATATTGTGGCTCTTGGAGAATTCGGATTGGATGAGTTGCCGGGCATTCTCGAGGCCGGGTGTGCCGGGGTTGCTGTTTCGGCTGCAATTGCTGATTCCGACAATCCTGTCGAAGCTACATCTGCCATGATTGATGCCCTTGAAAAAGCCCGCTATGGGGGGTAATTCATTATAAATTATATAGATATTTATGAAATTTATAGGGATAATCCCCGCGCGTTATGCCTCTACGCGCTTTCCGGGAAAGCCGCTTGCAATGCTGGGCGATATGACTATGATCGAACGGGTTTACCGTCGCGTGTCGGTCGAGCTTGACGATGTGTGGGTGGCAACTGATGATACACGTATTGCCAATGTTGTGAAGGGGTTTGGTGGCAACGTGGTTATGACTTCTGAAATGCACCGTAGCGGTACCGACCGCTGTCGTGAGGCTTATGAAAAGGTGGGTAACGGTTTCGATGTGGTAATAAACGTGCAGGGTGACGAGCCTTTTATCGACCCTTTGCAGATAAGGCAGATAAAGGCATGTTTTGACAGTGCTGATACCGACATTGCCACTTTGGTGCGCCCGTTTGATGCCGGTGCCGGTTATCAGGCTCTTGAGAATCCTAATACGCCTAAGGTTGTGTTTGATGACGATATGAATGCCTTGCTGTTCAGCCGTTCGGTTATACCGTTCATAAGGGGATGCGAACGGGAGCAATGGCCGGCGCAGCACCGTTTTTACACCCATATAGGGATGTATGCATATCGTGCCGGGGTGTTACAGGAGATTACCCGGCTGCCCCAGTCATCGCTCGAACTTGCCGAGTCGCTGGAACAGTTGCGGTGGTTGCAGAACGGGTATCGTATAAAGGTCGGTGTGTCTGAATGCCCTACTATAGGGATTGATACGCCGGATGATCTTGCAGCTGCAATAAAACTAATTTCATGACTGTGTTATGACGGAACCTAATCGTTTGCATGCTCCTGAAATCCGCCGGCTTGGCGGGATGGAACTTCCACCGGTAGGGCGCATGCGCCTTGTCAACGGGGTGGAGCTTGTAACTCTCGACCACGGACGCCAGCCGGTTAACCGGCTTACGGTGTCGTGGCCTGTTGGAACTGCCGATGCCGATTGCCCGGACGCTTTGCGTTTGCTGCGTCTGATGCTTTGTGAAGGGGCGGGGACTCGTAGTGGGGCCGATATTGCCGAATTATTCGAATTTAACGGCGCATGGATCAAGGTGGAGACAGGCAGGCACGTAACATCCGTAACGTTGCATTCGCTTAATAAAAGTGTAGGTGAAGTGCTGCCTGTGATTGGCGACCTCATTACCGCCCCTACATTCCCCGCCGATACTTTTTTGAAAATAAGGGAAAAAGAAGCTTCTGCATGTGCGTTGCGTCGCAGCAAGGTGGAGCAGAAGTGTGCGGAACTCAGTAATATACAGTGTTTCGGGCGGGGTAACCCGTTGGCATTGGCCCAGACTCCTGAATCTTTGCGTGGTGTTGAAAAAGAACGGTTGGATGATGTGCACCGGCGGCTTGTCCTAGGCACTATGCCTACGGTGTATTTGGCCGGGGCGCTTGATGACAGGCTTTTGGCGCAGGTAGAGGCGGTAATAGGCAGGATTGGGTTCGGAATGGCAACCGCCCCGGTTGTGCGGAAGGTGATTACCGCCCCGGTTAAAGCTACAGGGGAACGGGATGTGACGCTTGACGAAAATTCCATGCAGACTGCCATTAAAATCGCACTGCCGACAGTAAATCGTCATCATCCCGATTATGAGCTGTTGAGATACACGGTGTTTGCCCTAGGGGGATATTTCGGAAGCCGCCTTATGGCGAATATCCGTGAGGATAAAGGATATACCTATGGGATTTCGGCTTCGTTAGCCAGTATGCCCGAAGGTGCTTTTGCCGGTATTTCATGCCAGGCCGACAATAGTTTCGCGCAGGCTGTGATAGATGAAACGGAAAAGGAAATCAACCGGCTGGCCTCCGAGCCGATGACTGACGATGAGCTGGAAATTGTAAGGAGTACTGCAATAAGCGGTTTGACCACAATGCTTGATTCCCCGTTTTCGATAATGGACTATCATCAGATTCTAGATATGTACGGGTTGCCTCCTACATATTATGCACATCAGCTTGAGGTGTTGCAATCGCTTTCCCCGGAAATGATAACCGAATGCGCTGCAAAGCATCTGGCAGATGCCCCGAGGCTTGTAGCATTGGCGGGTAATCCGTCAGCAGGCCAGATGGGCTGAGGAGGGGTAAAGGCAGGTCGGATATCTGCATGGTTCTAAGAAGTATTGGCAAACTGAATTCTAAATGACACAGAATAAAATAAATAAATTGGAACTGACGTGGATAGGGAAGCACGATGACTCCCAGTCCATTGAACCACGGTTGCTGCTTGAGATTCCGGAATATGGTTTCGGTGAAGTCCAAACCGGGACTATGCCAAACGGGAAACCATGGCCCGGCAATATGCTTATCCATGGCGATAACCTCCTGGCACTTCGTGCGCTGGAACAAGACTTTTTCGGGCAGGTTAAGTGTGTCTACATAGACCCTCCTTATAATATCGGCGCTGCGGTAGAAGAATATGACGACAATATAGAAAATTCATTGTGGCTGAACCTGATGTTTGCCCGCCTTCATATAATCTACCGGCTTCTAAGCGATGACGGGTTGTTGGCTGTGCAGATTGATGACACCAATTTTGCCCGGTTATATTTGGTATTGTCTGAGATATTCGGTGAGCGAAATGTTAAGTCCATCTGTGTCAAGATGAGTGAGGCTACCGGTGTGAAAATGGCATCTGTCAATAAAGCCGGTTCAATCGCCAAAATCAAGGAATTCATTATCCTTGCGAAGAAGGACGGGATTAAAAATCTTAATCTTAACAGGATTCGGAATTGTGATTGACGGCGAATGACTATGAATAAAATCACCGCTGTTATTCAGTTGATTACAACGAATTTGAATGTTAATAAATTCATAGAGATTTATTTCAACGCACTTTTGGTTGTGCAAAAACGTTATACTTGCACAACGGTATTTTGAAATGCACAACCAACTATGGAAAGAATAACTCTCTACCTCCGCACGACAAAGACGAGCGGTAAAATCAAGCTCCGCTTCCGCCTTACCGAAGGGCGTGAGGTGCAGCTATTTCACAAGAGTCAGATTGACGCCGACCTCACCGACTTGAAGAAGTTTGAGATGGACGGCTCATTGAAGCCTCGTGTCAGTATCTATAACGAGAAACTGCGTATCGCACTTACTCGGGAAATTGAGGCTATGCGGGAGGCATACAATCTATTGAAAGATGAAGGGCGAGTATTTGACGCCAATGATTTTGAAGAAAGGATTGACAAGATACTCAACCCGGAGAAATACAATATTGTCAAGGTTGAAGAAGTGGAGACACTACTCGACCGATTCAATAGGTATATTGACGGACTGAAAACATATGGAACTGTCAGCGAAGGACGGGCAAAAATATATCGTATCGTCTGGGATAAACTTTCGCGTTTCCTTATTATTTTCAAGAAAGCCAAATATACTGCGGAGCAGTTTACCCCGGAGGATATATTGGCATTCCGTGAGTTCGTTATCAATGAATACAAATATGTAGATAAATATAAGGCTGTATATGGCAACTTGCCAAAAACATCAGTGCCGACTAAGCAGGCGAGTATAAACACCGCCTCCGCAAAACTTCGCGCATTACAGGCTTTTTTCAATGAGCTGGAAGAGAATGACGAGATTTTGACATCTCCGTTTCGACGTCTCACCAAGAAAAGACGGAACGAAGCACTGAGAGAACAGTATGATGACCCTTTCTTTCTTCGGTATGATGAGGTTCAGCAGATAATGACGGCAGATGTTCCCGATAGTCTGAAGGAAACCAAAGATGCCTTTCTTCTTCAGTGCGCTCTCGGTTGTCGCATCGGAGATTATCTGAAGTTGTCAATGTCGAATATCGCAATTACCGACGATGGCATTCCTTATGTTCAATATCTCCCCAAGAAAACTATGAAGACACAGAATGACCGACGAGAAAAGAAAACACCATTGATGCTGTTTGCGTTGGAAATAGTCAAACGTTCCGGCTTCAAATTTGGAGTTCTCAAATATGCGTCCGGCAAGAGTGGGTATAACGCTAAGATAAAGAAACTGCTTGAACACTGCAAGATTGACCGGTTGGTTAATCAGTATGACGAAGCGACTGGTACGATGCACCGCGTACCTCTACACACTGTCGGCAGTAGCAAATTATGTCGAAAGACACATATTGACATATCCAACAAGGCTCAGGTCAATATGTATGCCACAGGGCTACATGAGGTTGGCAGTAGTGCGGTAGAACATTACTCAATGCTTGAGATTCGAGACTTGTTCACTCTGCTATGCGCTGCTTTCAATCAGCCTAAATATCGGGTTGATAAACAGCTAAATATCCTCCTTGATGAGAAAGATGAGGAGGATGATGGCTCAACAGCAACTGTGTAATAAACTTTTTGACAGAATATAGTGTTGGAATTTTGTGATGAGCAAAATATTTACTATCTTTGCAAACACAAAGGGTAGTTTCCCCTTGAAAGAAATACTTCGCTTGCGCGAGCAACGATTTTAGGGATCGGTTTCGCCCGGTCGGAAAGAGCAGTCGAAAGACCGCTCTTTTTTATTTTTTAATGCGGTATTACTTTCTGCCCCAACAGCACTCCATTGTCTTGGAAAATATTGTGCTTTACAGCTTCGTAAGAGGGGTTGTTCCTTTCCGGATGGAGCAGATGTATAGTAACGGGATATGCTATCAGGTCAGCTATCTGCAATCCTATGATGTTGTCCTTCTTATTCTTAAAACCGAAGTCTCTGACTCTTGACCGCAGTCGGTCTGCTTCAACCCATTTTGTTCCACGATTGCGTAAGCCATTG
>LUJQ01000018.1:2808-3337 GCA_001689485.1 Bacteroidales bacterium M6 | reverse complement strand
TAGGATAATGACAGACCATAAACATCATCTTCCTCACCACGCACGCAGAACTTATTGAGTTGCTCTTTCAGAATAGTACAACTTACAATTACATATGCCTCATGCTGACTGAGTATGCTTTCAATGCCTTCAAAAAATCGCACCCTTACACTCTCATCGGCAAGAATTGAAAATGGGCCACGCCATTTACGAATATCAACGGAATGGATAACAACATCTTTTGTGCCGAATATATCTTCTTTCAAATTCTCAAAAGCCTTATTCAGCGCATTAAGATTCTGTCGGGATACAAGTATACCGCACAAAGTAAATACCGGAAATCCGGGGTCGTACTTTGCGAGGTTATGGTCTCCGCACTCATCAATAAAGAGGTAATATTTTGACTTTGTTGTCTTTTCCATTGCGATTTTCAACGCAAAGTTACTAAAAATCCGCGATGTAAGCTTCCCATATCAGATATTTTCGCTAACTTTGTCATCGGATACTCTTCGGACTGTCCACGACATTTTGGAAAATAAGAAGCGTTATG
>LUJQ01000018.1:0-2708 GCA_001689485.1 Bacteroidales bacterium M6 | reverse complement strand
AGTTAAGACGTGGCATAGTTGGCTCACGTATTCTTTTTATTTAATAATAGCTTATGAGTCACGGGCGAAGAATCACAATGATACGACAATTCATTTTCTTTACTTTAATACTATTTTCGGCAAGCGTTTTATCTAATGCCCAGAATGTAGTAATCAAATCACCCGAATATTTCAAATCCCCTATACGTGACGGGTATGAGCTGTTTCCTGACAGCCTTGTGTATCCACGTAATGCAGAGTCGATTCATATCCCGAATATTGGAATGATCGGTCGCTTCGAGGATTATGGATTCACTAATCTGAAAAAGGTATCGTTCGGCAATATTGACTATATGCCGGGGGGATTGTTTCGTAACAACAATACAATAGAGGAAATTGAATTTAACGGATTTATCGGCCATTTTGATTGCTCGTTGGTGTCCAATTGTCCCAGTCTCCGTAAGATTGTGTTTCACGGTCCTGTTTCCAGTACCGGAGGCCCCGGCTTCGCTCATAATTGCCCTCAACTTGACAGCGTAATTTTTGAGGGGGCGGTTGTTAATTTTGGCTTGGGTCTATTCCCGGAGCAATTATGTCCTCGATTAGCTAATTATACCAATCGCGGTGCTTTTTTATCCGTATACAATGACAGTCTTACCCCCACTGCTACAATAGAACAGCTTCGCAATAATCCCCGGCTCATATCAGATTTGGAGAGAATTGCAGAATGGCAGGCTGAGGTGCTTACTGCAACAAATTCCGGATGGATGCGGGCATGGCAATACCAGAATGCGAAGATACTTCTCCCGGTTTTGGAGCAGTTAAACAGTGGAAAATTCGTTGTTTTGAAAGGAGCAATGGAACATGCATGGAATTTAGGTGACGACGTTAAAACCGACCTTGAGATTCTGAAAGAATCACCTGCCTATCGGCGCGATACTGTTCCGAAACCTGAGTTTGTCTATTCACAACCTTCCGACTCTCTGTTGAGCCTGTCTCGTGAACGGTTCAATCTCGACAGCATTGCCGGTAATGGCGATGATATAAGCCGTATAAAGAATTTGCTTTATTGGGTTCATAACAATATACCGCATGACGGTAGCAATGGTTTGGCACTGGGAGCGCGAAATTTGAGAAACACATACGATTGCTCAAAGCGTGACAGTTGCGGTTACAACTGCCGTGCGTTAGCCATCTGCTTGACGGAAGCTCTGCTTGCCGAAGGAATACCCGCACGATATATCACATGCGAATCAAAGAAGTGGGATACAGATAATGATTGCCATGTAATTTGCGTGGCATGGAGCAAAACTCTTGGCAAATGGATCTGGGTAGACCCGACTTTTGCAGCATACGTCACTGATGAGAACGGATTGTTGCTTCATCCGGGCGAAGTGCGCTACCGATTGCAACATGATTTGCCCTTGGTTCTTAATGAGGATGCCAACTGGAATAATCTCTCAAAGCAGGATAAAGAATATTATCTTGATGAATATATGGCAAAGAACCTTTATATTATGTCGGCCAATACATTGAATCAGGCAGAGCCGGAGGGCGAAACATCCCATCCTGTCGGTAAAGTTGCTGCTGTCGTCCCGATAAACAGCAATTATGACAATGCCCATATTATAACGACAGATGATGAATGGTTTTGGAGTGCTCCTAACCAAGTGAAATGATTCCGGTTCATTGATATACTAAATCGCCACCGAGAGTTGTATTTTCTCTCGGTGGCGGTTCTTTTAGCGACCTAACGATGGTCCTCGTTTCGGCTCTTTGGGTTTGATGCCAAGTTTGGCGAGTAGTTCTTGCGCCTTGTTGCGGAACCATTGAAACACGCTTACGCCGTCTATCTTCAAAATAAAGCGATGTTTCTCTTTCGGATCTCTTTCAAGTTTTGCCTCGGAATGCTCGGTCGAGAATTTTTGACTATGTTCCGGTGAATATAACACGCCCTTGAAAGGAACAGGTTGTTGAGCGATTATTCTTTGCGTAAAGCTGTCGGGGAAACCGATATGTTTGCAGTATCTCGCCCAGATAAGTAGGTCGGGGACATCAGGAAAATATTTCTCAATGTCTGCCTTGTATTCGGCATAGTCGGAATCATAAGCGACTGACATTTTAGACGCTTCAAGTGCCGATACTTCCTTTGAGAGTTTTTCTTTCGATGTTTCAAGACCTTTGTATTCCTCAATCATTCCGACGACAGTCTCTTTGAGTGTTGAATTGTACTCAACCAACAATTTCCTGTCTTTCGCAAGTTGGGCATTTTCTCGCGTCATCTGTTCATTGGCTGCCTTGGTCTCGGTGATTGTCTTCTCAATCCAGCGGTTGCCTCGTTCAAGTTCCGTCTTGCGCTTTTCCAAAGACTGGGTCTCGGTGCCGAGCTGTTCTTTCTCAGTGGAAAGAGCTGCGACATCCTGCTCCAGATCCTTCTTTTTGATTTGGCACTGGCGATAGTATTCGTGCTGGTCAACGTGCCGGGCTTCGGAGCCACGGATGCCACGTTCCAGCCCGAAGCGTTCCATCGCCTCGGCATAGGTGTCCTGAAACCTGATAAGGTTATCGCGGGTCATGATGTCGTTGGCACTAAGCCGGGGGCCGTTCTTGGATTTGGTGCGGTAGCGTTTCTTGGCTTTCGCCTCACTCGCCTTCTTCTTTCTCTCGGCGGTGACTATCGGCACGACCGTGACATGAAGGTGCGGTGTCTGCTCGTCCATGTGGAGGTG
>LUJQ01000007.1 GCA_001689485.1 Bacteroidales bacterium M6 | reverse complement strand
TTCTGGGTGATTTCGCGGATGTTGATTTCAGGGTTGAAGTTGGTGGCGAACGCCTTGCCGTGGTCGCCGGCGTTGCAGTCTACAATGTCGAGAGTCTGCATTTCCGAGAAATAGTGCTTGGCGGCATATGCCGTGAACACGCCCGACACGCCCGGGTCGAATCCGCAGCCGAGTATGGCGGTGAGGCCCGCTTTCTCGAAACGTTCGCGGTAGGCCCATTGCCATGAATATTCGAAGTGGGCCTCGTCCTTGGGCTCGTAGTTGGCGGTGTCGAGATAGTTTACGCCGCATTGCAGGCATGCCTCCATGATGGTGAGGTCCTGGTAGGGGAGGGCGACGTTTATCACGATGTCGGGACGGTGGCGGTTGAACAGCTCCACGAGCTCGTCAACAGAGTCGGCATCGACGCGGTCGGTTGTCACGCGGTCGGAGCCTATGGCCTTGGCCACGGCGTCGCATTTCGACTTGGTGCGCGAGGCTATAACAATCTCATTGAACACTTCGGGGTGCATGGCGCATTTGTGGGCCACTACCGTGCCCACTCCACCGGCGCCGATGATAAGGACTTTATTCATTTTCTATATTTTGTTTTTCTTGTTTTCTATAAAGATACATATGAATGTAAACAGGCCCAGGGCCACGAGAAGCGCGGTCTGCGTGCCAAGCACAAGGTTGGCGAAGGCTCCGGCGGCAGTGCGGTCCACGCCGTAGATGCCCAAGGCGAATATCACCGCCCATTGCCACGGGCCGATGCCGCCGTTCGAGGGCACGCCCATCGAGATCGACGACAGCACGAAGGTGACGAGCACGGCCGTCACGCCGTAAGCCTCGACCACCGAGGCCGTGAACGGGAAGGCGAAAAACGCCACATACAGTTGCAGGAAATAAGTGCCCCACAGCATAGCCGTGTAGCCAAGCCAGCGGCCTTTGCCGGGCATACGGGCAATCACGGCGAAGCCGTCCCACAGGCCTTTGGCGAAATTCTGAATCTTGGTGATAATGCTCGACTCGCCCCGGCGGCGCGTAAGCAGCCACCAGAAGCCGGCAACCGTAGCCACTATCGCGGCCCACAGCCACGGCGACGTCACAAGCCCCATCAGGGCCTGATATGTGGCCTCGTTCTGTCGCAGATAAGCCAGGAGCGAACCCGATGCCAGGCAGAAAGTGAGCAGCGTGAGCAGAGCCACCGTCACCGTGTCGGCAAGACGGTCGGCCACCATCGACCCGAACACCGTGGCAAACGGAGCCTTCTGCCGAGTGGCTATATACCCCGTGCGCCACACCTCGCCAAGGCGCGGAAACACAAGATTTACGGCATATGTGCCGAAAATACTCAGCACCAGGGCGAAGCGCGGAGCGTCGACCCCGAGCGCGCGCAGCTGTATGCGCCAGCGGAACGCGCGCCATACGTGCGACGATATGCTAAGCGCCAGCGCCAGCGCAATCCATCGGAAATCGCACTGCTCGCTTATTATCGCCATCATCTCATTGAAATCCAGCCCCTTGAATAAAACGTAACAAAGCCCCACAGTGACTATAAGCGGCACTGCGAACTTCATAATCTTGCTCAATATCGACTGTTTTTTGGCTGTCATTATGTAGAAACTGGTAAGTCCGGGTTGAAAACGTAATGCTATCAAACTGCAAATTTAGTTAAAAAAGCCGGAAAACCAAGCAAAAGCCCCCTTTTTAATGTATACGCACGGCTCTTTTATTTAAAAACTCTTGGTTAGTTCCTACATAATTGATTCAAAATAATTTGTGAAATCCGCGAAATTTGTGTAATTCGTGGTAAAAAGAGCGCGGTTGCGCTCCCGGGTACACAAATTTCACATATTGCACGAATTTCACAAATTACATTCCGAATCGCTACGCGATTACATGCACCGACTTTTCAGCTTGTGCCAATTTTAGTCCGTTCAATTTTTCTTTTTATGATATTTCTTCCAATATAAGGAGTTGAACGTAAGTCCAATCGTTACAGTTCTCTTGCATATGTCATTTTTGGGTAAAAGGCGTTAATAACTAATTCGGAAGGGCTGATACTTTACGCCTATGGTCTTGATCGGATTTATTAGCCATTATGTAATTTCCATCCCCACCCATATTTAAATCTAAAGCGCGTTCGGAATTGTAACTTTCACATGACCAATACCACCCATCATTAATTATATCTCCTCCAAAAATCCTCATAGCATTATTTAGAGGTATTTTATATTTATAAATCAATTCCAATTGCCATATTTTTGGCATGTCAGTATATTGCCAGGAGTCTCTATCCATTTCGCGACAATTCACCAAAAAAGGTTCTCCATTTTCTGAAATACAAACGCCAAGTTTTGTTAAGTCAAGCTTTTGTTCCTCCGACATATTGCGCCATTGTTCGGTGCTAATATATTTATACACCCCATTTTTATCCATAACACATAGTGATAAATG
Source organism: Bacteroidales bacterium M6 (assembly GCA_001689485.1). Taxonomy (GTDB): domain Bacteria; phylum Bacteroidota; class Bacteroidia; order Bacteroidales; family Muribaculaceae; genus UBA7173. The sequence goes on along the minus strand of LUJQ01000007.1, from coordinate 1,309 downwards.
AATGGGGGTTGAATTGCCGGTTGAATTCGAAAGTCGTTTTCCAAGAAGACCGGCTGCAACATTCTTTGATAAAGATACAAGCTGTTCCATTGAGTCGGCCGCACCATTAACATCAAAGGCCCGCTCGACAAGACCTGTTTCTACATTTATTAATCTCGCGGCAATAAAGTACTCGTCAAAAATCTCACTTGCATCTGCTACAACAACATATCGAACACCAAATTTTTGCCCCAAACGAGCGATTTGGCTATCACGAACCTCTCCCGACGTTTGATAATCACTTTCTGCCGCTAACGCTGCTAAAAAGTCTGCCGTTCGTTCAACAGCAGCATATTCTCCACTTTCGGTTATTGCGTTAACCAACTTAGCACCGATCACCTTTTTATAAGCAGCATCTGATGTGGTACCTGTCATGTATACAGCAACTTTCTTTTTGGCATGTCCTTGCGCATATAGCGGCATATTAAATATAATGCCACTTAGCAGAATTAGAAGAATTCGGACGATACGTTTCATAGAAGGAGATTACTTAGATGAATTATTTAATAAACGATAGGCGAGATTATTTGCCATTGAGGAAATAACATCGGTGCCAGTGTATTCACGTTTGAGATTTACAGTTTTGATTATCTCCCCGGATACCAAGTCAATCATACGAGCAGACATGTGGCACTGATCGTCGCCCGATACAACAGTGTTAACAACAATCACATAGTCAACACCCATCCGTTGTGCCACGGCACGGATTTCTTTTTCAGGGACATCCCCTGAAGTCTGATAATCCTGCTCTTTGTCAAGAGCGTTTATAAAAGCGGAGTTCCTTTCAAACACCTTGTAGTCTTTATTTCCGGAAAGGCGTGCGAGAACGGAAGAACAAACAACCGACTTGGTGGCTTTTGAAATTTCACCTTCCGCATAAACCGCAACTTTTTTCGCAGCCATTGCTTAACAAGCGAAAATGGCACAGGCAAGTAACATGAAAAACAGGAATGATAACCTTTTCATATATACGTTTCAGGCCTCGGTCCTCTCCTCGTCGGCGTTTTATATAAAACAAAAAGCGTGAGAGTCTGTACTGTTGCTCAATCTATTTACAGAGGCTCTCGCATTGCCTATCGCAGTAGAAAGAGCAACGCCGAAGCCTCACGCTGTATGATAATCAATCGTATACATCTCTCGATGTATAAACTGATAGAGTATCACACCATAAGGCATCTACCGTTGCTTTACTCTTGACTGCGAAAAGAATTTGCGAGATTCCTGTAAATCAAGAATAAGCGGAGTAAACTCTAACTTTGCAGCAGCAAGT
>LUJQ01000049.1 GCA_001689485.1 Bacteroidales bacterium M6 | reverse complement strand
ACGATGATGGGGGAGTTCTTGATATTGATTTTCGACTTTTCGATGTGGCGGTCGATGATTTCAACAACGAAATCACTGTCGGCCACATATTTTTTCGCGTCAAGGTTGATTACTTCCCCCTTGTGTTCGGGGTTGAAGATTTCTTTTTTCATCACTCCTTCGCGCACGGTGGCCATCTGCGGACGGCAGTCGGGGTTGACAATCGTGGCTACGATGTTCCCGCCGAATGCAGGACGAATCTGGTAAAGGAGGTTCTGATATTCTTTGCCTGTTTTGGGGTCTTTGTGGTCGCCGATAACGAGCGATGTGCAGTCGGCTGTAAGACCTGAATGGAGGCATGATGACACGCGGGGACCGAGGTCGCGGCCGATGCATGTGGCACCCATAAGGCAGATTTGCGGTTTGATTTCCTTGAAAAGATTAATCAATACGGCAGCATGGGGGTTGGATGTGTAGGGATAGAGACGCTTGTCTTCCACCTTGTAAACAACGTCGGCCCCGTAGGGGAAGAGTTGGTTTTCTACACCTTCGAGGTTGTCGCCTACTACCACCGCTTCAAGCTTAACCCCGAGTTCCGATGCAAGCTGACGGCCTTTGGTGAGGAGCTCAAGGCTCACGTCGGCCACTTTGCCGTCCTCGAATTCGCAATATACGATTAAGTTATTCTGATCTGACATAATGCTTCAGTGTTTGGAATGTGTAACCGACCGTTTCATCAACCTATGGTGTGGTTGGCGATGAGGTCTTTCACGAGGTTTTCAATCTGGGTGTCGTCATCGGTGAAGCAGAGGCTTTCCTTTGCGGTAAACACCACGTTCTCAATAGCCTTTACCTTTGTGGGTGAGCCGGGCATACCGATTTGTTCGGGATCGGCTTCGACGAAGGCCGCGCTCCATTCCTGCAGGTTCAGGCCGGGGCGTTTGTCGACCAAGGCTTTGAGTTCGTCGGAAAGTTTTTCTTTTTCAGAAGGAGAAACGGCATACTTGAACTGCATTACGCGTTTTGCGTTGCGCGGGCGGCATTCGGCAGCCGAACCGTTTACTGTAACCACGCAGGGGAGGGGGGCTTTCACCGTTTCTACGCCTGATTCCAAACGGCGCTTGACTGTTACATAGCCGTTTGAGAGGTCAAGGATTTCCTCGGCATAGGTAACCTGCGGGAGACCGAGTTTCTCGGCAACCTGGGGGCCTACCTGTGCGGTGTCGCCGTCGATAGCCTGGCGGCCGCAGAGCATCATGTCGATATTGCCCATCTTCTTGATGGCTTGTGCCAGTGAATAGGAGGTGGCAAGGGTGTCGGCACCGCCGAGAGCGCGGTCGGTGAGTACTATACCGGTATCGGCGCCACGGAAAATGGCTTCGCGAATAACCTCGGCTGCACGGGGAAGACCCATGGTGAGGATGGTGACTTTGGTTCCAGGGTTGGCGTCCTTGAGGCGGAGAGCCTGTTCAAGGGCGTTGAGATCCTCGGGGTTGAAGATGGCAGGCAGCGCCGCACGGTTGATGGTGCCGTCCTCCTTCATAGCATCTTTTCCTACGTTGCGGGTGTCGGGCACCTGCTTGGCAAGAACTACGATGTTTAAACTCATAATGTCGTTATTAAGTTTTGGTTTATGTTTTCTTGCAAACGGCTGTTGCCGGTTATGATTTTGCACCTAAAGTGCTGCGCCCGTATCAAGGCAGCTGCAAAGTTACTCAAAATCATGCTGGTAGCCAAATATTTTTAGGTTAAATAGGGTTAGTGGGGCTTCCATGGCATTGCGGATGCGGTTATAACAGGTCGATATACGATGATGGCGCTGTGTCGTTTTTTGAGACAGCGCCATCAGTATATGTGATATTGTTATCGAAATGACCGGTCAGTGCTTTTTTGCAGGGTCGCAGGTCAGCCCGACGCCGAGTTTTTTGAAAATTTTGCGGTCGACCTCACCCAGCATTACGGTGGAATGCACCTGGCAACCGTTCAGTTCAGGAAGTTTTTCAAGTGCCCGGCGGCAATTTTCGTCATGCGGGCTGAGTACCGAAAGGGCTACCAGCACTTCGTCGGTGTGCAGGCGCGGGTTGCGGCTGCGCAGATAGTTTGTCTTGGTGTGCTGTATGGGTTCGATCATGTGTTGCGGAATCAGTTTTATATTGTGGTCGATTCCGGCAAGATGCTTTGTGGCATTGAGAATCAAAGCCGCGCTAGGCCCCATGAGTTCGCCTGATTCGGCTGTGATAATAGTGCCGTCGGCAAGTTCGATTGCGGAGCTGTATTTGCCGCATTGTGCCGCACGTTCCCTTGCGGCTATGACCGGCTTTCTGTAGGATGGGGAAATCTTGGCCTGGTTCATCAGCAGGCTGATTTTATTTACTTCGCACTCGTTGCATCCGCCTTCTGCCATCTGGTTGAGCGCTGTAAAGTAGCGGCGTATGATTTCGTTTTTCGATGCCTCGCGGCATGCTTCGTCATCATTGATGCAGAAGCCTACCATGTTCACCCCCATATCGGTCGGCGATTTATAGGGATTCTCGCCGTAGATGCCTTCGAAAAGGGCATTGAGCACGGGAAAAATCTCGATATCACGGTTATAGTTGATGGCTGTTTTGCCATAGGCTTCCAGATGGAACGGGTCAATCATGTTCACATCGTTGAGGTCGGCTGTGGCAGCCTCGTAAGCGATGTTTACAGGGTGTTTCAGCGGCAGGCTCCAAACCGGGAAGGTCTCGAATTTGGCATAACCGGCCTCGATGCCGCGTTTATGTTCATTGTAAAGCTGGCTGAGGCAAACTGCCATTTTGCCGCTGCCCGGGCCCGGGGCGGTGACTATTACCAGCGGGCGCGTTGTCACCACATAATCATTGCGGCCAAACCCTTCTTCGGAGTCGATGAGTGCCACGTTTGTGGGGTATCCTTCGATGGTGTAGTGGCAGTAAGTGGTGATGCCCAGGCGTTCAAGCCGTTGACGGAATGCGTCGGCACTGCTCTGCCCGTTATAATGGGTGATTACAACCGAGCCGACAAGGAAACCACGGTTTTGGAATTCGGTGCGCAGGCGCAGCACGTCCATATCGTAAGTTATTCCCAAATCGTTGCGCACCTTGTTTTTTTCGATGTCGAGGGCGCTGATTACGATTACGATTTCAGCATGGTCGCTCAACTGGCTGAGCATGCGCAATTTGCTGTCGGGTTGGAAACCGGGGAGGACGCGGCTTGCGTGATAGTCGTCGAAAAGTTTTCCTCCCAGCTCTAGATAAAGTTTGTTGCCGAACTGCGCTATGCGCTCTTTGATATGTTCGGACTGAATTTTGAGATATTTCTCGTTGTCAAAACCACATTTCATAACAGCATGCAAAATTACGATTTTGCCTTGTCCCACGCAACTGTGAGACGCACTTTCAGCCTATTTTTACGGGTGTAACATGTCAACGAAGATATTGCTCATATTCAGCAGCAGGACAATAAATATTACTAAGCCCATCGCCAGTTCTCCCCAGCATTTCTGCCTTATAGCGGCTATGGAATAGCCTGCAAAAACTATCATGACAGCACCTATGAGCGCAGGGTTGTACCATTTAAGGACATCTATGTGAACCCCGAAACATCGTTCAAGCAGGTTGATATCGAACCATAGATAAGTAATTATCCACACCACCACCATCCCCATCGGGATGAACAGCCAGTATAGTTTCCGTTCGGTTGCTTTGTCGATTCGTTTCATTCTGGATTCTTGTAATTGTCAGGGTTCCTTTGGATAGGTGGAGACTGAGATATGACGGTTATACATAATATAAACGAAGTGACAGATACGGAATTGCTTCATATCTGTCACTTTGTTAGATGTATCAAGTATATGGAGCCGGGTTATTTCCTGGCCTCGATCCAACGGCGGGCGTTGATGAAGGCGTCGATCCAGGGAGTTACCTCGTCCTTGCGGCGGTTTGCGGGATAGAAACCGCACTGCCAGGGGAAGATGGCACGCTCTAGGTGAGGCATCATTGCAAGGTGGCGGCCGTCGGCCGAAGCAAGGGCTGCCACCGCGCCGCGCGACCCGTTGGGGTTGGCGGGATAGGCGGCATAGTTGTATTTAGCCGCGACATTATAGTCCTTGAGGCTGCCGGGAAGCATGAAGCGTCCTTCGCCGTGAGCCACCCAGATGCCGAGTTTCATTCCGGCCATGGAGCCGAGCATCACGCTGTTGTTGGCTGGAATGGTGAGGCCGAGGAACTGCGATTCGAACTTGTGTGAGATGTTATGTTCCATGCGCACGCGTTTCGCAGCAGGCACTTCCGCGTCGATTCCACCTTCATTCAGCAGCCCGAGTTCCACCATGAGCTGGCACCCGTTGCATATGCCGAGGCTGAGGGTGTCGGTGCGGCGGTAGAATTTGCGGAGTGTTTCCTTTGCCGTATCGTTCCAACGGAAACCGCTTGCCCATCCTTTTGCAGAACCGAGCACGTCGCTGTTGGAGAAACCGCCGCAGAACACTATCATATTGACATCTTCCAATGTCTCGCGTCCGCTCATCAGGTCGGTCATGTGGACGTCCTTGACATCGAAACCGGCGAGGTAGAGGGAGTAGGCCATTTCACGGTCACCGTTCACGCCCTTTTCGCGGATAATTGCCGCACGGGGTGCTCCTTCGCCCACTGCATGGCGGTAGGCGATGCCGCGTGATGCCAGTGTGCCGTTGAATGCGGCAGGGATGGCGTAGCGTATAGGCTGCTTGCGATAGTTTTCGAAGCGCATGGCGGCGCATTCCGCTCCGCTTTGGATGCTGTCGAGCAGATAGGATGGTTCGAACCATGCGTCGCGCAGATGGTCGATACCCATCAGGCGTTCGGTGCCTTCATGTTCAAGGAGCAGCACACGTTCGTCGGAAGGACGGCCCAGGATATGGAATTTCACACCTGCGTCGGAAAGGGTCTTTTCCACAACGGGGCGTTTGGCATCGTCAACCTGGATTACAACGGCGGGATTTTCCGCGAATAGAATTTTCACAAGGTCGGTTTCACCATCGGCTACAAACCCTTCGGTGGTTATGCTGAGGCCGCCGTTCATGTTGGCGAACACCATTTCAAGCAGGGTGGTTACCAGACCTCCGGCCGAAACGTCGTGCATTGCCAGTACGCGGTTGTTCTTCACAAGGCTCTGCACGGCGGCAAATGCCTGTTTGAAATAACCGGCATCCTTGACAGTCGGGGCATCAGAGCCTATCGTGTTGAGCGATTGGGCGAATGCCGAACCGCCAAGACGCAGGGCGTCGGCTGAGAAGTCGATATAGTAGAGTTCCGAGTTCTTGCGGGGTTGTAGCACCGGGGTAACCGTGCGGCGTACGTCGGTGGTTTCGCCGGCAGCCGATATAATCACAGTGCCTGGGGCATACACTTTGTCATCGCCATACTTCTGAGTCATCGACAAGGAGTCCTTGCCGGTGGGGATATTGATGCCGAGGGCGCAGGCGAAATCGCTGCATGCCTCAACCGCTTTATAGAGCGCTGCATCCTCGCCCGGGTTCTTGCAAGGCCACATCCAGTTGGCACTGAGCGAGATGCTTTTCAGCCCGTCTTTCAGCGGGGCGCCTACGATATTGGTAAGGGCTTCGGCAACAGCCATTACCGAACCTTTGGCCGAATCGGCGAGAGCCACCTGTGGGGCATGGCCTATAGAGGTTGCGATGCCGTTGCGGCCTGTATAATCGAGGGCTACAACACCGCAGTCGCTGAGGGGGAGCTGGATTTCACCCTGGCATTGCTGACGGGCGATGCGCCCTGTCACGGAGCGGTCAACCTTGTTGGTCAGCCAGTCCTTGCAGGCAACGGCTTCGAGTGAAAGCACGCCGCGCACATAGTCGGCAAGGTTGTCGGCGTTATATTCGGGTGCCTTGTATGTTGTTTCGACCGTGCTGTCGGTCATCACGGTTTTGGGTGAGTTTCCGAACATATCGGCCATTTCAAGGTCGATGGGTTTGCGCCCTTTGGCGTCGGAGAATACGAATCGCTTATCGTCAGTGGTTCCGCCTACAACATACATCGGTGCGCGTTCGCGCTGCGCCACGCGTTCGATGTAGGGTATATCTTTGGCTTCGACAACCATACCCATGCGTTCCTGGCTTTCGTTACCGACTATTTCCTTGGCTGAAAGGGTTGGGTCGCCTACGGGGAGCGCATCGAGGTCGATATGTCCGCCGGTTTCTTCAACGAGTTCGGAAAGGGCGTTCAGGTGGCCTCCGGCACCATGGTCATGGATTGACACCACCGGGTTGTTGTCGCTTTCGGCAAGGGCACGAATCACGTTGGCCACACGCTTTTGCATTTCGGGATTGGCACGCTGCACGGCGTTAAGTTCGATAGCATTGGCATATTGGCCGGTCTCCACCGACGAAACGGCTCCGCCACCCATGCCGATGCGGTAGTTGTCGCCACCCATGACCACGACTTTTTCGCCGGGTACAGGTGTGCCTTTGATAGCATCTTTCTTTGCCGCAAAACCTACACCGCCGGCAAGCATGATAACTTTGTCGTAGGCATACATGCGTCCGTTTTCGTCGTGTTCGAATGTAAGCAACGAACCACAGATAAGTGGTTGCCCGAACTTGTTGCCGAAGTCAGATGCACCGTTTGACGCTTTGATGAGGATTTCTGCTGGTGTCTGGTAGAGCCATACACGCGGGTTCATCATAAGTTCCCATTTGTGTGCCTCGCTCAGACGTGGGTATGAGGTCATGTAGACCGCCGTACCGGCGATAGGGAGTGAGGCTTTGCCGCCACCGAGGCGGTCGCGGATTTCGCCTCCGGTTCCTGTGGCCGCGCCGTTGAAGGGTTCTACCGTTGTGGGGAAGTTATGAGTCTCAGCCTTGAGAGATATGACTGTGTCGACATCTTTCACATGGAAATAGTCTGGACGGTCGGGGTTTACGGGATAGAACTGGTCGACTGTCGGCCCCTCTACGAATGCCACATTGTCCTTGTATGCCGATACCAGGCCGTTGGGGTTTTCCTGTGAGGTTTTCTTGATAAGTTTGAACAGCGACAACGGTTTTTCTTCTCCGTCGATAATGAATGTGCCGTTGAAAATCTTGTGACGGCAATGTTCGGAGTTCACCTGCGAGAAACCGAACACTTCGGAATCGGTGAGGGGGCGTCCGAGTTTCTTTGCCAGCCCGTCGAGATATTCCTCTTCTTCCGGGCTGAGGGCCAATCCTTCTGATTTGTTATATTCGTGGATGTCGGCTATTTTTACTATCGGCTCAGGCTTGCGGTCGATATGGAACACGCGGCTGTTAAGCCCGTCGTAAAGGCGTGAAAGCATGCGGTCATAAACCGGCTCGGAACCTTCCGGGACACGTTCGAATACCTCGATGCGTGAAATTCCTTTCAGGCCCATGTTCTGGGTTATTTCCACTGCGTTTGTGCTCCAGGGGGTAATCATTTCCCGCCGGGGGCCGATGAAACGGCCTTTCACCGATGTGGCGCTCAGGGGTTTGGCGTCGGAAAACGCCCACACGAGTTTCTCGATTTCGCTTTGGTCGAGACGATGGTCAGTTTCAACTGCGAATACGGTTGAACTTCCTTTTTTGAAGAATTGAACCATTTAGAGGGGTGGGGAAGAGATGATGATTGGTTGTAAGTTTTTTTAGAATCGGTAGTCAACGCATGCACGTGCTTCTTTATGCCCGGCCAAAAGCGAGGCTGCCGCTACGTGGGCCGGATGGTTGGCATAGGTGGCTACATCGGCCATTTCCGGCACGATTGCTGTCAGCACCACATCCCAGTCCTCTGCCGGGTTTTCGTTGATGCCGACTTCCATTGATTGCAGCACGTCAATTTGTCCCGGAAGCTCCATCAATGCGTCTTTGAACCGGGTGGCAACCTGGAGGCGTTCCTGCGGGGTGCCTGTAAGCTTGAATGTTACGATATGCTTGACCATAGTTGAAAAGTGATGCAGCGGCACCATGGTTACTGCCATGGTGCCGCTGCGGGTTTATGCCTGGGCGTAAAGGCGCTCGCGTGTGGCGGCAACCTTTTCGTCGGTTATGTAATCGTCATAGTCCATCATCTTGTCGATGATGCCGTTGGGGGTCAGCTCGATGATGCGGTTGCACACGGTCTGTATGAATTCGTGGTCATGCGACGACAGCAGGATGTTGCCCTTGAAGCTTTGCAGGGTGTTGTTGAACGCCTGTATGGATTCAAGGTCGAGGTGGTTGGTAGGGGAGTCGAGCACCATGGTGTTGGCGTTGCGGAGCATCATACGGGCAATCATGCATCGCATTTTCTCACCACCTGAAAGCACCGATGCCTTTTTAAGAACTTCCTCGCCTGAGAAGAGCATCTTCCCGAGGAACCCTTTCAGATAGATTTCGCTTGAATCGTCGGAATACTGGCATAACCAGTCGACAAGGTTCATATCGGTGTTGAAAAACTCCGAGTTGTCGAGTGGCAGGTAGGCCGTGGTGATGGTCTGCCCCCAGTCGTAGGTTCCTGCATCGGCTTTGCGTTTGCCGTTGATGATTTCGAACAGGGCGGTCATGGCACGCGGGTCGTGGCTCAGGAACACGACCTTGTCGCCTTTTTCAATCTGGAAGTTGACATCTTTGAAAAGCGTTTCGCCGTCGACCGAAGCCGTTAGTCCGTGCACTTCGAGAATCTTGTTGCCCGGTTCGCGTTCCGGGGTGAAGATTATGCCCGGATAGCGGCGTGACGAGGGCTGTATTTCCTCGATATTGAGCTTTTCAAGCATCTTTTTGCGAGATGTGGTCTGTTTTGATTTGGCCACATTGGCGCTGAAACGTTGGATGAACTCAAGTAGTTCCTTACGCTTTTCCTCGGCTTTCTTGTTCTGCTGCTGTTGCTGGCGGAGTGCCAACTGGGATGATTCATACCAAAAGCTGTAGTTGCCGGCAAATAGTGATACCTTGTTATAGTCGATGTCGAGGGTGTGTGTGCACACCGAGTCAAGAAAGTGACGGTCGTGGGATACGACTAGCACCGTGTTCTCGAATTTCGAGAGATAATCCTCCAGCCAGGCCACGGTTTCGAGGTCGAGGTCGTTGGTCGGCTCGTCGAGAAGCAGGTTGTCGGGATTGCCGAAAAGAGCCTTGGCAAGGAGCACACGAACCTTTTCGTTACCGGAAAGGTCGCGCATCAGCATGTGGTGGCGTGCTTCTTTTATTCCCAGGCCGCTGAGAAGGGCGGCAGCATCGGCTTCGGCGTTCCATCCTTCAAGCTCGGCGAATTTCTCTTCGAGCTCGGAAGCCCGGATGCCGTCGGCATCGTTGAAGTCAGGCTTGGCATAGAGGGCATCCTTCTCCTGTATGATGTCCCAAAGCACCGTGTGCCCCTGTAACACCGTGTTTAGCACTGTGCAGTCATCGAACTTGAAGTGATCCTGTTCGAGCACGCTCATACGTTCGCCCGGCCCCATCGAGACAGTGCCGTGGGTTGGGCTTAACTGGTCGGAAAGTATGCGCATAAGCGTTGACTTCCCGGCACCGTTGGCACCGATAATCCCGTAGCAGTTGCCGGGGGTGAATTTCAGGTTTACATCCTGAAACAGAACTCTTTTACCGAATTGTATCCCTAAATTGTTTACAGCTATCATTGTAGTTGTGGAAAATGCGTTGCAGGGAGGAGTCATCCTCCCCCGGAGGCTTTGAATCGAGAAAAAGCCTTACCCTTGAAATTTTCCGCAAAGGTACGAATTTTTTTCGGAATCAGTTGCCGAGTTCGGAAAGGAACTTGATACGCATCAGGCGGATTTCATCCTCGCTGTATTCCGAACCGAGTTCCTGGATGGCTTCTTCGAGCGAGTCGGAATCCGCTTCTTTGAAATATTCGAATATATCCTCCTGGTGGTCGTCGTCGATAACTTCGTTGATGAAATAGCTGATGTTGATTTTTGTGCCTGAATATACGATAGCCTCGATTTCGTCAAGAAGTTCGCCAAACTCCATGCATTTGGAATTGGCAAGCTCGTCGAGGTCTATTTTCCGGTCGATTGCCTGGATGATGGAAATCTTGATTCGGCTTTTGTTGGCCATGGAGCGTACCCGGAGGTCTTCGGGGCGTTCGATTTCGTTTTCCTCGACGTGGGTCTTGATTACTTTCAGGAATTCCTCGCCATAGCGTTTGGCCTTTCCTGCACCTACGCCGGTTATGTTCTGGAGCTCTTCCATCGTCACCGGGTATGTGGTGGCCATAGCCTCGAGCGACGGGTCCTGGAAAATGACGTAGGGGGGTAGGTTGTGATGTTTGGCTGTTTTTTTGCGTAAATCCTTCAGGATGGAGTATAGCTCCGGGTCGACGGCGCAGGTTGCCCCGCTTTTCACGATGGCTTCTTCCTCTTCTTCGTTGAAATCGGTGTCTTCAACGATTTTGAATGCAGTGGGTCGTTTGAGGAAGTTTTTCCCTTTGGCCGTGATGCGCACAAGTCCGAAGTTCTCCACCTCCCGTTCGATGTACCCGGCTATGGTGGCTTGCCGGATTACGGTGTTGAGGTAACGGCGGTCGGCCTTCGGCAGGCACCCGAATACTTCCAGTTCGTCGTGGTGGTAGCTGCGGATGTCGTTTGTCTCGCGCCCTGTTGCCACGTCTATTATGTGTTCGGCTTTGAATTTTTCCTTTAGGGCAGTGATAATTTCCAGCACTGCGGATAAATCGTCTTTAGCGTCCACTTTTTTCTTTGGGTTTAAACAGTTATCGCAGTTCCCGCAGTTGTCAGGTTCGAATTCTTCCCCGAAATAGTGAAGAAGTGTTTTCCGGCGGCACAAGGCTGATTCGGCGTAGCAAGCCGTTTCAGCCAGGAGCTGTTTGCCGATTTCCTGTTCGGTGAGGGGTTTGCCCTGCATGAACTTTTCCATCTTCTTGAGGTCTTTTGCCGAATAGAATGTCAGGCACTGGCCTTCTCCTCCGTCACGTCCGGCACGCCCTGTTTCCTGATAGTATCCTTCAAGCGATTTCGGCATGTCGTAGTGTATGACATAGCGCACGTCGGGTTTGTCTATGCCCATTCCGAATGCTATTGTGGCTACAATCACGTCGATATGCTCCAACAGGAATGCGTCCTGGTTTTCAGAGCGTGTGGCTGCGTCCATCCCCGCATGGTAGGGCAGTGCTTTGATGTTGTTGATTTTCAACAATTCGGCAAGCTCTTCCACTTTCTTGCGGCTTAAGCAGTAGATTATGCCCGATTTCCCGTCGCGGTTCTTTATGAACCTGATAATATCGCGGTCGGTGTTTTCGGTTTTAGGACGTATTTCGTAATAGAGGTTTTCGCGGTTGAACGACGATTTGTAGACAATGGCGTCGTTCATTCCGAGATTTTTCTGTATGTCGTGCTGGACTTTCGGGGTTGCCGTCGCCGTCAGGGCTATGACGGGGCGTTGTGAGATTTCGTTGATAATGGGGCGAATCCGGCGGTATTCAGGTCGGAAGTCGTGTCCCCACTCTGAAATGCAGTGTGCCTCGTCTACGGCATAGAACGATATGGGAACTGTCTTTAGGAATTCAATATTATCTTCTTTGGTCAGCGACTCCGGTGCGACATAAAGTAGTTTGGTTTTTCCGGCGAGTATGTCGGATTTCACCTGGTCGATTGCACTTTTGTTTAGCGAGGAGTTTAGGAAATGGGCAATGCCGTCGTCAGTGCTGAAGTTACGCATCGCGTCGACCTGGTTTTTCATCAGGGCAATCAGCGGGGAGATGACTATGGCAGTGCCCGGCATTAACAACGATGGCAGCTGGTAGCACAGGGATTTGCCTCCGCCTGTGGGCATGAGTACAAACACGTCGCGGCCTTCAAGGAGCGACAGCATTATCTGCTCCTGGTTGCCTTTGAATTTGTCAAAGCCGAAATGGCGTTTGAGTGCGTGCGTCAGTTCTTCTTTCGTTGTCATGGGGTCAGAGAGGTTAGCGTTGTAAACTCCTGGTCTAAGCTCGTTAGCCTGGATTTTTTGAAATTGTAATGTGCCTTGGAATCAGGCTTTGGATCCGGTGTCCTTGTTTAGCTCGTAGTGCGACTGGCGCAGCTTGTCGAGAACATAGTCGGCTGTGACATCGAATGTCTTGTGCGATGATGACGGAAGCTCGAACATGGAGTCGATCATCACTGTTTCCACTATTGCACGCAATCCGCGTGCGCCGAGCTTGTATTCGATGGCCTTGTCGACTATAGCGTCGAGCGCCTCCGGTTCGAACGTAAGTTTGACACCGTCCATTGCAAACAGCTTTTCATATTGCCGTGTTATTGCATTTTTAGGCTCGGTGAGCACCCGTCGCAGGGCATCGCGGTCAAGCGGGTCGAGGTGGGTCAGGATAGGCAGTCGGCCGATTATTTCGGGAATCAGGCCGAATGATTTGAGATCCTGGGGTGCCACGTAACTCAGGTAGTTGTCGCGGTCGATTCGCTTTCTGGCAGCATCGGTCGAGTAGCCTACCACGTGGGTGTTGAGCCTTTGGGCTATTTTGCGTTCGATTCCGTCAAAAGCACCCCCGCAGATAAATAGGATGTTCTTGGTGTCGACGGGAATCATGCGTTGTTCGGGATGTTTGCGCCCGCCTTGTGGCGGCACGTTCACTACAGACCCTTCCAGAAGTTTCAATAATCCCTGTTGCACACCTTCGCCGCTTACGTCGCGTGTAATTGACGGGTTGTCGCCTTTGCGTGCTATTTTGTCGATTTCGTCGATGAAAACGATGCCGCGTTCGGCTTTTGCCACATCGTAGTCGGCCACTTGCAGCAGTCGGGTGAGGAGGCTTTCGATATCCTCCCCCACATATCCTGCCTGCGTGAGCACTGTGGCGTCGACTATGGTGAAGGGCACTTCGAGCATGCGGGCTATGGTTTTTGCAAGCAGTGTCTTGCCGGTGCCAGTGGGACCTACCAGCACGATGTTGCTTTTCTCGATGTCGACATCGTCGTCGGCAGGTTGTGCCAGTCGTTTGTAGTGGTTATAGACCGCTACAGACAGGTAGCGTTTGGCGCTGTCCTGCCCGATGACGTATTGGTCGAGATATTCGCAGATTTCTTTGGGCTTTGGCACTTTTTCCAGGGTGGGGACGTCTGAGCTTTTATCCTTCTTTTTCCCTTTTGCCCCTTCGCCTCGGAAATCTTCGAGGATTTCATGAATCGAGTCGGCACATTCCGCGCATAGGAACACATCGGGTGTGATGCCCGACGGAATCAGCACTTCCGACTGTGAGCCTGGACGCCCGCAAAACGCGCAACTGTCAGTTTTTTTCTTTGCCATTTAAGTGTTTTTGCGTAACTGCAAGGCATTGGCGGGGTTAGTATAATTGCCGCCATGCCGGTTGTTGGGTTTGGTTTCTGCAGGGGGATATCAATGGCGTGCTTTGACGAGGACTTCGTCAATCATGCCGTATTCTTTGGCTTCGATAGAATTCATCCAGTAGTCACGGTCGGAATCGCGTTCCACTTTTTCAAAGGGCTGGCCGGAATGGTCGGCGATGATGTGGTAGAGTTCCTTTTTGAGCTTTTGGATTTCGCGGGCTGTAATCTCGATGTCGGAAGCCTGTCCCTGTGCCCCGCCCATAGGCTGGTGAATCATCACACGCGAATGGTTAAGGGCAAATCGTTTGCCTTTGGTTCCTGCAACGAGGAGCACTGCGGCCATCGAAGCAGCCATGCCGGTGCATATGGTTGCCACGTCGCTTGAAATATATTGCATCGTGTCATAGATTCCGAGACCTGCATAAACCGAGCCGCCGGGTGAGTTGATGTAAATCGACACATCCTTGCCTGGGTCGGCAGAGTCGAGATAGAGCAGCTGTGCCTGGATTACGTTGGCGGTGTAGTCGTTGACGTCGGTTCCCAGGAATATGATGCGGTCCATCATAAGTCGTGAGAACACATCCATCTGGGCCACATTGAGTTGTCGTTCCTCGATGATGGTGGGGGAGATATAGCTTGAGCGGATGGCGTGGTTTGTGGCTGAAGTGAATTGGTCCAATGCCAGTCCGTTCATGCCGAGATGCTTCACCGCATAATTGCGAAAATCGTTGTTGTTATGACTCATGAATGTAGAAAATTTATTTCCGGTGTTTTTATAATTCAAAGATAATACATTTTTTCCATAACATTCTCCAAAAATCTGATAAAAATTATGGGCGGAATATGCTGTGACGCTATTTCGTCTGCCATTTTAGGGCCGGTATTCGGGTATGGATATGTAAAGCTTTGAATATAAACGGAACCGCCTTGAAGGAAATATTCCATGGCGGTTCCGTATGTTGTTTGCCCTGCTGGTTTTGCCGGGGCATTGAATCAGGTGTTACTCTGCCTGTGCGAGAGCCTTGAATTCATCGAGGCTTACGGCTTTGGCATCGAGGTTGACCAGGGCTTTGATTGCGTTGAAGAGCTTGCGGTTGCCAACGTCTTCACGCATGCGTCCCAGATAGTTCTTGTCTTCGAGGATGCGGCGGGCGTAGTTGGTGATGGTCTCGTCGTCCATATTGGTCATGCCGTACTGTGCGAATTGCTGGAAAGCAAGGGCTTTGGCGAATTGCAGCATGTCGTCGTCTGTGACCTTGATATCGAGGTTTTCGGCGATTTTGCCACGGAGAAGCTCCCATCGGATAGAGGGGGCCATCTTGTCGTATTCCTCATTGACGTTTTCGGCGGTCAGCCCTTCGTTGCGTGCCACAAGCCATTTTTTCAGGAATTCCGCAGGCAGGTCGAAGTTGCCGAAACGGGTCATCAGTTCTTTCTGAACGTCGCGGTTGAAAAGGTGGTCGCTGTTGGGGAGGAGCTGTGAGGCAATCATTTTGCGGAGTTCTGCAAAATATTCCTCCTCCGTTGTAACGGTGTTGCCGGGGAATACTTCCTTATAGAATTCCTCGCCGTGTTCAGCCGGTTTGAGTACGATGATTTCGGAGATGGCCATTTCGAAATCGCCGGTTACTTCGGCTGTGCGGTCTTTTTCGATGTGAAGCATCGAAGCGAGTTCGGCGGCGTTGCCGTTGCATGTCCTGAAGGGGTTGAAAACCACTTTGTCGCCCACTTTCTTGCCGAGGAACAGGGCAGCCTGGTCTTTGTCGGTGAAATACATGGGGGCTACGATGCCGTCGACAACCTGTATGGCGTTTTCTTCGGTGTTCACTGTGCCGTCGGCGTTAAGCTGCATGATTGCACCTTTCACAAGGGCTTTGGCATCTACTTCCTCTCCGGGAACTTGTGCGCCGAAACGCTCGCAGAGCGCTGTGTCCTGCTCCTTTACCATTTCGTCGGAAACCTCGATGGTGTAGAAGGGCACGGTGATTTCCTTGTCGATATTGGCTTCGATAGCCGGTGCGAGACCGACTTCGTATTCAAAGGTGTAGTCAGTGTCGTCAAGGTTGATTTCCTTTACTTCGACGGGTAGCGGCTCGCCGAGAACCTCGAGTTTGTTTTCACGGATATATTCGATTACGGAGCGGTAAACCTCTTCGTTGAGAACGTGGCTCTTGACTTCTTTCCCGAAACGGCGGCGGAGCTGGTCGATGCTTACATGACCTTTGCGGAACCCGGGGATTACGCGGGTGCGGCCTATTTCCTTAAGTTCTTTGTTTACCTTGTCGAGATAGTCGTTCTGGGTTACTTCGACCTTTACACGGCCTTCGAGGTCGCCGGTCTTTTCGAGCGTAACTTGCATAAAATGAAACGTTTTTATGTTGTTGTTAAATATTGACGTTATTTTTCAAGGTGCAAAATTAGTGGAAAAATCACATAAAACAATCCTTTATCCCATTTTTTATCCATTTTTAGGTATGCGGTTATGGCGATTGTGCGAGATGGCCTCTGGCAGTAATTATGTGGGTTAAAAAGTGTTAACTGAAGATTATTCGGTTATCAATGGGGCGGATTGTACTAATTTTGCATCGATATTTCTTAAGTGGCGAAAAAGCAGTATGAACGTAGTCGAATATAAAGATGTGGAAATCCTTCGTAAAGAGCTGGTTGTGCTGAAGCATGTCGACCTGGTCCTTAAGGAAGGGGAGTTTGTCTACCTTATAGGGAAGGTGGGTAGCGGCAAATCGAGTTTGCTTAAGTCGATGTATGCCGAAATCCCTGTTATGACCGGCGATGCCCGTGTTATGGATTATGACCTGGTGGGAATCAGGCGTAAGGATATCCCCATGTTGCGAAGGGAGATAGGGATTGTTTTCCAGGATTTCCAGCTTCTGACCGACCGTAACGTCTATGATAACCTAAGATTTGTGCTTGATGCCACCGGGTGGCGCGACCGTGCGGCCAAGGATGAGCGCATCGATGAGGTACTCAGGCAGGTGGGGATGGGTACGAAATCATATAAAATGCCTCATGAACTTTCCGGCGGCGAACAGCAGCGTATCGTGATAGCACGGGCACTGCTCAACAAGCCCAAACTGATATTGGCCGACGAGCCTACAGGTAACCTTGACCCTGCAACCGGCGACCATATCGTGAAGCATCTTCGTGAAATCGCCGAAATGGGCACTGCCGTTATAATGGCCACCCATAACCTTCAATTGGTAGAACAGTATCCGGCAAGGGTGATTCGTTGCGATAACAAGCAGCTCGCCGATTGTGCCGGTTATGCTGTCTGACTTATTCCGTCAGACCACTGTTGTCCGGGGGTGTATTCCCCGAAAATTTTCCATAAAAATCCGTAAACTTACAAAATGAAAGTTTTGAAATTCGGTGGCACATCCGTAGGTAGTGCCTCACGCATAAAGGAAGTGGCCCGCCTCATAACCGGGCGTGGCGCCAATATAATAGTGCTTTCGGCAATGTCAGGCACAACGAATGCCCTTGTGGAGATTGCCGATTACCTGTATAAACGCAATATCAACGGTGCCAAAGTTACCATAAACAGTTTGGAGAAGCGTTACGATGCGGTGGTTTCCGAGCTTCTTGAGGATAATGACCTGAGGCAGGCTGCTGTTGAGCGTATAGCAGCTATTTTCGCTTATATACGTTCGTTTACCCATGTCGATGAATTTTCTGAAATCCATGAAAAAGAAATACTGGCTCAAGGTGAGCTGATGTCGACGGCCCTTATGGATTTTTATCTTCACGAACAGGGTTTCAACTCCGTTTGGCTTCCGGCATTGGATTTCATGCGCACCGACCATAACGGTGAGGCTGATGTGGATTATATAACGCTTAAGCTGACCCCCATGCTCGAAGCTAATCCCGAAGCAGATCTGTATGTTACCCAAGGGTTCATCTGCCGCAACCATAAGGGGGATACCGACAACCTTCAACGTGGCGGTAGCGACCTTACGGCGTCGCTTATCGGGGCGGCCATAAACGCTGAGGAAATCGAAATATGGACCGATATCGACGGGATGCATAACAATGACCCGCGTTATGTGGATAAAACCGAGCCTGTTGCCGAACTGCACTTCGACGAGGCCGCCGAACTGGCTTATTTCGGGGCTAAAATCCTTCACCCGTCATGCGTGATGCCTGCAAAGCTTAACAATATACCGATAAGGGTGCTCAACACCATGGAGCCGGAGGCTCGCGGGACATTGATTTACAACACGGTGCATTCGCGGTCAATTAAGGCTGTGGCAGCCAAGGACGGTGTAATCGCGGTTAAAATACGGTCGTCGCGGATGCTCCTTGCATCTGGTTTCATTCACCGCGTGTTTGAAATTTTCGATAATTACAACCGTCCTATCGACATGATTGCAACATCGGAGGTCGGTATCTCTGTGACTATCGACAATCCGTTGAAATTGGAGCATATCATCGACGAGCTTAAGGAAATAGGCACGGTTACGGTTGATTACGACATGGTGATAATCTGCGTGGTAGGCGATTTGGAATGGCACAACCGAGGTTTTGAAGCAAAGGCTATAGATGCCCTGCGGGAAATCCCGGTGCGTATGATTTCTTATGGCGGTTCCAATTATAACATTTCATTCCTTGTAAAGAAAGAGGACAAAGTCAGGGCGTTGAATGCTTTGACCGACAAGCTGTTCCTTGCGTAATCCTGCTTCGGTGGCAATTACCGTTCAGGTGGCGGGACGGGGACTGTTTTGTCTCATATGTGTCGGAACAGGGTGCGGTAGTTCTTTGCGGTGCCGATGCATGTGATTACGTCGCCTTGGGTCACTCTTTCGGATGATGTCGCGGAAGTGTCGATGCGTGTGAGTTCCTGTGACTCGATTCCGATTATGTTTGTTGTCGGAGTGGGACGTGATGCCGCTACAAGCGTCAGCCCGAATATCTCGTCGGGAGTCATTTCGGCATACTTCATTGTGAAGAAATAGGCCGGTGCTGCAAACCGCATGATGTAGTAATCCTTGTCGACGCGCAAGGTCTCAACACCTGTGCCGAGTTCCATTTCGTTCACAAGGTCGTTTGCCGCACGTTTTTCGGGATTAAGGATGTTATCTACTTTCATTCCCTCCAGGATGGCGCGGTGAAGCCCGTCGATGGCGCGTGCATAAATGTTACGTACCCCCAGCTTGCGCAGGAGTGCCACTGTCTTGATGCTTGCCCCGAAATTTTCGCCGATGGCAACTATTACAAGGTCGACGTTTTTAAGCGGGAGTACCCCTATGGCTGTCTCGTCGGTGGCATCTAAAATGTAGGCTGTGGATATATAGTCCTTTATCGAATCGACGTTTGAAGCCTTCACATCGGCTCCGATAACCTCATGCCCCATGTCGGTGAGGTCTTTGGCAAGGTTGGTGCCGTAAATGCCGAGTCCTATCACAAGGTAGCGCATAGTCGGGGATATTTTAATTTGTGTCAGTTGATTATTATGTTGTCGGACGGATAACGTGCGGGCGGGTCGGTATGCGTTCCCACTATGCCTATGAGCAGTGAGATTATTCCCACACGCCCAAGGAACATTGCCGTACACAAAAGTATTTTTGACGATGTTCCAAGCATCGGTGTTATGCCTAGGGAAGAACCTACTGTGAACAGGGCAGATGCTGCCTCATACAGGAGGGCTCGGGTGCCTAGATCCGGTTCCAGCCACATTATCAGCATGGCGTAGAAAATATAGGCGAGAACCGACAGCCCGATTACGGCATGTGCCCTGCGTAACGACGGAACCGAGATGGTGCGCCGGAAGGCTGTGACACGGTCTCGGCCAAGTACCACGGCTTTGAGGTTCAGAATCATGGCGGCCAGGGTGTTGACCTTTATGCCGCCTGCTGTGGATTGCGATGCCCCGCCTATCCACATCAGCACTACAAACATTATCAGTGTTATGTTCAGGAATCCGGCAGGATTGACGGATGAGAATCCCGATGAACGTGGAACGAACGAGTTAAACACCGACTGGATAATTTTGTCGCGAAGCGTCATACCGGCCAGTGCGTTGTCATATTCGAATAGCAGGAACAGCAATGTGCTTGCTATAGTGACGAATGCGGTGGTTACAAGCACTATCTTTGTATTGAGGTCGTAGATGTGGGCTTGCTTTTTGCGGCCGCCTGTGCGTGTAAGCCTTTGCCATAACCGGCTGCAACGGTGTCCGATTGCCGTCTTGAAATTCACCAGGATTGGGAACCCTATGCCGCCTGCGAGAATCAATGAACTTGCAACTAGATAGACCGACTGGTCTGAATGCAGAAGCAGAGGGTTCGATAGCCCTCCTTCGATGTTGGAAAAGCCTGCGTTGCAGAATGCCGAGAGTGAATGGAATGCGGAAAATACGGCTTCCTGCTCCGTAGTCATGCCGAGAGTCCCGTGGACGCACAGGAATATGGCTACGGCACCGAATGCCTCTATCACTAACGTGAATCCCAGGATGTAAAGGAGGGTCGGAAGGAGTGCGTTGATGGTTTTTGAATAAATCATATCCTTGACCATCAATTGACTGTAGATTGAAGTGTCGCCGCTGAAAAATAATGCGAAAAAGCTTGTGAAGGTCATGACTCCCAGGCCGCCGGTCTGAATCAGTACGGCTAACACTATGAGGCCGGTAGGGGTGAATGTCTGTGAGACGTCGACAGTTGTCAGCCCGGTTATGCAAACAGCCGAGGTAGCCACGAAAAGCGAATCCACAAAGCTTATGCCTTGCACCGTGCATTTGGGCATCATCAGCAGGAAGGCCCCTACGATTATGAAAAGCAGGAAACTGACCGACAGGATGAGCGACGGGTTGGTTCGTTTGCCCAGCATTTTCACCACACCATATGACACATCTACGGCTGAGTAGGCTGCCAGTACTGGGAAAAGGAATGCATTGCTATAGAGCAGTTTCTCAAGAAACGGAATCCATGGATTTTCCGGGTGGGGGTAGACCAGTGGCAACAAGGTGGCGAGCACGCCTATGTCGACCACCCATTTTATTATCCTGGTGCGGTTTATGGTCTGCCGGAAATTGAATACCAGATTGTAGATTATGTTTATGAGAAACACAATCTGTGAAACTCGCAGCAACCTGACGAGAAAGCGGTTCTCAGCAGGGGTGTGTTCAAATCCGAAGTAGATAATCAACCCCACAATGCATACTACAGACGCAACGAATGCTGCCGCCCCGGTAACGTTCGATATGGCCCGGATTGCCGAAGTGAACCGGCACGTGAACCTGAGGTAGGCGTGCTTTGCAATGTGCCACCTCTGTTTCAGCTTTTGCAATGTAGGATTTTTCCCCACTTCTGTGGTGTTATATTTGTGAGCCTTGTGTTATCTGGCTTTTGAAAGTTCGAATCCGCAGTTAAGGCCGTCGTAGGAATTTAGCATTGATGCCACGGATTTCAAGGTTGACTGCCCGCTCACGGAAGCAATGGTATTTACCAACGTTATGAGCTTTGACGCGTCGAAAGTTATGGTCAGTTTCGACCCGACTTTTTCAACATGGGCTTTGAATTTCCCTACGGGGATTTTCCCGCCTGCCTTGAAATTGAAAATGAAGTCGCCTGTTTCAGATGTGGTGTCTTTTTCAAAAGTTCCGGAGAGCGTTACCTTGTTAATCTGGAATTTGAACGTTTTGTCGTTATTAAATACCGCTGTCAGTTTGTCAATCCCGGCTTTGGAATAATAAGGTGCGAGCTTTTCAGTTATGACCCCGGCTGCTGCCGCCCCGCCGGCTTTCTGAAGCAGGTTGTCGCTTTGGAATGCTACAGCAGGAGCTGAATATTGCCATGAGCCGACGAGGTCGGCTTCCGAAAGATTGCTTTTCGAAATCAGACCTTCCACCATGCCTTTGAGACCTGAGAGGGCGGTTGAGCCGCTACCTTCGCCCGAACCACCTTTCAATGCGCCTGCAGCGCCTTTCAGCAGGTCGGTAATATCGGGTTCGGCTTTGAGGGCTGGTGCTGAGGCAAAGATAGCTGCCGCGATGAGGATGGATACAGATTTTTTCATCAGTGCTATAAAAATATTAAATAAAGTGCCCTGATTGGACTGCGGATAGAAACTGAAGTGGTGTTGAAGTAATCTCGCCTTTGACTAAAAAGCCGAGATGGCTTTGGTTATCCGATTATCCAATAGTAAGAACACCTCAAAAGGGTTATTTAGCGCAAAATTAAGCAAAAAATCTGATAAATAACTGTGTGCCGACATTATGGGGAGTGGATAAGCCTATGGCGTTTGTTGGTTTTGTGGTTTGGAATGATTAGCGGCTGTTTGAGGTAGGGTATGATGAATGTTAAACGCGTTTAACATTCATCATATGTCTCCATTTGTGAAAATAGAGTAACTTTACAAAAAATTTTGCATACGTTTCCGCATAGGGTGGCAAACTCGTTGATTTATATGCCTGACCTTTTGCAAATAATTGTCTGTGACCCGCATAATCCGCAGGATGCAGTCCAAACGGCCCCGATTAAGCACCACATGATTAAGAAAGCAATTATATTCCTTGCCCTAATGTTTTCGTGTAACGGATTACTGAAAGCCCAGGTCGAATTCAAACGCGGCCTGGAACAGATTTCGTTTATCCCGAAAGGGCAATGGCTTACAGGTGTAAGCGTAAGTTTTTCACAATCCAATCAAAGTAACTACCAGTTCCTGATTGTAGAGAATCTCGACGGGGATGCCTATACCTTCAAGGTAAGCCCTATGCTGATGTATTGTTTCAAGGACAATCTGGTTGCAGGTGGTAAATTCGCGTATTCACGTACACGTGCCCGGCTTGACAATGCCAAGGTGGTGATTGCTTCGGATTCTGATTATTCGATTGAGAACCTCTATAGCATTTCCCACAATTATTCGGCTATGGCGGTGTTCCGCAACTATATAAGTATCGGACGCAGTCGCCGTTTCGGCTTTTTCAACGAAGCGCAGTTGCAGATTGGGGGCGGCCAGTCGAAAATCTGTAACGGCAGGGGTAAAGACCTCACCGGCACGTATGAGCGTTCATGGGATGTGCATGTAGGTCTGGCTCCAGGCATGGTCATGTTCCTTAACAACTACTCTGCGATAGAGGTCAATGTGGGTGTGCTCGGATTTTCCTATACCGACACGCGTTCGACCACCGACCAGATTTACACGGCCAAACGCGATAGCAAATCGGCCAATTTCAAAATCAATCTGTTCTCAATCACGTTCGGTGTGGCCTTTTATCTCTGATGCCCGGCGTGAAATGAGGATATAGACATCAACCAACCATCACGACAATTCATGTTGAAATCCATAAAGACTTTAATCGTTGCGGCCTGTGTGGTGCTTGGCACCATATATGCCACCGGGCGCAACATACCGTCAGACGGAATCAACCTCAATCCGCTTGAACGGTTTGCCTCAGGAGATAAAATCCCTCTTGATTCTGCCGTGGTAAATGACCCCGTGCTAGAAGAGCAAGTGATAGTCGGGGGGGATACGGTCAGTATTATCCTTCCGCAAAAAAACTACGGGCGGTTTGACCGGGGATTGTTCAACTTCCTGTTCATACCAAAGGGGCAGTGGTCGTTTGGCATACAGGCGTCTTACGGGGAGTTTAACACCGAGGATTTCCAGATTCTCTCGATATTGAAAAATCTCGACCTTAAGGTCAAGGCTTATTCGCTTGAGCCGTCGATTTCTTATTTTTTCGGTAACAACCAGTCGATAGGTATAAATTTCAACTACACCAGGATGTATTGCGACCTGGCCGGCCTTTCGTTTGATTTGGATAGCGATATGAACTTCAAGCTGGCTGATGTCAGTTACTACTCCAAGACATATTCGTCGGCGATAGCTTATCGTAACTATGTCGGTTTAGGGCGTGACCGCCGTTTCGGTGTGTTCAACGAGGTGGAACTGGCTTTCGGTGCAGGTTCTTCGCGATTCCTGCGGTCGTATGGGGGTGTTCCGCGCGACACACGAACCAACACCATGACTGCGTCATTGAATTTCTCGCCTGGGGTAAGCGTTTTCATAATGGATTACGTCAGTTTCAATGTGTCGTTTGGAGTGTTCGGCATAAATGTGCATCACGAGCGGCAGACAACCGATGGTGTAGAGGAGGGGACACGGTTCTCATCGGGGGCGAACTTCCGATTCAACATATTCAACATCAATTTTGGCATGGCCGTGTATATCTGATAATTGCCGGTACAATATAATTCGCTTTTTAAACATGGACATACGCATACACGATAAAGCGGCTGTAGGACATCGCAATTCATTTATGCCAGGCATCTGCCCCGGCATGATTTTGGCCTTTGCGGTTATTTTGCCGTTGTTATTTGCCGGCTGTATCAAGAATGATATACCATATCCGAGAATCCAGCCTAATTTTACTGCAATCGATGCTGACGGGTTGCTTAAACCTGCTGAAATAGATTCGGTAAGCAGGTTTATAACAATGACATTCGATGAAACAACCGATATTGAAAACGTACAAATTACAGAATATGCGCTGTCGGAAGGCGCCGAACTCGTGGGGGGTGATCTTTCCGCACCTCTGAATCTTTCGAAATATTATATTGTCACGTTGCGTCTCTATCAGGATTATGACTGGGTGATTCGTGGCATACAGGATATAGAGCGCTATTTTACGGTTGAAAACCAGATTGGCAGCACGGTATTGGATGTGGCTGCAAAGCGTGTCGTTGTAACTGTTCCTGCAAATACAGGGTTACAAAAAGTAAAAGTCCTTTCGATGAAACTCGGCCCGGTCAACGCAATTACTACACCGGCATTGGTGGGGGAGGTAATTGACCTTACAAGCCCTTATGAGGTCACGGTTAAGGCTTTCGGGCGTGAGGAGGTGTGGACAATCCATGGTGAAGTCGTTGAGAGTACGGTGGCAACCTCGGGTGTCGATGCCTGGACACAGGTAGCCTGGGTTTACGGGGCTGCCATTGAAGGACGTGACAACGGTGTTGAATATAAGCTCGCAGGTGCTGATGAATGGATTCGTGTGCCGCAGTCGTGGGTTACGTTGACAGGCAGCACATTCAATGCACGCATCATCAATCTTAACCCCGAAACCACATATGTGGCACGTGCTTATTCCGATGAAGAGTATGGCCAGGAAGTTGAATTTACCACAGGTTCGATAATGCAGGTGCCGAATTCGTCGCTCAGTGAATGGAGCAAGGTTGACCGTGTGTGGAATCCATGGCCTGAAGGTGGGACACCATACTGGGATACGGGTAACAAAGGAGCTACAACATTGGGCGAAAGCAATACCACCCCTACGGAGGATACATCGTCGGGAACAGGCTATGCCGCCCGTTTGGAAACCAAATTCGTAGGTATAGGGGCGCTTGGCAAAATCGCTGCCGGCAATATATTCGTAGGTTCTTATGTGCGTACCGAAGGCACCAACGGTGTACTCAGTTTCGGCCGACCGTTCAAGGAGCGTCCTACCAAACTCCGGGGTTATTTGAAATATAAGTCGGTGCCCATCAGTCATTCCTCTAAAGAATTCTCCCATCTTAAGGGTGAACCCGATACCTGTACGGTATGGGCAGCCCTTATTGACAGCCCGGAGCCATTTGAAATCAGGACTAATCCGGCCAACCGCAATCTATTTGATCCAAACGGGTCGGAGGTGGTTGCCTACGGGAGTTTCCAAAGCGGGCAGTCGATACCGGAATATATACCGTTTGAATTCGAACTCGACTATACGTCAACAAGCCGTGTCCCCAAATATCTGCTGATAGTGGCGTCGGCAAGTAAATATGGCGACTATTTCACCGGTGGCAGCGGCAGTGTGCTCTGCATCGATGGTCTTGAGCTGCTATATGATTATTAATAAATAACAAACAATACATGACTATGAGATTCAGCAAAGCAATGGCAATTGGGGCGTTCTTTCTATGTGCAGGCCATGCACATGCCGCTTCAAGTTATCTTTTCGACAATCCGGAAAACCGCGCTTTCCTTGGAGTGCGTGTGGGACTTGATATAAGCTCTGCTGCCAATGGCGGGGGATATTACAGCAACAAAGCCGGGTTCTCGGCCGGGGCGGTCTATAATATCCCTCTTTGGCGTAACCTTTATTTCGAACCGGGTCTGTCGGTTTTCTACAATCCGTTCGGAACAACATCGTGGGATTCTTACGAGGTTTCCGTCCCGGTTATCAGCAATGGGCAGCCTGTTATGGGGGCTGACGGTAAGCCCCTGACAGAAACAAAGGAGATTGCATATCAGATTGATGGTTCGATACGCAATTTCGGTTTCAGGATGCCTATGTTGGTGGGTTATCACTTTGATTTTACAGAGGATATAAAGGTGCATGTGTACACAGGCCCTCAGTTCAACCTCAGTCTGCTTGCCCGTTATAATCGTGAGGCTGTCCGGGTCCCTGAGGCACAGGCCCCGGCCGAAAGTTTCTCGTTATTCGGCACAAGCGGGTTCAAACATTTCGATATCCAGTGGAACTTCGGTGTCGGTCTGTCGTATCAGACCTATTATGTGGGGTTGAGCGGCTCATGGGGTCTTACCGATATGAAGAGCGGCACGGAGCTGTTGCCACGGGATTTGCATCGCAACCTGTTCTCGATAAACCTCGGATATAATTTTTAAACGAGGTGGATATTACAGACCGGCGGTGTGCTAATTTTTTTTGCACACCGCCGGTATTGTTGTATATATGATTATTATGACACCTCCTGCGTCGTGTTTAGAGCCGTCCGTTATCGCGATAGGAATAATAGGTTGAAGGGCCGATTATAACGTGATCCTGCACAGGTACGTCGATAACCTTGCATATATCCACGATGCGGCGTGTGAGCACGTCATCAGGCCCCGATGGGGTCATAGTGCCTGATGGATGGTTGTGAACCAGGATGATTGCCGATGAAAGGTGGTCGATAGCGCTCTTGGCAATAAGTTTTATGTCTACGGCAGTGCTCGAAGTGCCGCCTTTGCTCACACGGTCGGCATAAATCACACGGTTTGCCCTGTTGAGATGCAGCACCCAGAACTCCTCGTAGTTCAGGCGTTCGAGTTTTGCCCGCATATAGGCGTGTACATCCTCGCTCGAACGCATTTGCGGATCCTCAATCGAAAGGCTTGCCTGGACCCGGCTGCCAAATGCCATTGCAGCCACAAGAAGGGTGGCTTTGGCTTCGCCGACACCTTTGTATTTCTTTTTCAACTCGGCAATCGACATACGCGACAGCAGCCGCAGGCGGTTGTCGTTGTCCTGTAGGATTTCGCGACTGAGGTCGAGTACCGATTTGCCCGGCACACCCGAACCTAACAGCAATGCAAGCAGTTCCACGTCGGTAAGGGCATCCATGCCGAACCGGTTTGCCTTTTCGCGTGGTTTTTCGTCGGCGTTAAGGTCACGGATCAGGAGGCCGCTCCTTTCTGTAGCGGGGTTTTCGGGAATCGGGTTGTCGCTTTTCATTTGCCTTTGCGTATTATTATTTCTTCGGCTTCGTCCCTGCCTTTGCCTAGTATTATCTTTAACAGGTAGGCTTTCAGGAACCCGCACCCGTAGCCTCCGAGCTGTATGATTGATGCCGGTACGGCCTTTGCTGCTATTACGATGGATTTGGTAGCTATCAACGCGCAAATGAATATCGCTGAAAGATAAAGTCCAAGCGGGAGCAACCACCACGGGGAGCATATCACAGCCAGCAAGGCCATGGCCGCGCAGCCAGCTACGAACATTGCCGGGAGCCAGTGGACCGGCTTCATGCTGTCAGGATAAAGGAGTTTCAGGGTTATGCGTGACATGCCGAACACATAGACCTGTCGGAGGAATTTTCGGAAATCCACCCTGCGTTTATGATATACAGGCAGTTCAGGGTAAAGTCCTATCGAGAATCCGGCAAGCCTTATCCGGGTACTCATATCGATGTCTTCCGAAAACATTTCGCGGAAGCCTCCCACGGAGTCATACACCTTGCGGCTGAACCCCATGTTGAAAGTGCGCGGGGTGAATTTTTCAAGGCTTATCTTTCCACCGCGTATCCCACCTGTGGTCAGGAACGAGGTCATGGCATGGTTTATGGCTTTCTGGGTCGTTGTGAACGAGGCATCGGCGGCGTCGGGGCCTCCGAAACAGTCGTAAGGATGCCCGTCCGACATCCGGTTGAGCTTTTCGAAATAATCTTCCGGGATTACGCAGTCGGAATCGAAGAACACGAAATATGTGCCTGTGGCATGCTCCATGCCGTAGTTGCGGGCAATCGACCTCCCTTCATTTTCCTTGAAGAAATAGCGGATGTCGATTTTACCGGCATAACGGCCGGTTACCTTGCGGCATGGTTGTGTCGAGCCGTCTTCTACGATGATAACTTCGAAGTTGCGGGCTGTCTGCCCGGCAAGGCTTGCCAGGAGGTCGTCGACTTCGTCAATCCTGTTATAGACAGGCACTATGACCGAATATTTTTCCATGGAGGGGGAATCAAGGTGAGGAAAGCAGAATGGGATAGGGGGTGGGCTATGACATGCGTGATTTGTAGTCATCGAATGTGAAACGCCTGAGGTAGGAAGGGTTACCTTCGTGGTCAACAAATACTATGTCGGGATGTTGTATGCCATTGAACATGTTGGTTTTTACAGTAGTGTAATGATTCATGTCCTCGAACGTAATCCTGTTGCCTGCTGCCAGGGGGGTGCTGAAATGCCAGTCACCCATAAAGTCGCCGCTCAGGCATGAGTTGCCTCCTAAACGGTAAGTATGCAGGCTGTTTGCCGGTTTTAGCGATATTTCGTCATCAGTGAGGCTTTCGGACACTATGGGCTTGTAGGGCATTTCCAGGGTGTCGGGCATGTGGCATGCGAACGATATATCGAGAATGGCAGTGTTTACGCCTTGGTTACTGACTATGTCGACTACCGATGCCACAAGGTCGCCGGTGCGCCATGTAAAGGCGCTTCCGGGTTCGAGTATGACCTGTAGCCAAGGGTAGCGTTGCCGGAATCCACGCAACAGTTCCACAAGGTGTTGTGTGTCATATCCTTCACGGGTCATGAGGTGTCCGCCGCCCATATTGACCCATTTTATCTGTGGCAGATAGCTTCCGAACTGGCATTCGAATGCTTCCAGCACTTTTGCAAGGTCGTGGCTCGACGATTCGCACAGGGAGTGGAAATGCAGCCCTTCTATGCCTTCGGGCAGCTTTTCCCCTATCTGGTCGGCTGTGACTCCGAACCGGCTGCCTGGAAGCGCCGGGTTGTAGATGTCGGTCTCGATGACGGAGCATTGCGGGTTGACACGAAGCCCCGGTGACACACGGGTGGCCGGGTTCTCCGCATTATATGCCTCGACATCGCTTTTAAAGTGTTCCCATTGGCTTATGGAATTGAACGTAAGGTGAGAGCTTCCGGCCAGATATGCCCCGATGGTCTGCGGTGTATAGGCCGGGCAGTAAGAATGGACATTGGCATGAAGTTCCTCTACTCCCAGCCTTAATTCGTTGAGCGATGAGGCCGTGCAGTCGATGCCGTATTCGCGGAATATAGGGAATGTGCGCCAGAGCGCATTGGCTTTGAATGCCATAATAATCTTTACCCCGGCGTTGTTTGCCACCGAGGTTATGAGGTCGAGGTTTGCTCTTAGTGCATCTTCATACACCACATAGAACGGTGTGGGGATACTGTCAAGGGCAGATTTGCCTAAGGGTGTATCGTTGTTCATAAGATTTTGAATTTAGCGTATTTGAGCATCAGTTTTCGCTGTTCCACGTTTGAGAACAAAACTACTATTTTCGCGCTTGCAGGGTCGGGGTCAATATCTGTGATTTTGCCGCGTCCGAACCGTTCGTGCATTATTTCCATTCCGCTGGCTACCTCATCCAATGTGTGTAGGGCGAATTCTCCGCTAGATGGTTGTGCGGAATATTCTTTAGCGGCTATTGCCGACGGTTGCCAGCGGCTTGAGGCTGCTACCGGAGGAGGTGTCACACCTGCCTTGGGGTTGATTTCCGCATGGGTGGCGATAGGGGAGTGGAACGACGAACGGTATTTCTCGTATGGGTTCGGGCCGCCGGTTCCCAGGTTGGTACCTTGGACGGGATTCAGATACCGTGGATCGATGTCGTGCAGGAATCGTGACGGCTGGCATATTTTTGTCTGGCCGTTCTTGAACCGTGACGACGCATATGAAAGCATGCAGAATTTTTTCGCACGCGTAACGGCTACATACAGCAGACGTCGTTCCTCTTCAATTTCGCCTAACGAACCTGAAGCCATCGCCGACGGGAATAGTTCCTCTTCCACCCCGACTACTATCACGTTGTTGAATTCCAGTCCCTTGGCTGCATGCGCGGTCATGAGGGTGACACGTTGCTCGGCAGTGTCCTGCTCATCCTGATCGGTTGCCAGTGATACTTCGGCAAGGAAATCCTGCATGCGTGTGTGGTCGAGTTCGCCTGCCTCGTTTTTTTCATCGACGAAATCTTTCACGTTGCTTAGTATTTCCTGGAGGTTTTCCTGTTTGGAAATGCTTTCAGGGGTGTTGTCGGAGATTAACGATGAAAGCAGGCGTGTACGGCTTATGATGGTTGTTGCCAGTTCATAGGCGTCTGTGCCGCGCTCGTCGGCCGTATTGAAATCTGCTACCAGTTGCCTGAACAGGTCGAGTTTTTTCAGTGTGGCCGAATTGACTGGCAGTTCATATGCCGCCGGGTCGTCAAGGACTTTCCATATGCTCACACGGTGCTCCATGGCTGTGTGTATGAGCTTGGCGACGGTTGTTTCCCCGATGCCCCTTGCCGGGTAATTTATCACTCTCCGCAATGCCTCGTCGTCGTCGGGATTGGTGGCCAGGCGGAAATATGCGATGGCATCTTTGACCTCCTTGCGTTGGTAGAACGACAAACCGCCGTAGATGCGGTAGGATATGTTGCGTTTGCGCAATGACTCCTCCAGGCGGCGGCTTTGGGCGTTGGTGCGGTAAAGCACTGCGAATTCGTCCAGGCTGTCGTGTGATGTCCGTCGTAGCTGTGCTATGCGGTTGGCAACCAGGAATGCCTCTTCGAAGTCAGTTGAGCAGTTGATGACCTCGATGCGTTCACCTGTGTCGTTTTTCGAGAACACCTGTTTGCGTATTTGCTCCCTGTTCTTCTCAATCAGGGAGTTGGCGGCATCCACGATGTTCTTTGTAGAACGGTAGTTCTGTTCGAGCTTGAATATGCGCAGGGTCGGGTATGCCTTTTTGAGGTTGAGTATGTTTTTTATGTTTGCACCTCGGAAAGAGTAGATGCTTTGGGCGTCGTCACCTACCATTGTCAGCGAGTTGCTGTCGCGGCATAGTTCCGACACGATGCAATGTTGCGCGAAGTTGGTATCCTGGTATTCGTCGACAAGTACATAACGGAAAAACTCCTGATAGTGCCGACGCACATCAGGGTTGTCGCGCAGCAGCACATTGGTATAATACAGCAGGTCATCGAAATCCATCGCGCCTGCCACAAAACAGCGGTGGCGGTAGATTCGGTAGATTTCGTATGTCAGCGGACGCCTGGCACGCCGGTCGGCTTCGGCAATATCTTTGTCGGATGCATATCGTTCAGGGCTTATAAGGGCGTTCTTGGCCATTGAGATGGCTCCTTGCACCGTTGATGCCTTGTAGATTTTTTCATCAAGCTGCATATCCTTGATGATGGTTTTGATCAAGGCTTTGGAGTCGGCGGCATCATAGATTGTAAACGATGGCTTGAACCCTATGCGGTCGGCATGATTGCGGAGCAGGCGTGCGAATATGGAATGAAATGTGCCCATCCACAACCTGTTGGCAATCCCAGCCCCTACAAGTTTCTGTATGCGTTCACGCATTTCGCGTGCAGCTTTGTTTGTGAACGTAAGTGC
The DNA here is from genome assembly GCA_001689485.1 of Bacteroidales bacterium M6. Lineage (GTDB taxonomy): Bacteria > Bacteroidota > Bacteroidia > Bacteroidales > Muribaculaceae > UBA7173. The sequence continues at coordinate 56,621 of LUJQ01000049.1, read as the reverse complement.
CATGATTCGGTATGGTTCGTAACCATTGGCAAGGAGGTGCACGATTTTGTATGTAAGCACCCTGGTTTTGCCCGATCCGGCACCGGCTATCACCAGCTGCGGCCCGTCGAGGTATTCCACAGCCTCGCGTTGCTGCGGGTTTAGTTGCGAAAGGTAATCTTCCATGTCGGCCGCTCAGATGAATTTGTTAAGAGCCGGGTCGTAGACATAGCCCACGGCGGCGAGTTTTGCGCATAAACCGGCGGCATCAATGTCCAAATCATCACATAACGCATCAAGCGACGCGTATTGGTCGCGTAGCCTTGTGTTGATGAAACTTAGCAGTATGATAGGGTCTTGGGGGATGTTATCGAATGTCATATGGTTTTTCTACCTTGATTTTAGCTTACAAAATTAGCTATAAATCAGGAAAGTTTTCCCTAACTTTGCATGAAAAATAAGAAGACCCGTTCCTATCACAATGTTTTCCATAGACTATTTTGCCGAGATTGTAGAGAAGGCCGTTGCCAAGATTGTTTATCCCCAGCAACCTGCCGGATTGTATGCCCCGATCAGATATACCCTTGAAGGCGGGGGGAAACGTTTGCGCCCGGTGTTGTTGATGGCATCGGCCAAGGCTTTCGGCGCAGAGCCTGCCTCGGTTATAAGCCAGGCTCTCGGAATCGAGATGTTCCATAACTTCACGTTGCTTCATGACGATGTTATGGATAATGCCGATGTGCGCCGCGGGCGTCCCACAGTGCATCGTCGTTGGAACAATTCGACTGCCATATTATCAGGCGATGCGATGCTGACAATGGCTACACGGCTGATTGCGGATTGCGACGGGGGCAAACTGCCTGAACTGCTCCGGCTGTTCAACACCACGGCGATGGAAATTTATGAAGGGCAGCAGTTCGACATGGATTTCGAGAACCGCGACGATGTGACCGTTGACGAATATATGGAGATGATTCGTCTGAAAACCTCCGTGTTGCTGGCATGTGCCTGCCGGATGGGTGCAATGCTGGGTGGTGCCTGTGAAAGGGATTGTGAGGCAATGTATCGTTACGGTGAATTGCTTGGGCTGGCTTTTCAGTTACAGGACGATTATCTTGACACATATGGTGACCCGGCCTTGTTTGGCAAGGAAATCGGCGGGGATATAATCAATGAAAAGAAAACCTGGCTATGGATTACGGCTATGGCAGAGTGCCCCGCGCAGATGAACGCCGTGCTTGATAAGAAACTCACCGATTATTTGAAGATAAAAGAGATAAAGGAAATATATGATTCCCTCAACCTTCCGTCGCGGTCGCATGAGTTGATTGAACGGTATGCCTCCGAAGCGGTTGCATGCCTTTCGGATGTGGCTGTAACTACTGCGGCAAAGGATTTTTTCAAAGCACTTGCTGCCAAATCGACCACTCGCAGCAATTGATTGCGCGTAAGCGGGGAGGCTTTAATATGGAAACTGAGAATCAGCTGCTGCTGATGGTAAATATTCATTTATGACTTGCTTATCAGTGTCTGCTTATCTGACTGTCTGAAAAGAATTATGGAATTTATTGATACCCACACACATCTGAGTGATGAGGTGTTTGAAAACGGTGGTGAGGATGTGGTGCGTAAGGCGATTGAGGCCGGTGTGAAAATGATGATTCTCCCGGGAACCTCTCTTGGCGAACTGCCTTCGATGAAGGCTCTTGCTGCGAAGTTCCCTGATAACCTGCGGATGTTTATAGGTCTGCATCCCACCGAGTTGACTGATGAGCCTGATAATGCGCTGGCAATCATAAAGAATGAGCTGGAAACCCCGTCGAAGGAATATGTCGGGGTAGGGGAAATAGGTATCGACCTGCATGAGGATGCCGCCGGGAGGGATAAGCAGATGAGGGCTTTCGACGCCCAGTGCCGCATGGCTCTTGAGTACGGGCTGCCTATAAATATCCATTGCCGCGACGGTCTTGACGAGGTTCTTGAGATTCTGTCGGGTCTGCCTGCTGTGCCACGCGGGGCATTTCATTGCTTCGGGGGGACGGCTGATGATGTTGCCCGCATCCGCACTGTCGGCGATTTCTTTTTCGGAATCAACGGCATTGTGACATTTAAAAATTCCGGGCTACGTGACACTCTCCCGTCTATCGGCCTTGACAGGATTTTACTTGAAACCGATGCCCCTTATCTTGCCCCGACTCCTTACCGTGGCAAACGCAACGACAGCAGTTTCATACCGCTGATTGCGGCCCAGATAGCTGAAACTCTTGGCGTATCGGTTGAGGAAGTGGCGCATGTGACCACCATGTCGGCTAAGTGTCTTTATTCCCTATAAACGGCGTTCCGTTTATAGATGGCGCGGTAAAAGCCAAGGCAATTTTATTTTTTGTGTGGATTCCGGCCGTTATGCGTTGTTAACATTTTATAACGTCGCAAAGGGCGCTATATAAGCTTTTTGCCCTTCTAATATGTTTCAGTGCCGCATTATGGTATATGGCTATATTGATTTTTGGTGCTAAGTGTTGGCAACGCTTGCAAAAAAGAAGCTTTATGCTTAATGCCCCGTTATAATAATTTCACATAAAAAATCGTGGATATTGCGTAACTTTGTGGTGGGTTAATCCGTGAGATGCCATTCCTGCCGCACATAGCAGTTGCGGATTTTAACATGCTGGCATCCAATAGATTATCACTATGCTCGATTGAAGATAATTTCTAACGTAATACAAAAAGATTTACATTCATGAAGAAAAGCGCCCTGCAAAAAGCCCGCGCGACTTATCAGCCTAAGTTGCCTATCGTGCTTACCGGTGCGGTGAAAGCTGTGGAAGGTGATGCCACACAGTCTGTAGCCGATCAGGAAGAAATCAAGCAGCTGTTTCCCAACACTTACGGCCTTCCCGAACTGAGATTCGAGAAAAACTCCACCCCCACACCTTCCAAACCTGTAAACGTTGGTGTGATTCTTTCTGGTGGCCAGGCTCCCGGTGGTCATAATGTTATCTGCGGCTTATTCGACGGCATCAAGAAAGTGCACCGCGACAGCCGTCTTTATGGATTCCTTATGGGCCCGGGCGGCTTCGTAGACCATCAGTATGTGGAGCTTACATCGTCGGTTATTGACGAGTTCCGTAACACCGGCGGTTTCGATATCATCGGTTCAGGACGAACCAAGCTTGAAACCAAAGAACAGTTCGACAAGGGTCTTGAAATCCTTAAGGAGCTTGACATCAAGGCTCTTGTGATTATCGGTGGCGACGATTCGAACACCAATGCAGCAGTGCTTGCCGAATATTATAAGAGCATCAACGCAGGTGTGCAGGTTATCGGTTGCCCCAAAACCATCGACGGCGACCTTAAGAACGATGTTATCGAAACCTCGTTTGGTTTTGACACCGCTACGAAGGTGTATTCCGAGGTTATCGGTAACATTCAGCGCGACTGCAATTCGGCCAAGAAATATTATCACTTTATCAAACTCATGGGGCGTTCGGCCAGCCATATCGCATTGGAATGCGCCCTCCAGTGCCAGCCTAACATCTGCATCATCTCGGAAGAGGTTGAGGAAAAGGATATGACCCTTGACCAGATTGTTGATTCTATCGCTGATGTTGTTGTGGAGCGTGCAAAGCGCGGTATGAACTTCGGTATCGTGCTGATTCCCGAAGGTCTTATCGAGTTTATCCCGGCCATGAAGCGCCTGATTGCCGAGCTTAACGACCTTTTGGCGAAAAACAGCGCTGAATTTGCCGCTGTCGACCCCGCTGCCCAGCGTCAGTACATCATCGACCATCTTTCTGCTGAAAATGCGGCTGTTTACTCATCCCTTCCCGAGGGTGTGGCACGTCAGCTTAGTCTTGACCGTGACCCCCATGGAAACGTGCAGGTGTCGCTTATCGAAACTGAAAAACTGCTTTCCGAAATGGTTGGCAAGCGTTTGTCAGTCCTTAAGGAAGAGGGACGATTCAACGGTAAGTTCGCCTCATTGCATCACTTCTTCGGTTACGAAGGCCGTTGCGCAGATCCTTCCAACTTCGATGCTGACTACTGCTACTCGCTCGGTTTCAATGCCGCATGCCTTATCCGTTGCGGTGTGACAGGTTACATGTCGTCTGTGCGTAACCTTACAAAGCCTTCTGTGCAGTGGGTTGCCGGTGGTATCCCTATCACTATGATGATGAATATGGAGCGCCGTCACGGCATGATGAAGCCCGTTATCCAAAAAGCCCTTGTGCGTCTTGATGGTGCACCTTTCCAAAAATTCGCTGCACAGCGCGACGAGTGGGCTTATAACACATGCTACATCTATCCTGGCCCCATCCAGTATTTCGGGCCGACAGAGGTGTGCGACCAACCCACACTTACGCTCAAGTACGAGCATCAGGGTAAGTAATTGTCTTAAAAGCGAACGTATATGATAAAGGAGGGTGCTTCGGAAATTCCGATGCATCCTCTTTTTGTTTATTCTTACCTGTAAAATCACAGTTACCATGAAAATCATTAATAAGATTTTTACGGCTTGTGGGTTATTGTCGTGCATGTCGGTTTCGCTCCCTGCTGTGGCAGAGGCTGGGGAGGGATGGATCGGGCTTGCGGGGTCTGAACTTAAACGGGCGGTCGAAGCAGATTGCCGTCCGACGGGATATGTAACGGAAGCATTGTGGGAAAACGGTGTTTGGGAAATTCTGAGACGCACAGATTCCAATGCCGGAGGCAAGGGCTATATCGACCGTTTTTCAGGGCTGCCGCTTGGTTTTGCACCATCATTATCGGAAGGGCCGCCTGAGGCTGTCCCGGTTAATGTGGTCGACATGTCGTGGTGGCAACCGGAAAGCGGCGTGCAACACGGGATAGTACACGATTTGTATAATATCTTTCTTTCGCAATCAGAAACCAAGGTATGGAAAGCTGCCTATCCTCCGGGCACTGTGGCTGAATATCAGTTTGCAAATGGTTTATGGAGTGTCGGTTATGGTTTTATCGACGGGCAGCGCCGCATGTTATGGAATCCCCCTGCCGGTTATGAAGGGGATGTTGCCCGGGTAATGATGTATATGCTGACTGTTTATCGCGACGGGTTGATTACATTCGGCGGCCAGGGAGGAGCCTATGCATCCAGGGAGTATTATCCCGGCATCAGCGCCGGGGCATTGAGGCAGTTGCTTGCGTGGCACAGGGCTGACCCTGTCGATGAAATAGAACACCGACGTAATGCTGAGTTTGCAAAGTGGCAGGGCAATATAAATCCGTTTGTGGAATATCCGGCACTTGCAGAGTTCCTTTGGGGTGAAAAATGCGGATTACCTTTTGACGGCGACGGGCATTCGGGTTCCCAAGGCGGCTCTACGTCGGAACGTGTGCCATTGAAGCCGTCGTATAATCTCACGGATTCTAAAATCCACCTCTATCATCCGGCAGTGCCTGATGATGCCGTATGGTATGTTGACGGGCGCTTGGTCTCCGGCAGTTATATTGAGCCATCGGATGCCGGAGCCGGGGTTCATGAATTGCGTTTTGAGGCGGACGGTGTAATCGGCAAGGTTTTGATTGAGATACGCCAATAATGGTGTCAGATATAGGTGTGTTATGTTATGGATTGCTATAATCGGGTGAATATGTCGCGGTTGCATGCATTTTTGATTCTGTTGCCGGTGCTTGTTTTAATGGCATTGGCAGGTTGCGATAAGCACAGGGCGAACGAAGAGGGGGCGTTACGGCCAGTTTTCGAAACCGCGCATGTAAATATCAATGTCGGGGAAGTATTTATAAATAAAGTGTTGAATGCCGGGGAGGTGTCGTTGGTTTCATCGCCGGATTTTGTGGAAGTTGGTATCGACGGGTGCTCTTTGGAAATAAAGGCCCTTTCAAGTGGCTATGGGGAAATATGGGTCAGTGCCGATAACAAGAGGGTCAGATGCCGCATAACGGTTATTGATGTCTCATTGCCGGGTGAACCCCCGGTTCCTGACGATGATATAGCGGCTGAACTTGCCGATATTTCGATGCGGGTGTCTGTTGGTCGGCAGGTAATCGGCTATTCCACTCCGGGCAACATGTTTATTATCTCGGCTGACCGCAAACAGCTGGATGTAGTGTCGTTATCCACAGGTTCTGAAATCAGGTTCGGGTGTGACAACCTGCTGCTAGGGGACGATGCGGTAGGGATGGATAATCCGGTCGATGTTTCGCATCCTGTTCTGATGGTCGACGGGGTTGGAAAGCCTGTTTCCGAAGCACGCATAATGCAGCATACGGCTGATGGCGTATGGATACGTGTTGTGACCGAGGAGGGTGCCGCCATATGGATTGTGTTGGCGCATTCCTTGTTAAATCAATGATATTGGTTGAAGACGCGCCGACTTACAAAAATGCCTTTATCGGATTTTGGTATTTTAGTCAAGCTTTAATTGGCAGTTGACTGATTCGGCATGGATTGCGGCGAGTAACGATGATATGAACTCGCGGTCAAGACCCATGGATTCGGCTTCGTTTACACGTGATTTCATCAAAGCGTCATAGCGTTTCGGTTGCAATACGGTCAGGTTGTGTTCCTTTTTCAGCCTGCCTATCTCGGTTGACACTTTCATGCGCCTACTGAGTATTTCCAACAGTTCGCCGTCAAGCTGGTCGATTTGCTGGCGCAAGGTCTGCAAATCGTTATCAACATTGTGGCCGGAACGTATTTTAAGATGTTGGAGAATATCGCCTAGCTGTTGTGGCGTTATCTGCTGTGAGGCATCGCTTAGGGCTTCGTCGGGAACCGGGTGGCTTTCTACGATAATCCCGTCAAATCCGAGGTCTAAGGCTTGTTGTGCCAGCGGCATTATAAGGTCGCGCTTCCCGCCTATATGGCTTGGGTCGCATATAAACTGCAATGATGGCAGGCGCCTGTGGAGTTCGATGGGGATATGCCATTGGGGCGGGTTTCGGTAGAATCGGTTGCCGTAGGAACTGAAGCCACGGTGCACCGCCGAAATTCGGCTTATCCCGGCATTATGAATCCGTTGCAGCGCCCCTATCCATAGGTCGAGATCGGGGTTGGCCGGATTTTTAACCAAAATGGCGGCATCGGTGCCATGAAGGGCTTCGGCTATTTCCTGGACTGCGAACGGGTTGGTGGTGGTGCGTGCGCCAAGCCAAAGAATGTTGACACCCGATTCCAACGCCAGCTCTACGTGACGGGGGGAAGCTACTTCTGTGGCAGTGAGCATCCCGGTTGTTTCTTTAACCTCGGCCAACCATTGCAGGCCGGTTTCGCCACAACCCTCAAAGCAGCCTGGACGCGTGCGCGGTTTCCATAATCCTGCCCTGAATATTTTTATCCCTGCCTTGGATAGCAGCTTGGCGCAGGAAAGTGTCTGTTCTCTGCTTTCGGCACTGCATGGGCCGGCAATTACCACCGGGCTCCCTTCGGTAGCCGGAACCGCTGGGATAATCCCGTCGAATTCCTCGCGCAGGCAGGTGTCTTTATCATGTATGTCTCCGTGGGTGTCAACAGTTTCTTTCATCGTAATGCAAAGTTACAAAAAATGCCCCGAATTATGGAATCCGGGGCATTCGTTGAAGTCGTATTGTTTCGGTTGTCTAATAAATTCTTGCGGATAAGTCTTTTCCGGTAAGGAATCAGTTGCCTGGCACAAATATTACGATGCGGTTCCAGCTGTTGACGTTGTAGAGCTGTTGCGAGCTTCCTTCGGCTTCAATGGCAAGACGGCTCTTGTCGACGCCATAGGTCTTTGTAAGGATGTCGTAAACTGCCTGTGCGCGTTTCTGGGAGAGTGCCTGGTTGTATTCGGAAGTGCCGGTATCCTTATCGGCATATCCTTTGATAAGCACGTTGACCGACGGGTTTGCCTTAAGATATTCGGCAGTGTTGTAAACGTTGACCATCTCTTCATCTGAAATGTCTGCAGAGTTGATTTTGAAACGTACTGTCGACATCATCGGCGCGGCGTTGTTTTCGGGGCATTCCACTGCTACTACTTCGGGGCAGGGGAGCTGTGCCTGTGCGGCAGCGAGGGCGGCACCTGTGGCGGCGAGTTCGCCGCGTAGGGCGTTAACCTGCCCGTTAAGAGAGTTGATATAGGCTAGGTCGCGGCATGCGTTGTATGCCTTGTAGTTTACGCCGCCGATGTTGAACGAGAACCCGCCTGTTGCCTGGATGTTGACGTCTAACGGTTCGTCATAGGCTGCACCGTTGAAATTGTCGCCATAGAAGCTTGCGCGTCCTTCAAGGAAGAAGTCGACATATCTGCAAAGGCGGAACCTGAACTGGATACCTGCCGATACAGGCAGTGTCCATGATGAGGTTTTCAAATCGCCCGAATGGCGGTAGATATTGGTTCCATCGGATTTGATATCCCATACGTATGTACCTCCTATACCGACGAATGGAATCACACTTACCGGGCGGTCAGCGTCAACCCCACCGAGCGAATTGCACATATCCCACATGAAATCGAAATTCAAATTGGCATATTTAGCCTTGCTGTAGCTTTCGTTATCCCAGTGCATGGCGCCGTAATAGCCGCTGAAACGGAAGCCGATGTAGGGTGAGAACCATTTGCCGAACCCAAGGTTGTAGGCAGCGGTGATGTGTCGCTTGGCTTTGCCGTCGACAAGGCGGTTTTCTACCAGGGGCACATCGATTCCTGCTCCGAGCTGGATGAACCAGTTGTCATTTTTGTTGACAAAATACTGCGTTTTGCAGTTTGTGGCGTCGGTTATGGCGACTGTTTCCTCCTCGACTACAATTCCTTCTTGAGCCTTGGCGGTGTTCGTGGCAAATAGCCCGAGACATGTTGTCGCCATGACTAATGCTAAGTTCTTTTTCATTTCAAATAGAATTTAGTTTACAAAAAATAGTAGAATACTTCTCTCATAAAGTGGCATAAAAGGGGTTGAAATCTGATTTGGTTATGAATTACCCTCGTAGCACTTACTTTTGTCAGAATAACGCCATGGATTTATTTTTAGTTCAAAAAAAGGCTTGTGATGCTGTCGCAGCCTTTCGTTACAAACCTCATAGATTTATTGTAATGAGATTGGTTGTCGGCTTGCGTTCATACCTGTTTTGGGCGCATTGGCGATGATTGTGTCATATACATTAAAAAACAAACGAAGCCGCTCCTCGCGGAGCGGCCGTTTAGTAATCCTTGCCCGTTGTTTTTATTCACGATGCAAGGCTAACAAACCTAACATAAAACACGATTATTACCTTGATTTTTCCAAAAATATTAATCAGGTCTTTTCTGATAATACTAACCCTAAAAACTAATTTACTTAATCAATCAAACAAATCCTTTTGTCTTTAATCCTGATGGAAGGTGCGCCATATTCAGGCGTGTTACCTTTCGTTTGCAATGCAAAGTTACATCAGAATAGATGCGTTGTCAATAGATTTTGCGACCGATAAAGCATCCATATAAAGAATATAGACGACGTAATTGTGTAATTAGCTGGAAAACAGATATATATTGCAGTGTAATGGATGTGTAAATATAGATGATAATATAGATAAAATTACGTGTATCAATATCACATATGTGCAATTTTAACCGTTTGTGCAACCGTTTTAGGCCATGAGTATGTTCATCAGTTCGCGACGTTGGAGCACTTGTATTTCCTGTGCGGTGTAGTCGATGATGCCTGAACTTTTCATATTGTCAAGTGCGCATATGAGCGATTGACGTGGTACGCCGAAAACAGTGTACATGTCGCGTTGACGGCATTGGAGCACGATGTCTTGACCGTTTGATTGGGTAAGTGCCACAATCCAATATGCTATACGCTTTTCGAGTGAGCCGGATGTAAGTGCCAATACTCCTTCAACCGAGAGCTGCGCATTCATTGAAAGAATGTTCAGATAGTTGAACAAGAATATAGGGTCGGAGTTTATAATGTTGAGGAAATCATTTTTGTCGATTTGAAGTATGCCTACAGTGTCAATGGCCTTGACAGATGCGGGGTAGTTGGTGGTTTTGCCGAAAAAGAAATCCGGGGCGATTATGTCGGGGGCGGAAAGAGTCTGGCTGACCCTGAAACGATTGTCATCGCTTTCTATTGTAACCCTCACCGACCCGGCAATAATCGATTTTATATGTGTGCACAGCTCTCCTGCGGTTATAATCTGTTCGTCAGGAGCGTATTTCAGGAAGTGTAGTTTGTTTTTGCCTGCTACCTCTGATATTTTTTGCCGGGATACACCTGCAAAAAGCGGCAGTCCCAGCAGGGTTTCATACATGCTGATATTATCCATTGTTATTATATTCGTTTGGTTTAGATGTTTTTAGAGTGTGAAGTTTTCCGTTGCTTCACACTCTAAGTTAAAACGTTTTGTGCGGAGGGAAAGTTAGGACGCTACCTGAATCTTTGCTTAGGTTATTGTTGCGTGCATCCCGGCGGTGCGATGCGTTGTATCAACTGCTTTTTAAGGTTTTTTCATGCCGGTATATCTGAATGGCGTTGAATGTGTTGTGCCACGCCACATAGGCCGCCGGGGCTACGGAGATAATAGGGTCGAGATAGGTTAATGAGAGCCATATGGCAAGCACTGTGTTTTTTTGGCCTAGGCTCTGCGACCCTGAGACGGTATCGCCGTAATGTGCGCCTGTTTTGCGTCCGATGAAAAACTGCAGTATGCACGCAATTAAGGATATTCCTGCAAGCATGACTATTTCTGGAACCATGTCGGACGGTTCATGGAGGATGAAGCTTACCGAGTTGCCGACAACGATAATCAATGCGAACGCCCATATGTAGAACGACAGACCTTGGTGATTGGCAATGGCATCGCGTGTTTTAGGTGAAAAACGTTGCAACAGAAAGGCTATTGCCAACGGGCCAAGGATGAGCGGCAGCACCGTGATTGCAATTGTAAAGGCCGAGTCGGAAAAGCTGATTTCAGATGCGGGTGTACTCTCCCCGGCCATCCATGATAACAGAAACGGGGCCAGTATTGCAACCGATACGTGACTGAAGAGGGAAAAAGTGGCTACCCGTGAAATACTTCCTCCAAGTATTCCGGTTATAACCGGGGCGGCGGTGGCTGTCGGACAAAAGAAGCATATGAATGCACCCTGTGCCAAAATCTCGTTAAACGGGTTCAAGAGCAGATAGGCGCAAACCGCGCCGCCGATTTGTGCGCACAAAAGCGTATAAATGTATCCGCCTATGTGGAAATCGCTTGCTTTTACGCGGCAATATGTTATGAGCAGCATTATGAAAATCAGGTAACGGGAAAGAAATGCCACATACCCGATGTAATTATGAAGCAGGATGCCGGTCAGCATGGCGATAGGCAGCATCCAAGGCTTGATTTTTTGGCGTAAGGAAGCTAATTTCATTAGAATAGGTGTTTGAGGTTGGAGCTTTAGGCCGGGGCGGTGGGTGATAAGCTTGTGCCGTATGCTTCTGTCAGGATTCTCCGGTGTGCAGGATAGTTTATCTGCGGAGCGAGGGGGTGTCGGATTTGTCCGACACCCCCTCTGCCATATTTTTGCGGTTGGATTATACGAATTTTGAGAAATCGGTTTTGCGCATGTCGCCCGATGAGGCGAATTCGGTGTGGAAAGCGAATGCCGCATTGAGGGTTGCAGGTGTCTGACCGCCTTTGCTCATGCGCAGGTATTCACGCAGCAGGGGACGGTAGTCGGGATGCGCGCAGTTTTCGATGATTTCATGTGCGCGTTGTTCGGGGTCTTTTGCTCGCAGGTCGGCGATACCTTGGTCGGTGATGAGGATGTCGACAGAGTGCTCGCTATGGTCGATATGCGACACCATCGGCACGATATTGCTGATGAGGCCTTCTTTGGTAACCGACGGGCATGAGAAAATCGAGATGTAGGAGTTGCGGGTGAAATCGCCCGAACCACCGATACCGTTCATCATCCTGGTGCCGAGCACATGGGTGGAGTTCACGCATCCGAATATGTCGGCTTCCAGAGCCGTGTTCATGGCGATTACGCCGAGACGGCGGATAACTTCCGGGTTGTTGGAAATTTCGGCGGGGCGGAGCATGATTTTGTCGTGGAAGAAGTCGAGGTCGGCAAACAGCTGTGTCTCAACCTCGTCGGAGAATGTCATGGAGCATGTGCTGGCGAATGTGCACTTGCCTGTGCGAAGCAGTTCAAGCACGGAATCCTGTACAACTTCCGTGTACATCATGAAGTTGGGGAGTTCCTTGTCGAGACACAGGTAATTGAGCACTGCATTGGCCACGTTGCCCACGCCGCTTTGCAGGGGGAGGAATTCTTTCGGGATGCGGCCTTTGCGGTATTCGCTCACAAGGAAACGAACCACGTTGGCGCCGATGCGTTCTGACACCTCGTCGGGTTTGGTAAAGCTTTTCACGCCGTCGAGGGCATTGGTGCGGACGATGCCACGCACTTTTGCGGGGTCGATTTTCAGCGTCGGGCGTCCGATGCGGTCGTTAGGTGCATAGATGGGTATTTCGCGGCGGTAAGGGGGATCCTGGGGCAAATAGATGTCGTGCATCCCGAGGAGTGATTGGGGGAGTGCCTCATTGAGTTCGATGAAGATATGTTTTGCACGTGGCGCATATGTCGGGATATTGCCCAATCCGCAGCCAAGCAACACTTCCCCATCTTCTGAAATCGCTGCGGCTTCGATTATTGCCACATCTGTGTCGCCATAGAATCCGTAACGGGTTTCCTGGGCCATTTCCGACAGGTGGCGGTCGAAATAATGCGCATCGTGGGCGTTTATGCGTTTGCGCAGGTCGGGTGTATTTTGGTAAGGTGCACGCATGTTGATCGCATTGTTGCGCGACAGGATGCCGTCAACATGGTCGTTGGTCGATGCGCCTGTGAAAATGTTCACTTTGAACTCGCGCCCTTCGGCGTGTTCGCGTTCAGCTTTGTGGGCTACAGCTTCGGTTATCGACTTGGGGTTACCCGGGGCGGTGAAGCCCGACAGACCAAGGGTGTCGCCGTTGTTAATCATCTCAGCCGCTTCCTGGGCGGTGATAAAATTATAAGCCATATCTATTGAAATGTTTTTATGTTGGTCGGTTTGTTATATCCCCCGGCAGGGCTATTGGCCGTTGTTGTGGCCTTATCTGGTTTTTCCGGGCTTTTTGGCATATATTGCGAAACATGCGGCATCCACTCTAGGAATCAATGGGAAAAATATCCCTGTGATGTGTTTGTGAGAAACCGCCTGTTTTAGTAATTTTGCGCAAAATTAAAGTTTAAAAGCCCAACACACAAATTTTTGAATCTGTTTTTAAGCACATTTTCATGGTTTGTGTGCATAAATGGCTTTATCGGAGTTTGCATGATGAAAGAATTTAACGTCAATCCTTCCGCTGCGGGAGAGAGAAAATTATATATAGAAACCTACGGCTGCCAGATGAATGTGGCTGACAGCGAGGTTGTGGCATCGATAATGGAGATGGACGGGTATGGCCAGTGCGGCACCCCTGAGGATGCAGACGCTGTGCTGCTTAACACGTGCTCTATTCGTGATAATGCCGAACAGAAAGTGCTCTCACGCCTGCAATATTTCGCGTCTTTACGACGGCGCCATGCAGGCCGCAGGCCGATTGTCGGTGTTATAGGCTGTATGGCCGAACGGGTACGCGACACACTTATCAACGAATATGGTGTCGACCTCGTGGCAGGACCTGATGCATATATGGATCTTCCAAACCTGTTTGCGGCTGTAGAGAAGGGGGAGAAGGCAATCAATGTGGAACTTAGTACCACGGAAACGTATCGTGACGTTATCCCGTCGCGTATAGGCGGCAACCGTGTAGGAGGCTTTGTAAGCATAATGCGCGGATGCAACAACTTCTGCTCCTATTGCATCGTGCCTTATACACGTGGGCGGGAACGCAGCCGTGAGCTGTCGAGCATCCTGAACGAGGTTGCAGATTTGAGCCGTCGCGGTTTTAAAGAGGTGACATTGCTGGGGCAGAATGTCAACAGTTATCGTTATGAATCCACTGAGGGAACCGTGGATTTTCCGGCATTGCTTTCCAAAGTGGCTGAATCAGTGCCTAGTATGCGTGTCCGATTCACCACGTCACATCCAAAAGATATGAGCGACCGCACCATCGACGTTATTGCCGCTTATCCTAATATATGCAACCATATCCATCTGCCGGTGCAGTCGGGTAGTAACTCGGTGTTGAAAGCGATGAACCGTAAATACACCCGCGAATGGTATCTTGACAGGATTCGCGCAATCAGGAGCCGTATCCCTGATTGCGGCATCTCGACCGACCTTTTCACCGGTTTCCATAATGAGAGTGAGGCGGATTTTATGGAAACATTATCGCTTATGCGCGAGGCGGCTTTCGATTCGGCATTCATGTTTAAATATTCCGAGCGTCCGGGTACTTTGGCTTCCCGCGAAATGCCCGATAATGTGCCGGAAGAGGTGAAAATCGACAGGTTGAACCGTATGATAGCCCTGCAAAACGAATTGTCGGCAGCCTCCAACGCGCGTGATGTAGGCAAAGTGTTCGAGGTTCTTGTGGAAGGCCCGTCAAAACGCAGCCGCGACCAGCTTATGGGGCGTACCGCCCAAAACAAGGCAGCGGTGTTTCCACGTGGGAATTTCAAGACAGGTGATTTGGTCAAAGTGCGGGTGATAGGCAGCTCGTCGGCAACATTGTTATGCGAAGCAGTGGTGGAATAACGGCTTTTTGATAGTGTAATATTTGTTAAAACTATTGACTTGCCCTTTCTGCGGTTGTAATTTTGTGCGAAATAGGGGAACAGCCGCTGTTCTGAAGATATGATACCCGGCTGTCATATGGCAGTGGGCATTGACACAATGGCCTGCATTTTATGGCTTTATGTGGTTCTGACCGTGTTGCTGCCTTGTGTGGGGAGGGGGGATATGCTTTTGGTTTCCGTCAAGGTTTAAAACCGATTGTTTGATTTATGGATAAGAAAAATCGTAACCGCATGGCGGGGTGGGGGGATTATGTGACTTCTACGATAAGTGTCACATTGGTTCTCTTCATACTCGGCCTGGTAGGGGTTATAAATATATCGTTTGACGGTGTAAGCCGCCAGGTGAAAGAGAAGATGGGTTTTACTGTGGTGCTTGCCGACAGTGTTGCCCCGGCCGCATTGGATTCCATGAAGGCCGAGTGTGCAAATGCACCATATATATCCACTTACCGTTACATGTCGGCTGAGGATGTCATGGCTGAGGAGACGCAGGGTGAGGGTGCCGAGCTTGTAGAGCTTCTCGGCATAAATCCGTATGCACCTATGTTCGAAATAAGGCTTAAGGCGGATTACGCCCATCCCGACAGGGTGGCCACCCTTGCCCGTTCGTGGAAAATCAGAAACGGAGTAGACGAGGTGACGGTGAACACCGAGATGATTGAGAACCTCAACCGCAATGCAAACCTGATAAACATGGTGCTCGTGATAATGGCCGGTGCGTTGCTGTTGATTTCGTTTGTGTTGATCAATAACACGGTGCGCCTTACGGTGTATTCCCGCCGGTTCCTCATTCACACAATGAAACTTGTCGGGGCAAAGGGCGGGTTTATACGGAGGCCGTTCCTGATTGTCAATGCCTTCCAGGGAATCATTGCAGGGATTCTTGCCTCGGGTGCCCTTGCGTTGCTTATAGCATGGGCGCATACGTTTGAACTGGGGTTGGAAACCCTTTTGTCATGGCAGGACGTATGGTTTGTTTTTGTGGCATTGCCGTTGGCCGGGGTGTTGATTTGCATGCTTGCTGCTGCATCTGCCACCAACCGCTATTTGCGCAAGGATTATGACGATATGTTTAATTGAATGATTTTAAAGAGACTGATTATAAATGGCTGATTACAGAAAGAATGCCGGTAAGGCTGGGAAAGCGAAAGACGAACGTCTTGAAAAAGCGGCTCCGAACGATTATCCGCTTGTAAAACGGAATTTTGTATGGATGGGGATTTCCGCCGGGTTGATAGTGCTTGGTTTCCTGCTGATGCTTGGCGGAAGCTCTACCGAGGAATTCAATCCCGACATTTTCAGCGGGCGCCGCATCGTGGTGGGGCCTACGATGGCATTTCTCGGATTTGTCGCTATGGGGGTGTCGATTATACGCCGTCCAAAAACCAGGTGATTCCCGTTTGTTGATATAAAGTAGTTTTAAGTTCATCCCCGGTCATGCGGCATATTCAGATTGTCCGAGTGATGAAATCGTTTTTAAGATTGTACATTTACAATGGATTGGTTAGATGCATTGATTTTAGGCATAGTGCAGGGATTGGCGGAATATCTGCCTATCAGTTCCAGTGGTCATCTTGAAATTTTCAAACAGGTTTTAGGCCTTGAGCTGGATCCGGGGCAGTCACTTGAATTCAGTGTGATGCTGCATGTTGCCACGGTGTTGAGCACCATAGTGGTGTTATGGCGCGAATTTGCCCCTCTTTGTGTGTCGTTTTTCACCTTCAGGCGCGATGCGAGGTTTTATTATGTATGTAAAATCCTGCTGTCATGCATCCCGGTGGCTGTAGTGGGGCTTTGTTTTAAGGATGTGGTAGAAGAATTGTTCAAAGGGAACCTGACGGTGGTCGGCATATGTCTGTTGGTTACAGCCGGACTATTGTCGTTCGCATATTTTTTTCGGACGGAGCCTCTCGAATCGGCAAAGTCTTCATCCGTGCGCAAGCCTTATCAGCCGCGTGAAATAAGCTGGGTTGATGCATTTGTTATCGGTTGTGCGCAGGCAGTGGCCGTATTGCCCGGCCTCAGCCGTTCGGGTTCGACGATTGCCACAGGAATCCTGTTGGGTGACAAGCGTGAGGAAGTTGCCCGTTTTTCCTTCTTCATGGTTATAATCCCAATCCTCGGAGAGGGTTTGCTTGATTTGAAGAAAATGCTTTCACCGGCGGTGGAATCGGTGTCGGCCTCTACGGCAGGCGGCGATATTTCGTTGTTATCTATAATTATCGGATTTGTTGCGTCGTTTGTGGTAGGTTGCATTGCCTGCAAATGGATGCTTGAAATAGTAAAGAAAGGCAAATTGGTTTGGTTTGCGCTCTACTGCGTGCTGGCCGGTGTTTTGTGTCTGATTTGGTAATATGTGATTTATGACAGCCGACCATTCTGTTTTAAACCCGCTGGAAGGTGAGATTTTCGTTGTTGACAAGCCGCTGGGCTGGTCATCATTCCACGTGGTCAAGAAGCTGCGTGGGGCATTGACCGCGCGACTTCGCAAGGCCGGGGTCAGAAAGCTGAAAGTAGGGCATGCAGGCACTCTCGACCCTTTGGCTACAGGGGTGATGATTCTGTGTACAGGCAAGGCAACGAAGCGTATCGACGAGTTGCAGGCAGGTGTAAAGGAATATATTGCCGAAATAAGGCTTGGGGCTACTACTCCGTCGTTTGACTTGGAAACGCCTGTCGATGCAGTATTCCCGACGGAACATATCACACGTGAGAGTGCGGAGGATGCGCTTAAACGGTTCATAGGGAAGATTGAACAGGTGCCACCATCATATTCGGCATGCAAAGTCGACGGCCACCGGGCTTATAAAATGGCCAGGAACGGCGAGGAGGTTGAGCTGCAGCCCAAACCCCTTGTTATAGATGAAATAGAAATGCTTGATTTCAGCCCAGGGCAAATCGTTGTCAGGGTTGTTTGCAGCAAGGGGACCTATATAAGGGCGCTGGCCCGTGACATCGGTCAGGCGCTTAAGTCAGGCGCTCATCTCACCGGGCTTCGTCGCACAAGGGTGGGGGATGCCTTGATTGAAAACTCTCTGTCCATAACCGATGCAATCAGGATTATCCATGAAACCCCGATGACGATGCCCGGTGACGACGGCAACCCTGTCGAGGTAGCGGCAACGGAGTTCTCTCCTGATGTAATGGGCAATGAAAAGGCCGACATAAAGCCTTTCGACCAACGCTGAAACCGGATAGTCGTTATCCATTGTTTCGGCAACTATAAACTAACAACTATATTATTACGAAATAACCAGATGAAGCTTTCACAGTTCAAGTTCAAATTACCCGAAGAGTTGATTGCGCAGAATGCGCCCGAGCATCGTGACGAATGCCGCATGATGGTTTTGCACCGTAAGACGGGCGAAATCGAACACCGGGTATTCAAGGATATAATCAATTATTTCGATGAAGGTGACGTGATGGTGTTTAACGACACGTTGGTATTCCCGGCACGCCTCTACGGAAATAAGGAGAAAACGGGGGCGAGGATAGAGGTTTTCCTGCTTCGTGAACTAAACACCGAACATAAACTGTGGGATGTCCTTGTAGAACCTGCGCGTAAAATCCGTATAGGCAACAAACTCTATTTCGGTGATGATGAGTCGATGGTTGCTGAAGTTATCGATAACACCACATCGCGTGGCCGTACTCTCCGTTTCCTCTACGACGGAAGCCATGAGGAATTCAAACGTAACCTGTTCAGTCTTGGGTCTACCCCTCTGCCTGAGTACATCAAACGTGAGCCGGAAGAGGCCGATGCGGAAATGTACCAGACAATCTTTGCAAAGAACGAAGGTGCCGTTGTGGCTCCGGCTGCCGGTCTGCATTTCAGCCGTGAAGTGTTGAAGCGGTTGGAAATCAAGGGCGTTGAACAAGGATACCTGACTGTGCACAGCGGTTTGGGAGCCTTCCGTGAGATTGATGTCGAGGATTTGACCAAGCACCGCATGGACTCCGAAGATATGAGCGTAGGGCAGGAACTCGTGGATTTGGTCAACAATGCCAAGGATAACGGCAAGCAGGTTTGTGCCGTAGGCACTTCAACTCTTAGGGGGATTGCCAGCGCCGTGAGCATGGGCGGACATATGAAAACTTATACGGGGTGGACTAACAAGTTCATTTTCCCGCCATATGACTTCACCGTCAGCACCGCTCTTGTAACCGGGTTCCATATGCCATATTCCACCATGCTAATGATGGTTGCTGCATTTGGCGGCTACCAGCTTGTGATGCATGCCTATGATGTGGCTATGAAGGAGGGCTATAAATTCGGTGCCTATGGCGATACGATGCTTATTGTAGATTAATGACATGATAGAGAACGAACGTGAAAGCCGCCATCGGCGTGTGGTCGCTGCCGGCCACCGTATGCTTACCGCTGCCCGCACGGCTCCGAAGGGCAAAGGGATCGACATCTTGGAGTGCGCTTTGATTGACGGGGAGGATATACGCCGTCTTTCTGATGAAATGAAAGCGTTGTTTGCCGAAACAGGGCGTGGGGTTTATGAACGTGATAGCGAAAACATTCTTAAGGCCGACTGCATAGTGGTTATAGCGACGCACGATATGCCTCTCGGATTGAATTGCGCACATTGTGGTTTTGCCACATGCGAGGCTAAACCTGCCGCAGTGCCTTGTGCCATCAACAGTGTCGATGTCGGCATCGCCATAGGCTCGGCCGTGGCAGCAGCTGCCGACTGCCGGATAGACTGCCGTGTGATGTTTTCGGCCGGAATGGCTGCAGAGCGTCTGAACCTGCTTGACGGTTGCCGTCAATATTTCTGCATACCGTTGTCGGCAAGCTCTAAAAATCCGTTTTTTGATCGTTGAGCCGGAGTCAAATATATTCTTGTAACGGGAAAATATAAAACAAATGGTGGCGTGCCGGGGTTCATTCCCGGTACGCCACCATTTCTGTATGAGCGTATGATATATCTGTATGTTGGAGGGGGTGTGCGTGATATATACCGGTTTTCCCTAATCCAAGATTGACAACCCGGATATGCCCTCTAACTTGTTGCGTAGGGCCGGGGCGTAGTCAGACCTTACGGATAGCGATATGCGGCATGTGTTGTCGAATTCCTGCGAAAGGATTTTTATATCAGGGGATTTTATTGTTTTCATGACATCATTCATTGCCATATAGGGGTAAGTGAACGAAATCCCTGTCTGTTCGTGGCATTCGATAATCGTAGCGTTGCCTATTGCCAGCCTGGCAGCTTCGCGATAGGCTACGATGAGTCCTGACGTGCCGAGTTTTATCCCTCCGAAATATCGCACCACCACAACGGTTATGTCGGTAAGGCCGAATGAGTTGATTTGGCCGAGTATAGGTTTCCCAGCTGTGCCTGACGGCTCGCCGTTGTCGGAACTCAGGAATCGGTCACGGTCTGCGCCTATCATATATGCCCAGCATACATGGCGTGCGTCATGATATTTGTCAGAGTAGTGTTTTACGATTGACTTGGCCTCTTCCGGCGATGCAACTGGGTGGGCGAAAGCCAGGAACTTGCTCCGTTGCTCTGTGAATATTGCTTCCGACGGCTCGGCTATGGTGTGATATGTGTCGGGCATATAGGGGTCAGTTTTTGTATGTTGTGGCGTCTGATGGTAAAGCTTTACGTGGGAAGGCGTCAATGAACGAGCCCGGGGTGGCGTTGAATATATTTACCCCGGCCTTTTCTGCATAAGCCTGGATGCGGTGATAGGATTTGAAAGCTATGTGGAAGCTTTCAAGGATGCTGTGCAAAGGGAGGTTCATGTAGGCTTTCCTGATTCGGCATTCTTCATGTGCGTCTTCTTTATAGAAATGCGGCTGGATGGAAAGCACCCTGTTGTCATCGTCAACCGATAACGTCTTTGTCCAGGTATGGTCTGCCCCGAGAAGATAGATTTCCCGGTATCCTAGCCATATGCCGAGCATAATCGACGGTATCAGCACATTGCGCGGGCGTGGCATTCCCAATCGGTGCCTGTAGGCGAAGTTTTCAAAAGCCCCGAACCCTTCCGCCGCTACAAAGTTGAAGCGTTTCACGGTCAGGTTCTGATTGCTTTCCAGGGCTTTCGGAATTTTGGCTTTTCTCGGAACGAACAGGGTCATAGTCCAGTCGGTATGCAATAGCGATTGGATAAGACGGCTCACATTGGGGTCGTCAGAGTTTGAGAAGAAATGAGGATCGGCCAGCACGTAATAGTCGGGGCGTATGGCCGGGAACTCGGGGGAGTTGGCTGCGAAATTCACTGCAAGGGTGTCGTTGGCTTGCAGCAGTGGGAGGTCATGGTCGATGTTCCCGCGTAGCGACGGGCCGTTACCAAGTATAAGCAGGGGGGTGTCATGTTTGCCACATGGGATGGCTGACGGACGCCCTGATAATGCTATTTTAATGGTTGATTTGGCAGTTGCTGCAATGTGTGACAAAAAATCGGATATGCTGTTTGGCATGGCTGTGCGGTGTGATGTTCGCGTTTTGGGAATACAAACTTAAGAAATAATGGTGTAATTTCATGGGGAAGCGGAATATAATGTGTAATTTTGTGTGAAATTGCATTATGTCATTATGCCGGAGCGGTATTTAAATGAAACAGGACGGAATCATAAGGATTGATGTTGGCCAGGTGCTTAAAGACAGGGCTCCAAGGCTTGCACGTTTCATTCCCAAACGCTTGGTCGGAGTGCTTGAGCGGCTGATATGCCAGGATGACCTTAACCGGATGCTGGAGGAGAATGCCGGGAAAACCGGTGCGGAGTTTTGCCGGGGCGTGCTGGAGTCGCTTGATGTGAAGGTTGAAACCCGTTTCCCTGACCGAATGCCTGCAAAGGAACACCGCAGGGTTGTGTTTGTATCGAACCACCCGCTTGGCGGCCTTGACGGTATCGCGCTGATAGATATGGTGCAACGTCATTATGGCGGCCAGGTATGGTTTATTGTCAATGACCTTCTTATGGCAGTGAAACCACTTGCCGATGTGTTTCTCCCCATAAACAAGCAAGGGAAGCAGTCGCGTCAGTGTATGGAAAACATTGAAAAGGCTTTTGCCGGGGATGACCCTATAATCATATTCCCGGCCGGGCTTGTGTCACGCTACCGCAAGGTGTCGTATATGGGCAAAGAGGTAAAGATGATTTGCGACCTTCAGTGGCAGAAAATGTTTGTAAACAAATGCGTCCTCCACAAGCGTGACATAGTGCCGTTGTTTTTCACCGGCACTAATTCGATGGATTTTTATAAAAAAGCCAATTTACGCAAACGTCTAGGCATACGTTTCAACCTTGAACAGGTGCTGTTGCCGCGTGAAATGATTCGCAGCAAGGGGAAAACATTTACGGTGATGGTAGGTAATATCAAGCCTTACACAATGATTGCTTCTGGAAAGGATGCTGCCGGGTATGCCGACTCGCTTAGGTCGGAGATTTATCTGATGCTGGCATCGGAACATCCCGGATGGGAAGGTGCCGTTGCTGTCGTTAATGACAAAATTGAAGAAAAAAGATAGTATTATCGCATTATGGCGGAAAAAATAATCGACGCGATTCCGACGCATCTCATAGAAGCCGAACTTACAGATGCGGCTTTTATGCGCAAAACCAATAAAGGAAACAACGAAATCTATGTGGTAACTGCGGCAGAAGCCCCTAACGTAATGCTTGAGATAGGGCGTCTGCGTGAAATCGCATTCCGTTCGGCCGGGGGAGGCACAGGTAAGGAGTGCGACATTGACATGTTCGACACCATGACTCCTCCTTGCCGCCAACTTATAGTGTGGGATCCGGAAGGTAAGGCCATAATAGGCGGGTACAGGTTCATCCTTGGAAAGGATATAAGGTTGAATCCCGACGGGTCTCCGCGCATAGCCACGTCGCATATGTTCCGGTTTTCCGACCGTTTTATCAGCGAGTATCTTCCTGCCACCATTGAGTTGGGAAGGTCGTTTGTGAGATTGGAATATCAGTCGTCGAAAGCCGGGGCAAAAGCCATCTTTGCCCTTGATAACCTTTGGGACGGCCTTGGGGCGCTGACAGTCATACATCCTGAAATCAAATATCTTTTCGGTAAATTCACGATGTATCCGAGCTATGACAAAGAATGCCGCAATATGTTGTTGTATTTCCTTGAAAAGCACTTCCCTGATTCCGATAACCTTGTGCGCCCGTTCCATCCGTTGCCAAATGACTTCCCGGAGGATAGGTATTTCGAAATGTTCCCCGGACGGAATTTCAAGGATGACTATAGAATCCTGAACGCGGCAATCCGTGAGCACGGCATCAACATCCCCCCCTTGGTGAATGCCTATATGGGTCTTTCCCCGACGATGAAGATTTTCGGGACGGCGATAAACGATGAGTTCGGCGATGTAGAGGAAACTGGTATATTCCTGACCATTTCCGATATATTCGAGGAAAAGAAACAACGTCACATAGCTACTTACCATATCGAGGACAGTTTATGAGATTACGACGACACATAAAAGCATGCGCCGGAGCTTTGTCGCTGTTTGCAGCCGCATTTGGCGTGCAGGCGGAAGACGGCTATTCGATATATTATTCTGCAGAAGCCATACTTAATGCCGGTAACGGCGATTTTGCGCCATATTATATAGCATCCAACCGGCATGGCGTCATTACTCAAAGCAAAAATGCCTTGCTGAGGGTTTCCGCGATGCGTGATATGAACCTGTCTGAAAGGTTTTCATATGGATTCGGAGCTGATTTTATAGGGGGGTATGGCAGTAACGCAGATTATCTGCGGTGGGTAGACGGTGCCCTGCGCGGGCATTCAGAGCATCCGGCCCGTGTCTGGATACAGCAGTTATACGGAGAGGTAAAATACCGTAGCCTGTTTCTTACAGTCGGTTTGAAGGAACACGATTCGGCCTTGCTTGATTTCCGATTGTCGAGCGGGGATTTCATCGAGAGCGGTAATTCACGCCCTATTCCCGAGGTAAGGGCCGGTTTCGTGGATTTCCAAGACATTCCGTTCACCAACGGATGGGTTCAGATTCAAGGTGAGATTTCTTATGGCAAACTTACCGATAACGGGTGGCTTCGTGACCATTATAACTACTTTCAAGGGCATCTTAACCTTGGGGCGCTTTATTCATATAAACGCTGCTATTTCCGCACAAACCCCTCAAAACGTTTTTCGGCGACAGTGGGGATGCAGGTCGGGGCGATGTTCGGAGGATCAACATCGTGGTATTATAAGGGGGAGGTCAGAAAATCGGAAACTTTTTCACGTGGTTTGAAACAGTTTTTTAAAATGTTGATTCCAATCGACGGTGGTCAGGAATACTATTCGGGCAGCTCGCTCGGCTCGTGGGATATATTCCTGCGTTATAACCTGAAAAACGGGATGACAATAAGGGGGTATCTGCAAAAGCCTTGGGAAGACGGCTCCGGCATAGGGTTCCTTAACGGCTTTGACGGTTTGTGGGGGCTGGAACTTAAAACCAACCGTCCGGGGATATTGACAGGTGCCGTGGTCGAATATTTGGACTTCACCAATCAGTCTGGCCCGATGCACTGGGATCCTGATGACAATGCCGGAACAGGTATAGGACACCGTGCAGAGGGTGCCGATGATTATTACAATAATCACGAGTATAATCCCTATGCCTATTACGGAATGTCGATCGGTACCCCGTTCTTGAAATCCCCGTTGTATAATCTTGACGGCGCCATGATGTATCTGCATAACCGTGTGCGTGGTTTCCATGTGGGCGTTGAAGGTGGATTCGGCAATATCGGTTACAGGTTGCTTGGAGGATACCGTAAGAGCTGGGGGGCAGGTTACCAGCCTGTTGTCGACCCGGCTGGCGATACATCGATGATGCTTGAAGCCTCGTATAAATTACCTGATGTCAAGGGGCTTGCTGTCAAGGCACAGGTGGCTTTTGACAAAGGGAGCCTTTATGGGGATAATTTCGGGGCATGTGTTACAGTGTCATATCGTGGTGCCTTAAAATTTTGAAACGTATGAGAGAGCATGGCTTGTCAGGGAATAATGTGAAGTTCCCTTCAGGTTTCCGATTTTGGTGTCTGGTGCTGGCAGTCTATGTAATGTCGGCCGGTTGCACCAGGAACAACGGGGATATCGGCGATTGGTTCGGCACATGGCAGATGACGGAGATTTCTGTAAACGGTGTAGCTGTAGGTAATTATGAGAAAAATATCTTTTGGCAATTCCAAAACGATATTATAAATTTGAAGAAGGTAGAAACCGGTGAAGGGGAACATAGCCGCGATGACCGTTGGGGTACCTGGGAAGAATCGGGCAACCTTCTTTTCCTTAATTTCACATATTCCGACGACAAAAATCCCGTGGAATCAGGTGAAAGCGGTAATGGTGCCTATGCCCCGTTACGTGAGCTGGGTATCCCATATGGCGAAATATCGACACTGACTATCGAAAACCGTTCGGGCAGCCGCATGGTTTTGAAATATATGACGGCCGATAATGAGGCATATACATATGTACTTAAAAAACAATAAGAGAATATGGCAAGAGATATAAGGCACGCACTTGTGACCGGTGCGGACGGTTTTATCGGTTCGCACCTTGTCGACCTTTTGCTTGCACAAGGAGTCAGGGTGAGGGCGTTAAGCCAATATAACTCATTTAATAACTGGGGATGGCTCGAAGGGAATAATTCACCCGGGCTGGAGGTGGTTTGTGGCGACGTGCGTGATGCGGCATTTTGCCGGCACATAGCAAAGGATGTCGATACCATATTCCATTTGGCGGCACTGATAGCCATCCCATATAGCTATGTGGCTCCTGAAAGCTATGTAGATACGAATATCACAGGGACTCTGAACATATGCCAGGCTGCCCGTGATTGCGGGGTGGAACGCATTGTGGTCACCTCCACTTCGGAAGTTTACGGGACTGCGCAATACGTCCCTATCGACGAATTGCATCCGCGACAGCCACAGTCACCATATTCCGCTACGAAAATCGGAGCGGATGCCATAGCAAAAAGCTTCTTCAATGCATTCAACCTGCCGGTTGTGATTGCACGCCCGTTTAACACTTACGGGCCGCGTCAGAGTGCGCGTGCCATCATTCCCACTATCATCACGCAGATTGCCAATGGTGCTTCTGAAATAAAAGTGGGGGATTTAAGCCCTACACGTGATTTCAATTATGTGGTCGACACATGTCGCGGTTTCTTGGCTTTGGCATGTGCGGAAGGTGTTGAAGGTGAGGAAATAAATATAGCTACAGGCACAGAAGTATCGATGGCCGACACATTGAGGCTGATTGCCGAGCTGATGCAAAGCGATGTGGAATATGTTGTGGATCCTCAGCGTTTACGCCCCGCAAAAAGCGAGGTGTTCCGTTTGTGCGGTGATAACAGGAAGATTCTGTCACTTACCGACTGGCGTCCGCAGGTCGACCTCCGGGAGGGGCTGAAACGCACTATCGACTGGTTTGCCACACCAGGTAATCTGGCAGGCTATAAATCGGGTATATATAACCGTTAATCTCATCATCATAAGCCGTTTGTCAACATAAAATAGGAAGAGTTATGAGCATGGCACATAAGGCGTTTCTGTTTGACACGGAAACATTTCACTCAACAATTGAGCCTGTAATGAAAGCATGTGTCGCTAATCCTGAAGCGGCAAGGAAATATATCTGTGAACATTACAGCCAGTTCCAGTCTCCCTACACCGGCGAGGTGCTGGACGAGGATTGGGAAGATGAATTTGATTCGCCCACACTGCAGGTATATTTTGATATCCTGCTGACTGCCTGTTATGACGTTGATGACGACATGGGGTTGGGATATATGTGGGATGCTGTGAATGATTTGATTGCGGAGTTGGATGTTTTTGACGATTCGCAGGTTGCAGTTTTGGGGCGGGAGCTGATAATAGGGGATGTACAAGTCGACCCTGGCATGATGGGGCTGGGGTTGGTGGATGGCAGCGAAGTGCCTGGGATTCGTGACGTATTATGTAATCACAGAGATGATGTCGGAAAAATAGAGCTTGACAATCTATCTGATGATTTGGAGCCGGAGGAATGTATAGAGGCATATGATGACCTGTGTAACCTTTATGAAGAGGCTGCCGACCAGGGCAAAGGGTTGTTATTTGCATTTTAATTGCCCCTAATAGCATTTTGCATGTATAAGTTATCTTGATTCGTGTATGAGGCAAACGGTAAATGTAATGTTTCTCGGGGGAGCCAAGAGGGTTTCAATGGGGCGTTGGCTCATTGAGGCCGGGGCATCGCTCGGGCTGGATGTCAATCTGTTCAGTTACGAACTGTCGGCACAGGTGCCTATTGCCTGTATTGCGACAGTGGTCATCGGAAAGCGTTGGCGTGATTCCTGTTTAATGGAGCATCTGCATGAAACTGTCAAGGAAAACCGTATCGACATACTTATACCTTTTGTAGATCCTGCGGTGGAAGTCGCCCAACGCTACTGCATGTCTGCCAAAGGGTGTTGGACTCCAGGTGGAAATGCAGATATGTCTGCCAGGATGTTTGATAAAATAGAGGCTGATGCGGTGTTCCGCAGTTTGGGTTTCCCTTTGCCTGCGAATGCCTTATTGTCGGAATTTGAAGGGCTGATTATTGCCAAACCGCGACTGGGTTCCGCTTCGAAGGGTATCCGTGTGATTGACCGTGACGAGATGCGGCGTATGGCAGAGGGTGAAACTACGGAATGGCTTTTTCAGGAATATATAGGGGAGAGGGAGGAATTTACGGTCGATTGTTATGTGGCATCGACCGGTGAAATAATATGTATCGTTCCCCGTCGGAGAATAGAGGTGTCGGGAGGGGAGGTCACGGTGACCCAGACGCTTCGTGATATGGAAATCGAAGAATGGAGCCGTAGGATATTGAATGCTCTTGCGCTTACAGGCCCCGTAACACTTCAGTTCCTGCGTGAACGCAAGGAAAACGGGCGTTTGATGCTTATGGAAATAAACCCGCGTCTTGGGGGAGGGGCTGTGTGCGCGGTGCATGCCGGGGCTGACCTCCCGGCTTATATCCTTGGCGAATGGCTTGGGACGACGCCGGATCCTTGCACTACATGGGAAGCCGGAGTGAAGATATGCCGCTATTTTCAAGAGGTGGCATTTCATGAGGATAATGCTTCCGATAATTGCGGTTAATGTGATAAGTAGGTCATAAAAATGATTACGTCAATGATTACTTTTGCAACTTTATATCCCTGTCGGAACCCTTTAGGTGCTTTACCCTCTATTCATCAGTTGTGTAGCCCGTTACGCGCATTATTCATCGAGCGAAAATCACTCGAAAATCCTGCCGACGGACATATGAAATAATTTTTAGGACTTACTTATGATTGAGAATCCGGATACCAAGGATAGGGTTATAGTAATTGCGGAAGCGGGGGTGAACCATAACGGTGATTTCGACCGCGCCGTGGAGATGATTCATGCAGCCAAACTTGCAGGGGCGGATTATGTGAAGTTCCAGACCGCCGTGCCTGAGCTTGTGATTTCATCGATTGCCCCTAAAGCCGAATATCAGAAAGAAACTACCGGCGAAGGTGAGAGCCAGCTGGATATGTGCCGTAAAATCCATCTGCGGCTTGAAGATTATGCCCCGTTGAAAAAGCTTTGCGACGAAGCGGGTATCGGGTTCCTTTCCACTCCGTTCGACCTTGTGTCAATCGACTGCCTTGATGCTTTGGGTATGGATTATTGGAAAATACCGTCGGGTGAAATCACCAATCTGCCATATCTTCGCAAAATCGGGGAAAAGGGCGAACGGGTCATCCTGTCAACCGGGATGTCGGAACTCCACGAGATAGATGCTGCCTTGAGGGTTCTTGAACAGGCCGGTACGCCGCGTTCAAACGTTATGTTGTTACATTGTAATACCCAGTATCCTACACCGATGGAAGATGTAAACCTCCGCTCAATGGAGGCGCTGTCAACTCTCGGGGCTGGCTCAATCGGGTATAGCGACCATACGGTAGGCATTGAGGTTCCTGTTGCAGCAGTGGCACTGGGGGCGAAAGTGATTGAAAAGCATTTCACACTTGACAAATCCCTGCCAGGGCCTGACCATAAAGCCTCGCTTGAGCCTGCCGAACTTGCCGCTATGGTCAGGGCGATTCGTAACATCGAATGTGCCTTGGGAAACCGGGAGAAGCATGTTTCGCCGTCAGAACGGCCGAATATCGAAGTGGCGCGAAAAAGCATCGTTGCCGCACGCCATATTTCAAAGGGGGAAGTGTTTTCCACTGAAAATATCACTGTAAAACGTCCGGGTAACGGCATTTCCCCGATGATGTGGGATGAAGTGTTGGGTAAGACTGCGCAATCGGATTTTTATGCCGACGAACTGATAACCTTGGAATAGCCATATATTCTCGATATGACAAAGATAACGGATATGGAACCGGATGGGGATGGTCGGACAGTTGCTGAAGAACTGCGCCGGATTTCGATGTCGCTTAAGGATAAATATGGCGCAGGGGAGGCAAAGGCATTAGGCCGTGTGATTTTCGAGAATCTTAAGGGATGGTCGTCGGTGGATATTGCCATAAAGGCCAATGAGCCGTTGAGCGGTTATATTGAAGGCAAGATTGCCGGGGTGGTGGAGCGCCTGTTGCATGACGAACCTGTACAGTATATTTTCGGTGTTGCCGATTTTTACGGTATGAAACTGAAGGTGACGCGCGACACACTGATTCCACGCCCGGAAACTGCCGAGCTGGTTGATTTGATTGTAGAAGATAACCGGCGCAAGGATTTAAAGGTGCTTGATATCGGCACCGGTTCGGGATGTATAGCCATAGCCCTATCCCGGAATCTGCCGTTTGCAGAGGTAACTGCAATAGATGTCAGTGCGGCGGCTCTTGATGTCGCACGTGGGAATGCCTCGGTGTTGCATGCAGGTGTAAGTTTCGTCCAAGCCGATATTCTCAATATGGATGCAGGCTGTAATCCGGTCGATGATGCGGTGGAGAACGGTGTGTTTGATATTATTGTAAGCAATCCCCCATATATAGCCCAAAGCGAGAAATCGGATATGGATAGGAATGTAACCGCATTCGAACCGGCAGGGGCGTTGTTTGTCCCCGACAACGACCCTCTCGTTTTCTATAGGGCGATACTTGGCTATGCCGAAAGGCACCTTGACATCGGTGGGAGGGTGTATTTTGAGATTAATCCTTTGTTCGCCGGGGAATTGAAAACCTTGTGTATGAAGTCGGGATTTGACGAAGTGAATATAATCCGTGACAGTTACGGGAAGTTGAGATTCATCCAGGCCGGTCGGATAATACGTAAATGAAAATATAGGATTATGGTGTTCCGACGAAAACTGATATCCGCTGAAAATGCCCTTATGCGGTTGGAGGCATTATGCTCCCGTTCGGAACATTGCGAGTGGGAGCTGCGTGAAAAATTGCGTGGCTGGGGTGTCGGCATTCCTGACGCGGAAAAGATTCTTGCTACGCTTCATAAGGCAAGATATTATGATGATGAGCGGTTTGCAAGGGCGTTTGCCCGTGATAAGCTGATTTACAATCGTTGGGGACGGCGCAAAATAGCACTTGCACTCAGGGCCAAGAGGGTTGATGATGATGTGGTTGCCGATGCTCTCGACGAAATCGACAATGAGGAATATGTTTCGGTGTTGAACGCTATGATGAAGGCACGGGCTAAAGTAATAAAGGAGGGGGATACATATGAGGGGCGTGCAAAGCTTTACCGCGCGGCCGTTTCGCGGGGCTTTGAATCGCAGCTTGTGTCGAAAATCATACGGGCAGGCGGTTTATGGCCTGATGACGAATGAATAAAAATATATGGGGCGTGTTGGCGTGCCGGGGCAAAGGCTGGCTCAAGGATATGTCGCGCATGATTTTCCCACTGACGTGTGAGGTTTGTGGAACGGCGTTGGTTGAGGGTGAGAGGGTGCTGTGCCTTGGATGTATGGCCGCGATGCCTGGGGTGGATTGTGACCCTGACTCCGATTTGGCACGCCGCTTGTCGGCAACCGTCAGGGTTGAAAAAGTGGCGGCAATGTTTGCTTACAGGCGTGACACATCATATGCCCGCGTCCTTCAGAAATCAAAATATAATCATCGCCCGGATATAGATTATGACCTTGCACGGGAATTTGCCGCGCGTTTGCTGCCTAAGGGTTTCTTCAACGACATAGATGTGGTTTTAGCTGTGCCGATGCATTATATGAAAAAGCTGCGTAGAGGTTTCAACCAGGCTGAAGAGATTGCACGTGGTGTTGCGGAAACCGCAGGTTTGGAGATTATGGATAACCTTGTGGCGGTTCGTCCGCATAAAACCCAGACCAGGCGGAATATTGCGGGGCGTTTGAAAAATGCCGAAGGTGTATATGCCGTTGTTTATCCCGATGAGTTAAGGGGAAAACATGTGTTGCTGGTGGATGACATTATCACTACCGGGGCAACGTTGATGTCGTGTTGCGATGCTTTGCGCGACGCGGTGCCTGACCTCCGTATAAGCATCCTTACACTTGCCGCCACGCGTCTTGCCTGAGATAACCGGTCGGACAGTTATCAGTAGGGTTGAAAATCATATTTCTATAGTGGTGGCCATTACAGGGGTGCCTAGAAATAGAGACGCCATCGTGGAAAATTTCATTGAATTCTCGCTTGTGAGGAAGGAGCATTCACCAGTGCTGTTTTCGCTTTTGTGCAGGCTTCGCTCCATTTCAGGATGGCGTTTCAGGTATTCGGCAAGGCTTGAGGCCACGATTTCCCCTTGTGTGAGCAGGCGTATGTGTTCAGGCACATATCGCCGGATTTTGTCATAGAGGATAGGGTAGTGGGTGCATGCAAGGATTATGGTGTCGATTGCCGGGTCTTTGTCAAGGAGCCTGTAGATTTCCTGCCGCACGAAATAGTCGGCCCCGTCGCTGCCACTTTCCCCGTTTTCAATCAGGGGAACCCACATGGGGCATGCATGCCCCACGGTGTGATAGGCAGGATGCAACTTTGAAATCTCCATGTTGTAACTTTCGCTCTGAATCGTTCCTGGAGTCCCGAAAATTCCTATATGGCCGGTTTTGGTGTATTCCCCGAGGCGTTCCACTGTCGGGCGGATAACGCCTAACACACGCCGTGACGGGTCGATACCCGGCAGATCGTGCTGCTGGATAGTGCGCAGGGCTTTGGCAGAGGCTGTGTTGCAGGCAAGAATCACCAGCCGGCACCCGCGTGAGAAAAGATATTTTACCGATTCCAGTGTGAAGCGGTAAACGATGTCGAACGAACGTGTGCCATATGGGGCACGGGCATTATCGCCCAGGTAGATGTAGTCATATTGCGGCAATGCCTTTCTGATTTCCTTCAATATGGTAAGGCCGCCGTAGCCCGAGTCGAAAATACCTATGGGTGCGCTTGCTGTAGATATCATTTTTTTCCCTGTTATAATATTGGCAAATTTAGTGAAAATTTATGACCGTGGCAACCGTCCTGTATATCAGTCTTATAAGAATCGTGCTGATTTGAAGTGTCATATAATGATGGGGAGAGCCGTCAAAACGCACATAGCATTTTGACGGCTCTCCTGTGTAAGGCAGGTTCGGTATCCTACAACTCAGATTGAGTTGAGAAGGTCAAGTTTGCCTTCGTCAATCAGTTTCAAAATCAGCTCTCCGAACAGTGTGTTCTGCCAGGCGAACCATTCGCGGGTGAAATCTGCCGGGTCATTGACGTTGAACGATTCATGCATGAACCCGGTTCCGGCGTCAGTGTCAAGCAGCATAGTCAGGCAGTTTTTTATTTCATTATCATCGGTGGAGGTGAACGCCTTCATCATGATGCTCATCGGCCAGGCCATATCGTAACCGACATGGGGGCCGCCGATGCCTTCGCCTGCTGTCCCTTTGAAGAAGTAGGGATTGTTTTTGCTCCAGACGAAACGTCGGGTGTTCTGATAAACAGGGTCATTCACGTCCATGTCGCCAAGATAAGGCATTGCAATAAGGCTTGGAACGTTGGCATCGTCCATGAGGTGCTTGTTGCCGAAGCCGTCAACTTCGAAAGCGTAGATGGTGCCGAATTCGGGATGGTTGTAGGTGGCGTGCTTTTTTAAGGCGGCTTCTACTTCGTCGGCCAATGCGGAGCATTTTTCGGCCAGGTCTGTTTTATGGTTTACGTCGTTGAGGATTTCTGCGGCTTTGCGGAGTGATGTTACTGCAAAGAAGTTTGACGGTATGAGATATTGGAAGGTTGTGGCATCGTCAGACGGACGGAATGATGACACAATCAGGCCGCATCCGCTCACTGGCGCACCCCAACCGTTATTGTTAAGGGTGTCGAGGGCGCGTTCTGTTTTGCGCTGGAATTGATATTTGCCCCTGTTGTCCTTACGTTGCTGGTCAACAAATGTGTTGTAGATGTTTTCAATTGCAAGGAGCCATTCATCGTTGAAGATGGAGGCATCGCCGGTTACCTTCCAGTATTCGTAGGCAAGACGCAAAGGGTAGCATAGGGAGTCGATTTCCCATTTACGCTCATGCACCTCGGGAATCATGTCGGTAAGGTCGCTCATCCATTCCCCTCCGGTAGGGCCGTCGTTGAAAGCGTTGGCATACGGGTCAAGGATGATGCATTTGAATTGCCGGCGTATTACACCCTCAATCATATCTTTCAATGCGGCATCGTCGTTGGCCAATTGTACATAAGGCCATACCTGTGCCCCGGAATCGCGAAGCCACATTGCATGGATGTCGCCAGTATATACGAATGTGTCGTTCTGCCTGTCTTTATCTTTACGGTAATGTACCGTAGTATCGATAGTGTTTGGAAAACAATTCTCGAACATCCAGGCCAGTTTGGGATTGGTGAGCACCTTTTTAACCTCTGCTATCTTGGCATCGACAGCTTTGGAATGAAACAGTCGTTTGCTCTTCGCAGGGCGGTTTGTCATCAGATATTTGTCAGCTGTGGCTACTGTGGTGTTATCGGCCACACATACCGGTTTGGCTGTGGCGTGGATGCTTCCTCCTAACATGATGGTTGCCGAGGTAAGCGCTATTGCAAGTTTATTCATTGATATGTTTTATATGTTCAACGCTCTCATCCAATGATTTGAGACGTAGATGTTTGGCATGGCGTTTGAAGCTTGATGGCAACTATACGGATATCGGTGATTTGCATTGCCACGCTGTTGTATGGCTTCTTTCTACAAAGATAGTGTAATTATGGTAATGCACAAATATCGTCGATGTGTTTGTGGCCCCAATATGCTTGGTCAATGTATAGCATTAATTAGCAATGAAAAAACGTAAGCACTATATCAGCTTTAAATCTTTCCCTATCCGGCAGGCTTCAATCGAGTTCTTAACCTGCAATTTGCCTAGGATTTCTTGTCGATGCCTGCTGACCGTGTTTATGCTTATAGAGAGCATCTCTGCTATTTCCTTACTTGGATAGCCTTGATTTATCAGATGGAGTACTTGTTTTTCTCTGGCGGATAATATTTTTGCATTATTCTGTTGGTCCAATTCCGTTATCTGGCCGTTGGAAGAATTGACTATAAGGTATTTGGATGGGATGTCGAATACCAAGGGGCTATACAGGCACATGGCCAGCCATAAGGTGTCGTTAAATGGTGCGGAAATATAGAATATCCGATGCAATACGTTGATATAGCTGTTAGTATCGCTTTTCATACGGAGGTTGCTCGTAAGATAATAGTCCTTACGTTTCTTTTTAGGCTGCCGCTTGATGAAATGGAAAAAACAGAGTTCGTGCAAGTGCTTGCTTGCCAAGTCATCCGGATGAATCAATTTGAAAATTTCCTCTTCCCAAATGGAGCATACCTTATTCTCCTTCCTGAATTCGTCTATTCCCAGCATTTGTGAAAAACTGCCATAATGGATATAGCTTGTGTTGGTGCGCAGATCACTCAATACGGCAATTACATTCTCCATTTGTGAATAATTGCATGCCATTTCTTTGTATTTGTCCAGCATTTCCTCATATGGCTGCTCTTCCACAAAACTTTGCGTGGAAAATTCTTTATCCAATGCTACTCTGTTGTCCATCTGTAGGCTATAAAATGGTTAATTATAATCATTGCATTATATGTTACAATGCGTTACCTTTGCAAAGATAAATAAAACTAATGGTTATTTAAGGTTTACTTATATGACAATGAAACGGATATTGCCAAGTGGATTGATGATTGCAGCTTCTGTTACCTGCATGGCGCAGTCATTGGAAAAGATGCAGTGGTTTAACGAACCTGAACAATGGGGAATCGAGAATGACACGCTTTCAATGGAGGTGACCTCTCAAACCGATTATTGGCGCATATCCCATTACGGGTTTACGGTTGATGATGCCCCGTTCTTATACACCCTACGTGGCGGGGAATTTGAAGTAAAGGTGAAAATTTCAGGCGACTATAAGACCCGGTTCGACCAATCTGGGCTGATGCTGCGAATCGACCAAGAGAATTACATCAAGGCAGGTATTGAATTTGTAGACGGGAAATACAATCTCAGCACTGTAGTGACCCATCATACGAGCGATTGGAGTATAATCCCATTGGAAAGCCCCGTTCCGTCCGTATGGATAAAGGCGGTACGCCGATTGGATGCGGTAGAGGTTTTCTATTCTTTTGATGACAAGGAATACACGATGATGCGTAACGCCTGGTTGCAAGATAATCATCCTGTAATGGTGGGTATAATGGGGGCAAGTCCTGACGGGAACGGTTTTACGGCCAGGTTTGAAAATTTCTCAATCAAGCATCTGCCCGATTTGCGCAGAACCAAGTGGTTGAATGATAACAATGTGGAAAACTAGTAGCGGCAAAGAAAAATGTCAGTTTTCCCTGTTTGGGTTCTTATTGATAATTCGTGGGTGGTATGGTTGATTTTTTGTGATAAGTAAGTCATGGAAATTATTTTATATTGTCTGAGAGCATACTTTCGCCGCAGAGAATATAACGCCTTATTATAGGTTTTATGCGTAATAATTTTCATGGCATACTTATGCTTACGGGAAATACCATTGAGAGGCATCCCGGTATTGTCTCGATATTGTTGTTTCCCATTATAACCGGAAGTCAAGATTATAGGGTGAGTCGTTAGTCGGGAATACGATTTCGTCCGTCTATATTTATTGGTATGGCCGACATTATTTGGGAACACCGGGTGTATTATGATTACATGTAATATATAATATCAGATTATTCTAATCCTTAATACAATTTTAATACCAATTATTATGATGAAGTTACGAAAAACTACTGTTGTGTGGTTCGCCTTGATGTGTGCCGTGATGTCGGCATATGCAATTCCACGTGCGGAGTATCCGCGTCCGCAATTTGAGCGTGCCGACTGGGTAAACCTCAATGGTGACGATTGGACTTATGAATTCGATTTCGGCAAATCGGGGATGAACCGCAAGCTGTATGACAGCAAGGGGTTCAAGGATGTCATAACGGTTCCGTTCTGTCCTGAGAGCAAACTTTCGGGAGTCGGTTATCTTGACTTTATTCCTGCCATGTGGTATCACCGCGCCATTCAAATGCCAATGGGATGGAACGGGAAACGTGTTAAGTTGAATTTCGGAGGGGTGGATTTTTTTGCGGCGGTTTATATCGACGGCAAACTCGTAGGGCGTCATTGGGGAGGTAATTCACCTTTCACATGCGATATTACCGAGGCTGTAGCCGATGGGAAATCGCATAATTTGGTGGTGCGTGTAGAGGATGACCTGCGTAGCGGCATACAACCCACCGGCAAGCAATGTGGTAACTATAATTCAGAAGGATGCCATTACACCCGTACCACCGGCATATGGCAGACCGTGTGGATGGAACCTGTCGATGCCGCAGGATTGAAGAGTGTATATATCATTCCTGATTTGGATCGCGGGCGTTTCGTTGTCGAACCTGAGTTCTATGGGTTTGCCGATGGTCAGGCTGTCGAGGTTTTGATAAAGGATGGCAGCAAGGTTGTTTCCCGTAACCGGCAGAAAGCATCGCCTGCCTTGAGCATGGAAATGCCGGTGAAGAATGTTAAAACATGGTCGCCTGAAAGCCCGTTCCTTTATGATGTGGTACTTAATGTCTACGACAAGGATGGCAGATTGCTCGACACGGTCAATTCCTATGCAGGTATGCGTAAAATCCATGTCGAGGGTAACCGCTACTATCTTAATAATAAGCCTTATTACCTGAGACTGGTGTTGGATCAAGGGTTTTATCCCGATGGCATATGGACTGCTCCCAGCGATGAGGCTTTGCGCCGTGATATAGAGCTTTCGATGGCTGCCGGGTTTAATGGCGCCCGTCTGCATCAGAAAGTGTTTGAGGAACGTTTCCATTATTGGGCCGACAAACTTGGCTACCTCACATGGGGCGAGGCTCCAAGTTGGGGTGCCAATATGAATAATCCGCTTTCGGCACGCAACTTTATCCCTGAATGGTGTTCTGTAGTGGTACGTGACCGCAATCATCCGTCGATTGTGGCATGGACTCCGTTCAATGAGACCTGGGAACGGCCCGATAACGATGAGGCTGCATTGCAACATGACCGTATGGTGGAGGATGTGTATGCGCTTACCCATAGTCTTGACTATCGTCCTGTAAACGATTGCAGCGGTAATTATCATGTAATAACCGACCTTTGGACAGTCCATAACTATGAGCAAGACCCTGCGAAGCTCGCCGAATGGCTTGTTGTAAAAGATGGCAGATATCCATGCCAGGATCCTAAACGTGATGTCCCTTATGCCGGACAGCCCTTCTTTATAGATGAATATGGAGGTATCAAATGGGTGGTAGGCAAGGAATTTTCAGAAATATCCTGGGGCTACGGCCAAGGTCCGCGAACCATTGAGGAATTCTATCAGCGTCTAGAATGGTTGACTGATGCGATTCTTGCCGTTCCTTATATGTCAGGTTACACATATACACAGCTCACCGATGTGGAGCAGGAGCAGAACGGCGTTTATAACTACGACCGTACACCCAAGTTCGATATGGAACGTATCAGGTCTATATTTGGCAAGATTCCTGAAAATTTCAAATAATTTTCAGGCAATAGGTGGAATTGTCAAGAAATTGGCAGAAATAGGGTCGAAAGTGTATGCCGACCATTAAAATTATAGGTAATAATGAAGGCGCTGTTATTGACACAGCGCCTTCATTGATAAGTATTGGTTGGGTTGTTACATTATGCCGCGTTCGCGGAGTTTGCACTGCCATGCCCATGCCGAACGCATGGTGTCGGCAATGGGGGTGGCTGCTTTCCAGCCGAGCACCTCGTTGGCATAGCTTGGGTTTGCCCATACTTTCTCGATGTCGCCTGCGCGGCGTCCCACAATCTTATGTGGCACCTTCACCCCGGTAGCTGTTTCAAAGGCGTTGATGAGTTCAAGTACTGACAGGCCGTTGCCTGTGCCAAGGTTGAAGATTTCGATTTTGTCCTCGCTCTTATCGGTCAGCATGCGTTCCACAGCTATGACATGGGCTTTTGCAAGGTCTACAACATCGATATAGTCGCGGATGCATGAGCCGTCGGGGGTGTTGTAATCATTGCCGAACACACTCAGTTCCTTGCGGATGCCCATTGCGGTCTGTGTCAGGAACGGGATGAGGTTTTGTGGAACACCGTTTGGCAATTCGCCTATCTCGGCCGAAGGATGTGCCCCTACGGGATTGAAATAACGGAGGATAACGCTCTTGAACGGTGCGCCTGAATTGATTACATCGGTTATAATCTCTTCTGAAATCTGTTTTGTATTGCCATAGGGTGATGTTGCCTTCTTAATGGGCGACTGCTCTGTTACGGGGTTCACATCAGGTTCGCCATAAACAGTGCATGACGACGAGAATACGATGCCCTTTACATCCTTTTCACCCATCATATCCAATAGGTTCATGAGGGTGTTAAGGTTGTTACGGTAGTAAAGGAGGGGTTTCTGCATTGATTCTCCAACCGCCTTGCTGGCAGCGAAGTTGATGATACCCTTTATGTCGGTGTACTTATCGAAAAGCGCACGGAGGGCATTCATGTCGGTGCAGTCTGCCTCGACAAATTCAGGACGTATGCCGGAGATGCGTTCGATGCCATCAAGCACATCACGGTTGGAATTTGACAAGTCGTCAATAATAACTACCGGGTAACCGGCATTTTGTAGCTCGACAACAGTGTGTGAGCCGATATATCCGGTACCCCCGGTGACGAGAATGCGTGGTTTCATATGGATAAATTTTAAGTTATAAGTTATAAGTTGTAAGTTATAAGTTTTAAGTTATAAGTTGTAAGTTATAAGTTATAAGCGGAAAGTCATTATATGCGGGTTGTAATAATATAAATATGTGGAGATTGCAGCTAAATTAAAATCTGCTGTTCGGGAATTTACGGCGAGTAGAAATAGCGCCTATTTTCACTTATAACTTACAACTTGAAACTTATGACTTATAACTTATAACTTAAGGCTTACAACTTCAAACCTGCTTAGAATAATTTTGCGGGATATGTGCCGTTTTCGTGCAGTTCTGCAAATTTGGCTACTACACCGGGACGGTCGGCTGCATAGGTCACACCAAACCATTTTGAATCGGTGTCGAGAACTTTAACAGTTGCTTCGCCGGAATTGATGAGGGTGTCGATGCAAAGCGGGATAAAGAACTCTGCTTTTGGTGTGTTGATGTCTTTATCCAGGAAACGTCGGAATTCACGGTCGCTATATTCGAAATAGTCGGGTGTGAATCCCCAAAGGTTCATCGAGACGGGAGTTGTGGGTGCAAGGGTCTGCACTTCGCCGTTTTCATCGGTGAATACGATGCGTCCTGCTTCATCATACGAAATAGCGGTACGTTCCACTACCGAGGTAAGCTTCCCGTCGTTGGTTTCGCACACACCGCGTGCAACCGAGCCGTTTTCGGTCATTGTGTTGCCTACACGGAATCCGACCATGCAGTAGTCGCCATTGCGGTCGCGCGGACGCATAAGTTCTTGTGCGATTACTTCGAAAGCATTCCGTCCGTAGAAATCATCGGCGTTGATTACCGCGAACGGTTCGTTTATTGCTTCACGCCCCATCAGCACTGCATGGTTTGTACCCCATGGTTTGGAGCGGTCGGCAGGGCAGGCGTAACCGTCGGGAAGCTTGTCGATGCTTTGGAACACCACTTCCACCGGTACATGGCCTTCATATTTCGAAAGAATCTTTTCGCGGAAATCCTGTTCGAAATCTTTACGGATAACGAATACCACTTTGCCGAATCCGGCCTGGAGTGCGTCGTAAACGGAATAATCCATAATGGTTTCACCGTTGGGCCCGAGCGGGTCGAGCTGTTTGAGACCTCCATAACGGCTGCCCATACCGGCAGCAAGTACAAAAAGAGTTGGTTTCATATGCGTTTATTGGTTTTGTGTAGTTGTGAGTAATGAGGGGCAGTTATTGGTGAACACACCCTGCGGGTTTCTATCCGCAGGGGTGTGTTTGTAGTCATTCAGGTCAGCCGATTTTATGGGCGCCCTCGGAAATGATTACCGGGTAGACAACCGGTTCATGCCCGTATTTTTCTTTGAACTTCGTTTTGGCTGTTGCAATGAAGTTATCATAAAGCCCGTCTTTGACGAGGTTGATGGTGCAGCCGCCGAAGCCTCCACCCATGATGCGTGAGCCTGTTACACCGCATTCTTTAGCGATGTCGTTGAGGTAATCGAGTTCCACGCATGAAACTTCATAGTCCTTCGAAAGCCCGTGATGGGTTTCATACATCTTTTGGCCTACGGTTTCGCAGTCGCCTTTCTGAAGGGCGTCGCACACATCGAGCACGCGCTGTTTTTCTTCGATAACGAATTTGGCACGGAAATAATCCTCGGCGGTGATGTCGCTCTTGATTGAATCAAGCATCTCCATGGTGGCATCACGCAGGGTTTCGATGCCGAGCTTGGCCGCAACACGTTCGCACGACTGGCGGCGTTTGTTGTAGGGGGAATCGACCAGCGCGTGTTTCACCTTCGAATCGAGCAGTACGAGTTTGTAGCCGTCGATTTGGAATGGGAAATATTCGAATTCCATCGAGCGGCAGTCAAGGCGCATGAGGTGGTCTTTCTTGCC
Source organism: Bacteroidales bacterium M6 (assembly GCA_001689485.1). Taxonomy (GTDB): domain Bacteria; phylum Bacteroidota; class Bacteroidia; order Bacteroidales; family Muribaculaceae; genus UBA7173. The sequence continues at coordinate 15,861 of LUJQ01000049.1, read as the reverse complement.
GAATACCGAAGCGAACTGGTCCATGATGCCGCAATTAACGCCGCAGTAGTTATGTTCGGTTGACTGTCCGATTTTCGCCAGTTCGAATTTGTCGATTGTGTTGCCGTTGAAAAGGTCGTTGAGTGCGAAAGCAAAGCAGCTCTCAAGTGCTGCTGACGAGGAAAGTCCGGCGCCAAGGGGTACGTTGCCTGCAAACACTGCATCGAATCCTTTGACCACGCCTCCGCGTTTTTGGATTTCGCGGCATATTCCGAAAATATAGCGTGCCCATTGTTGGGTGGGGGCATCTTCCTCCTTAAGGCCGAATTCGGCATATTCGTTGATGTCGATGGAGAACACCCGCACTTTGTCGGTGCCGTTGGGGCGGATTTCCGCCATGATAACCTTGTCGATAGCGCCGGGGAACACGTATCCGCCATTATAGTCGGTGTGTTCGCCGATGAGGTTTATACGTCCGGCCGATGCATAAAGTGTGCCGTTCTCTCCGAATTTTTCTTTGAAAATCCCTTTGATTTTTTCGTTCATACTGGTTGTGATAATTAGATTTCAGGGGGGAATGCGGCTATGAAGAAAATCTTCCGATGCCGCAATCATAATGATGGAGAAAGCGTTTTATTTTCTACAAAATTAGCGAAAATTCGGTTAACCGGATATAACAAATTTGCCAAAAAAGACCCCGGATTTGTCAATTTATGCAAATCCGGGGCATTGAGGTCATCGTAACTTTACCTTCGATAGCGTTTGGGGTGATGTGTGTCAACTTGTCAACGCACGTCGATAGTTATAGTGGCAGGCCGTACACCCGGTGCGGTTACCGTCAGTGTTGCTTTGCCGGGGGTCGGTGCCGCACGTAAAATGGCTGTTGCCGCACCGCTGAAAAGCTTCATCCTCGGCGCATCGAATGATAGCAGGCAGGTAGGGTCGCCATTGGCGGTTGCAAGGAATTCGGCTGAACCACTCACTTTGAAGTCTACCATGCGTGTATCGTCCGGAACGATGTTGCCGTTTTTATCAGCCACCTCGACGGTCACATATACAAGATCGTTGCCGTCGGCTGTGATTTCCTGCCGGTCGGGCGTGAGCATGATGTGGTGTGCCTTCCCGGCGGTTACACGAGCCAGTTCCCCGGCTTTGTTGCCGGCTTCGTCGTAGGCTATGACTTTGACTTCGCCGGGCTGATAGACCACATCGTCCCAGATAAGGCGGTAGCGGTTCATCGCCAGTGAGTCGTTGTGTGCCGACACATCCTTTACGCGTTCGCGTTCCCAATAAGGTGTGCGGGCAACTTCCGTGTAATCAAGCACGGAGGGTGCGGGTTTCTCTTTAATCCCCATAGATTTCCCATTGACGAACAGTTCCGCCTTCGGCCAGGAGGTGTACACTACCACAGGGGTCACCTTCCCTTCACGCCCTTTCCAGTTCCAATGCGGCAGGAGGTGGAGGGTGGGGGACTCGGTGTTCCACTTCGAGCGGTAGAGCCAGTAACGGTCTTTTGGCAGTGAGGCCAGGTCGATTATGCCGAACACGCTCGAATGGTTTGGCCATGCGTCGGTGTCGTAGGGCGATGGTTCTCCGAGGTAATCGAAACCAGTCCAAACGAATTGTCCTATCATCCATGGGTAATCGTCGTCCATTGCAAAATCTATGTCGGGGATATTGCTCCAGTAGCAGAATTCGGTGTCGAACGATGATGATTGATGGTTGTCGTGAACAGCATTCGCCTTAAGTTCCATGGGGAACATGTAGCATCCACGCGATGAAACTGTCGAGGCCGTTTCCGAGCCTAGGATGAGTTTCTGCGGAAGGGTTTCGTAGGCTCGTAGATAATACTGTGGCTTGTAATTGAATCCAGGGATATCCAGGGCGGCGGCAAATCCGTTGTCGAGCACCGCGCCTATCTGGTCCATCCCGCATGTGACGGGGCGTGTGGGGTCTTCACGGTGGGCTATATCGAGAAGCATCTGCAATTCCTGCACACCGTCGGGTCCCCATTGGCTCGGCACTTCGTTACCTATGCTCCACATCACCACCGAGGCATTGTTGCGGTAGTGGCGCAGCATGTTGACCATATCCTTTTCAGCCCATTCGCCGAAAATAGAACCGTAGCCGTTGGGGCTTTTGGGACGGAAGCCCCAATCGTCGAAAGGTTCGACCATGAGCATCATACCCATTTCGTCGCACAGTTCCACAAGTTCGGGGGCCGGCATGTTGTGGGCGGTTCGTATGGCGTTAGCCCCCATATCCTTTAGCATCACAATCTGTCTGCGCAAGGCGGCGCGGTTCACTGCTGCGCCGAGCGGGCCGAGGTCGTGATGGTTGCATACGCCTTTGAACTTGGTGTATTCCCCGTTGAGGAAGAATCCTTTTTCAGGGATATATTCCAGCGAACGGATGCCGAATCTGGTGGAATATTCGTCGACAGGTTTGCCGTCTACGCTAAGGGTTGTGCGGGCGATATACAACGCCGGATTCTCGGTCGACCATCGTGAAGGTTTGGTTACAAGAAAATTCTGGGTGAACGGTTGCCCGTGGGAATAATATGTGGAATTATTGGTTGCCACGACGGTGCCGTCAGGGGCTATGATATCGGTTTTAACCCCTACGGCTTCACCTTTGGCCGCACCTTTGATTTCGGTTATGAGCTTGACTGATGCTTCACTGGCTGTTACATAGGGGGTGGTTATGTATGTGCCCCATGTCGGAACATGCACCCGCGACGTGGTGACAAGATGCACGTTGCGATACAGCCCTGCTCCGGGATACCATCGTGATGACTGCGGTTTGTTTTCCAATTCTACCGTGAGGGTGTTATCGCCGGGCTTTACCATTCCGTTGGGAAGGTTAAGGTAGAAAGAATTGTATCCGTAAGCCCATCCGCCTGCATATTTCCCGTTTACAGTGACCCGTGGGTTGCTCATTGCCCCGTCAAACACCAGTGTGAAATGCTGACCGGCAGTGTCGGCAACTTCGAAGGTGGTGGTATAGATGCCTTTCCCCATATAGGGAAGGCCGCCTGTGCGCCCGGTCTTTTCTGTTTTTTCCGTTTCGCCGTTCTGTTCCACGGCAACTATCTGAAGGTCGTGTTCGCGGGCGAACGGTTCATGTACGGCCCAGTCATGCGGCACCCTCACGTTTTGCCATGGGGCGCGTTTGCCGAGGCTGTCGACTTTCGCAAATTTCCAGCCTGTGTCGAGGGTGGTATGGGTTCGTGCGGCGAGCTGTGCGGCAGGTATAAGCAGCAAGCCTCCTGTAATGGCCGCTAAGTGAAATCGTTGTAGATTTTTCATGAGGTCAGATATTTTTCGGGATTATGAGGCCGGGGTTAATATGGCACGGGTGAAGGGTTCGAGTGCCGCTGTGGGGCGCCCGTTGTTGAAGCAGCCTTTGTGATACCCGGTATTTCCGGGTTCGGCTTCAGGTTCCCAATAGAATATGCCTTGGAGTGCGGCGTTGCCTGCAAATGCGCGCATAATCTTGTCGAGTGCATCGCCGCAGTCCTCTGCCTGGGTATGGTGGAAACCTATTTCGCAGAGCATGATGTTTTTATTGTAGCGTGTTTGTAGTTCCCTTATATTGCTGATGCAGTCGTTGATTGCCTGGTGGTCGGTCGACACACTCCATGATGCCCCGGAACCTTTTTCGATTATTGGATAGAGTGACATGCCGATGAGGTCATATTTCCCGCCATGCTTTTTAAGAAGGTCGAAGAACCATGTGTAGGTTCCCTTTTTATTGCCTTGGTCGAGATGGACGATTATCTGTGCATCCGGGCAGATGGCTTTAACGGCGTCATAACCTGCGTTCAGGAGCCGTGGGAATTCACCAGGGTTTTGGTCTTTCATTTCACCCATTGGATGCAGCATGCCGGGAGTTGTTTCATTTCCGATTTGCACCCATTCCGGCGTTATGTCTTCTTGCTTCAGTGACGAGAGTACATCGGTTATGTGGTCGCCTACAGCTTTGGCCATCTGCTCTGCCGTGTAATTCTGCCATGCAGACGGGATTACCTGTTTTCCGGGGTCAGCCCAGCTGTCTGAGAGATGGAAGTCAATCATTAGCCGCATACCTAGGGCATGGGCACGGCGTGCTTTTACAAGTACGTCTTCCTTGCCGTTATATTTGTTTTCCGGGTTCACCCATACGCGTAGACGGATGGCATTTACACCGCATTCGTCGCGGAGCAGTTTCATGCATTCGGTTTCTTTGTTCTTGGAGTTGTAGAATATGCATCCTTTATCTTCCAATTCTGTAAGCCAGCTCACATCTGCCCCCTTTGCAAATCCTTTCGATTCGAATTCCGGTTCGTCGGGGGTATCAGGTTGCTCCGGTGCAGGTGGCGGTGTCGGTACAAACGGTTCCTTGTCATCGCCCCCGCATGATGTCATGCATGCGCATAGGCCGAGAAGGAAGGAATAGGTCAGAAATTGTTTTCTTAAAATAGATATATTCATTGGTTTAAGTTGATTAGGTAATCGGATTAATCGGGCGGGTGCAATTTTTATATCGATATTCCCGCTTTAACGAAGCCATATGCCTGTGATTTCGGCTGAGGCAGATGCATCGGCAGGAATACCGGGGAAAACTAGTTGCAACTTTTCAACTTCACCGATGCGCAGGGATGCTGTGCAGTCAGTGGGAACGAATTCGCGTTCTAGAAATCCTGGGAATGGGGCAGGGCATAATAGTGTCGGGCTTAATGTGAGGTCGTCCAACCTGACTACAAGCTCGCTGTCGGGTTTTAGCGAAAGTTTTTTGGAATATGTGAAGCCGTCACGGTCGACTAATGATACCGTTATTTCCTCGAGGTTGTTGACTTTGCCTGTCTTTACTATCAGTTCTTGAGGGGTTATGTCGGCTGCGACAGGGCTGATGTTATCGCCTACATAGCGTGTGAGTATAGTGTTTACAGGAATCTTACCTGCATTAACAGTTATTTTCAATGCATCCATTTTGATGGGTGCGTGTTTTACGGATTCAACGCGGCTTCGTCCCCATTCGTCAGGGATTGTGGAAATCTGGCATCCCTGCAGGCCGTCGGCGGCATTCAGCAATACCAACGGCTCATCCGGGTGCATAATCCGTGTGGTATAGAAGTTCCCTTCCGGGGCATCCCAGTCAAGAGGTGTGCCGTTATGGCTGCCGGGGAATGTGGCTGAATTTTCGGGTGTGACCGCTGTTATGCGATAGGAAAAGCTGGTAAGCCCTTCCAGTTGGTCGGCCGGGATTGTGGCCTCATATATGTATGGTGCCACTTTATACATGGTGTAAAGTGTGTTGTCATCGCGCCAAAATGAAGCATCCGATGGGTAAATAACCAATGAGTCAGGCTGCAACTCGCCAAAAGCTTCTGCTCGGATGGTAAGAGGTTTCCCTTTTACAATAGCCTTGGCCGGATGATGATTCACATGCAGCGGTATGCCGGTGACCGGGGGCGCCACATATTCGTTGAGTGCTATATTCCCCATTTTGGATGAAGGGTCGACGGTTGCCAGATGTGCCTGGTTTGAAGAGAGAAGATAGACCCCTGGTGCGATGTCGGCTGTCCCGTCGACGGCTTGTGTGAGGTCTGTGTCGTCACCTGTAAGGTGGCGCAGGCTGAATGACTTCCCTAATCCGGGCAGGTCGATTTTGATAGGATGCGTTGCCGGGATGATATGGGCGACTTCACGTGTAAGTGCGGGCTTGGCAAACGGGTCGGCACTGTATAGGACGTCGGGCATCATTTCAAGACGCCATGTCTGGTTGTCGATTTTATCAAGGAAATATGCCCCGCGACCGCTGTACGTTATAATCGGGGATGACCCGTAACCAGCTATATGGCGCAGGCTGTCGGGTGCGACAGGTATAACGTCGACATTGTTTGTGTGAAAATATTCTGTCGGTGCATTAAGTAATGCGAGATTGCGGCGGTAGCTCACCGTTACATCCCCGAATATTGTATCGACGGGATATTTGCCCACATCAACCCCGTTTGGGGTCGTCTGCATGACGTGTGAGGCTATTTTCATACCCAGTGCTTTCTGAGGCGTGTAGGCAAGGTTGAGATAATGGGTCTGATATTCGGTGTTGAACCTGGCCATATCGATGGGGTCGTAGGCGAACTGTGTTGCCCATTGGAATCCTTCGCGTGCGAATGTGCGTGCAACGGCAGGGAATATGTAGCTGTCAAGCATGTCGGCAGGGTCAAATTCGTAAACCACTTTGGCTTTGTTGCCGAATCCTTTGACATCTGCAAACGGTATGGCATAGTTATCGACATATGGTAGGAAGTTGCCTTTCTGCTCATGCCCCGACACAAGGCCGATAGGATACCATTGATAGGTCGTACCCTGGATGTCGGCGGCATAATATCCCGGAACCATATCAATGTTGTGACTAACATTATAAAGAAGCGGTTTGCGCCATCCGCCTTTGCGGGCGCTTTTCACCATTGTGTCGATATAGTCTGTAACCTGTTTGGGAGAGCTTTGGTGGCATGGCTCGTTGTTTATTTCAAGTGCTATGATGGAGCGGTCGTCGGCATAGCTCTTCCCTGTATATGGGTTGATATGTGCCACAAGGGCTTCCATGTATCGCTTCTGAGCCTTTATCGCTTCCTGGTCGGCATGGATGTTGCATTTTGGATAGTCATAGGAGTAGGCGCCGGTATCGATATTTTTTTCGGGATACCCGTTGCCGAAGTTTGTTTGTGCGGTGATTATTATGGAAATCCCGCGCTTTTCAAGTTGTGCTATTAGGTAGTCGAGCAAGGCAAGATGTTCGTTTTCGAGCAGATTGCCTTCGTTGTCAGATATCTCTACATCCCATAGATGCACCCTGTAGGCGTTCAGACCCAGGCGGCTGATGTGATATACGTCGCGGTCGATAGCGTCAGTGTGGTTCACATCCAGTGTTTTCATCGTCCTGTAGGCATGTGCGAACGGCAGGGTGTAGTTGGTGCCGTAAAATCGCACCTCTTCGTGCGTGTCGGAACGGCGCATGCGTCCGTGGTTGTCGACATAGACAGAATACGGGTTTTCTGCCAAAATCAGTTGTTGGGTTGATGCAAGTAATGCTGTTACCGAAAGTGTTTTAAGTAAGCTTCTAATTTCGAATCTCATGGAATTAGTCTAAAATTTTGCAAATATACGCAAAAATGCGGTACTGATGTGGCAAAAAATCAAGTCGAAGTTGTTATTTTTGTAGAAATTTTTTCGAATCCGGGGAAATATGGCATAGTTGCTCTTCCGTTTGTTTCGGTGGATTGCGGGAGTCTGCCTGTCTCGGTTTCCAATCGGATTTAAAACTTATAAATCAACGAATATGAAGCCAAATTATTATACAGTTATCGCTATAGGAGCGGTATTGGCGATGGGGATGTCGGGATGTTCTGTTTTTGATAAATTTCATAAACATCCGATTCAGGGCAGTGAAGGTAATGTTTCCGCCGATAGGACGGAGATAACATCGGATACTGCCGAAGGGCCGGTGCTTACACCTCCGAAACAGGGTGGTGCCGCTAAAAGTGGCTCACAGGTTACAACAAATGGCAAGGCAGTGAAAAATAAAAAGAGAAAGGGGGATAAGGTTACAGGTGTATCAAAAAGTGAGCTGGCCGAGGCCCGTCGCGAGGTGGCAGACGGAGAAAACCCTGAAGTTATTAATCCCGGGTCTTCTTCAGGAAAACAATCGCTTGCCGTGAATAATGCCTTGCCCGCAGATTTTACGATTAACGGCGAATGGACGATTTACAGCGTTCGCGGTAATGTTGTTACCGGGGAGGAGCGTCCTTACATAACGTTCGACCTTCCGGCAAAGAGGTTTTATGGTTCGAATGGCTGCAATATCATCAACGGTGACCTGCTGTCGGAAGCTCAGGATTCATTGAGGCTTGAAAATATAATCTCGACCATGAGAATGTGTCAGGACGCACCATTTGAATATCTTATAAACCTGGCTGTTTCTGATGTGAAAGGATACTCCGCCCGTCAGGAAGGCCCGGTTACATTCCTTAATCTTAAAGGAGCCGACGGGCAGACCGTGTTGGTGCTCCGTCGTCATAATATGGATTTCCTGAACGGTGCCTGGAAGGTGGAATCACTTAACGGAAAGCCTATGACTGGTGATGATGATGCCACCATGACGATAAATATACCTGACCTTAGGATTCATGGCACCACTGGTTGCAATATCTTTAACGGGTCGCTGTTTATCGACCCTGACAAGGTGAATTCGATGCAGTTTATGGATATTGCTACGACACGGATGATGTGTCCGCCTGATTCGCGTGAAACCGAATTCCTGCTCGGCCTTGAGAGTGTGGAAACTGCCAAGAGCCTCGGGGGCGACTCTATCGCGATGTACGACACAGAGGGTAACGAGATTTTCAAGATGGTGAAAATCGAGTTGCGTGACGAGGGTTCTGCCGAATAAAAATACGAATAATCAAACAACAGAGGAGACCTGATGACAAGTCTCCTCTGTTTGTTTGATTTTGCTATGTGTTATGTTTGATTTAAAAGGCTTTCTGCGAGGGAAGGGTGATTTCAAGGATTTTGCAAAGATAGGTGTGCTATACATGGCACTGGCATCGATACTGATGGGTGTGGTCATGTTCAGCTATATCTTTGCGTCGCCGGCATTGGTGTTGATGACAGCCGAGGGGTGGGTGTATCTGGCAATCGCATCGCTCGGGCATGCTGCAACGTTTGCGTTGGCGGCATATGCTGTCTACATGACAGTTGGTCTGACCGGGCTGAGGCGTCCGGCTGTCTGGGTCATGGTCGGATTTTGTGCGCTGTGTGTGATGGCGCTTGTAATAAACAGGCAGGTTTACGCCATATACCGTTTTCACATAAACGGATTTATACTTAATATGATTACCGGGCCTGGCGCAGGCAACATATTCGTATTCGATTTATGGATGGTTTTCAAGGAGTGCATGGTGTTGGCTCTGTTTGCGACTATGGCTATCGGGTTTTATTATCTCGCATCGTGGGTGTTTAGGAAAACCGGCCGGGGATATGTGTGGCCTATAGGTGTGGTGATGGTGTTCTGCATTCTGTCCGGCCATCTTTATCATGCATACGGGGCTTTTACAAGGCATGTTGCTGTGACAAGGGCGGCGGTTTCGTTGCCATACTTCTATCCGCTTACCGCAAAAAGCCTGCTTACGAAACTTGGTGTAAAGGAGCCTGATGGTGATAAACTGGCCGATATGGCGGCAGCCTCAGGTGAAGTATGTTTCCCGGTTGAGCCGCTTACAACTATTCAGCCTGATTCTTTGCCCGACATTTACCTTATCCTTTTGGATTCATGGAATCCGAGGGGTTTTGATGCGGAAACAATGCCTAACGCATGGCGGTTTGCGGAGGATAACACCCGTTTTGCCGACCATCGCTCTTCGTCGAATGGAACGCGGTGCTCGGTGTTCGGCATCTATTTCGGCATTTCCGGTTATTATTGGGAGAGTTTCGAGGCTGCATGTGTCGCTCCTCCGTTGATTACACGTTTGCAGGAACTGGGTTATGAGATTCAGGCATATCCGTCGGCCAACCTGCATAACCCCGATTTCCGTAGCATGGTGTTCCGCACGGTAGATAATGTTAACGAGGCTGCAGAGGGATGCAGCGTGCTTGAAAGCGATAGGGCGCTGACCGGGAAGTTCCTGGCGGATTTGGAATCTGACGAATCAGATGCTGACCGACGTCCGCGATTTTCGTTTTTGTTCTACGACCTTCCCCATGCCATAGCGTTGCCGCCTGAAAACAATACGCATTTCACCCCGGCTTGGGCATATGCCGATTATACGCGTCTTGACAATGACTTGGATCCTACGGAATTCTGGAATCTGTATCGTAATTGTCTTTGGGAGGATGACAAGTTGCTTGGTGAGGTTTTTGCTGCAATCGAGAATCATGAGCGGGCTACGGGCCGCGAAGCCTTGGTGATACTTACTGGCGACCATGGCCAGGAATTCAATGAAACAGGGAAAAACTATTGGGGGCATAGCGGGAACTATTCAAAGTCGCAAATCGGTGTGCCCTTGGTCGTTCGTTTCCCCGGCGGGTCAGAAGCCGGTAAGGTCTATACTCACCGCACCACGCATTATGATTTTGTGCCGACACTGATGGGCAGGTATCTTGGTGTTACAAATTCCCCTGAGTCATATTCATTCGGCTATGACCTCACCGACACTGCTGCTGATCGTGGCTGGCACGTTTCCGGAAGCAATCTGAATTTCGCGCTTATTACCCCAGGCGACACTATCCTGGAAAAAGGTGGCGCCGGTGAATTCAATGTTTACGACCCGCAAATGAATCCCATAGCGGATTATGATGTAAATGCGGCAGAAATGGCAGCCGCATTGAACCGTCTTAACCGTTTCTTCAGGAAATAGGCCACGATTTACTTATGTGGATTGAGCCATTGTGACTGCACTTGCGCCATCCGGGCGAAAAACACGGCGGTGTGTCAAAAAAATTGACACACCGCCGCTATATTGTGCATGTTTATTTCTGAATCATCCGCATTTGGAGGTGCCGCATGAGGTGCATATGAGGCAGCCTTCCTGGTAGATGAGGGTTTCCTGACCGCAATTTGGGCAGCGTTGACCTGATGCCTGGGTGCCGTTTGGCAGGTATTTTTTCAAAGCGCGTTCAACGCCCATTTTCCAAGTGTTGATACTCTTGGAATCGAGTTCAAGACCTCCTACAAGTTTGAGAACCTGGTCGATAGGCATTCCGTAGCGGAGTACTCCCGAAATCAGTTTGGCGTAATTCCAGTATTCGGGGTTGAATTTGTCCGACAAACCTTCGATTGTGGTTTTGTGTCCGCGCTTGTTCACAAACTGGAAGTCGTAACGTTTTGTGCCGTCAGGTGTTATCGCCTTGATGATTTTTCCGTGGTTCACCGACTTGGGGCAGAAAATCCCGTCGTCATCATCGGCAAGGCCGGTGAAGATTTCATACGGACGTCCGTCCATAAGACCCACGAATGCAATCCATTTTTCTTTGTTGTTCTGGAAACGTACCACGTCGGCATCAAGCTCGATTGGCCGTTTAAGGAGCATGTGGTGTACATTGTCCGACGATGTGGCAGGGGTTTCGTTTTGCTTCTTCTTGTTTTCAAGGGCTATAAGCACACCTGACCGTGAGCCGTCGCGATAAACCGTGCATCCTTTGCATCCTGCCCGCCATGCTTCCACATAGAGCCTGTTGACCAGTTCTTCGCTGACGTCGGCAGGGAGGTTGATGGTTACTGAAATCGAGTGGTCGACCCATTTTTGGATTCGGCCCTGCATTTTCACCTTTTCGAGCCAGTCGATGTCGTTTGACGTAGCACCTGCATAGGGCGACCGCGCAACCAAGGCGTCAAGTTCATCCTGGGTATAGTCGGATTTAGCCTCGATGCCGTTCACTTTCATCCATTCAATGAATTTGGGGTGATAGACAACGTATTCCTCGAATGCGTCGCCGGTTTCGTCAACATAGTCGATTTTTACTTCGGCATCGTTGGGATTCACTTTGCGGCGGCGTTTATAAACGGGCATGAATACGGGTTCGATGCCTGAAGTGGTGCGTGTCATAAGGCTCGTGGTCCCGGTCGGGGCAATTGTGAGGCAGGCGATGTTTCGGCGTCCGTGCACCAGCATCTGCTCATACATTGCCGGATCCTCGGCTTTAAGGCGCAACATGAACGGGTTGTTTTTCTCGCGGTCGGCATCGAACACTTCGAATGCACCACGTTCAGCTGCCATTTCCACCGATGAGCCGTAGGCTGCCAATGCAAGGCGGCGGTGCACATCTTCGGAAAATGCCGTGGCCTCAGGGGTCCCGTAACGCAGCCCCATGGCTGCAAGCATGTCGCCTTCGGCAGTTGTGCCAACACCGGTGCGCCGTCCACGCAGGGTTTTTGTGCGGATTTTTTCCCATAGATGGCGTTCCGGCCATTTTACTTCTTCCGTTTCCGGGTCAGAATCGATTTTGCTTAGGATGGCATCGATTTTTTCCATTTCAAGGTCGATGATATCGTCCATTATGCGCTGGGCTTTTGCCACATGGATGCGGAAAAGGTCGTAATCGAACTCGGCCTGCGGTGTAAAGGGATGCTTTACGTAGGAATACAGGTTGATGGCCAGGAGGCGGCATGAATCGTAGGGACAGAGCGGGATTTCTCCGCAAGGGTTGGTGGAGATGGTGCGGAATCCGAGGTCGGCATAGCAGTCGGGCAATGATTCACGTGTGATTGTATCCCAGAACAACACCCCGGGTTCGGCCGATTTCCATGCGTTATGGATGATTTTATCCCAAAATGCCTTGGCGTCGATTTCTTTTTCTGTTTCAGGATTGGCGGAATCAACAGGATATGTCTGCCGATAAGGGGTGCCTTCCGTAACGGCATGCATGAAATCATCGTCGATACGAACCGATACGTTGGCCCCGGTTACTTTCCCTTCGGTCATTTTAGCATCCACGAAGGCTTCCGAATCGGGATGTTTGATGCTTACGGTGAGCATGAGTGCGCCACGCCGTCCGTCCTGGGCTACTTCCCTGGTAGAGTTCGAATAGCGCTCCATGAACGGTACGAGGCCGGTAGATGTAAGGGCGGAGTTTTTAACAGGTGTACCTTTCGGGCGTATATGGCTGAGGTCATGCCCCACGCCGCCGCGTCGTTTCATAAGCTGCACCTGCTCTTCGTCGATGCGGATAACCCCTCCATAAGAATCGGGGTTCCCGTCCAGGCCGATTACAAAGCAGTTTGACAGGGATCCGACCTGGTAATTGTTGCCGATTCCCGACATGGGGCTTCCCTGTGGCACGATGTAGCGGAAGTCTTTGAGGTATGAGAATACCTCCTCCTCACTCATCGGGTTGGGGTAGTTGCTTTCTATACGTGCCACTTCGGCGGCAATGCGATGGTGCATGTCGTCGGGGGTGAGTTCGTATATATTGCCAAAGGAGTCCTTCAGGGCGTATTTGCTTACCCATACACGTGCGGCAAGCTCGTCGCCTCCAAAGTAACGGAGGCTTTCCGAGAAAGCCTCATCATAGTTATACGTCTTTTTTTCGTTTTCCACGATGGTTTGTTTTGAATAGCGTCGTTAATAATATACCCGGATATGGTGTGCCGGAAATTTTGGAAAAAAGGCCGGTCATTTAAGTCGGTATATACACTTGCTGGAAATAAGACACTGCAAACTTCGCAATTTTTCCTGATTAATCCAAAACGGAACGGAATAAAGAGGCCCTGATGTTGATAAGTTTTCCATTTGCATCTGTAAGTGGGTGATTTGCAGGATGCTGTTGTTTTGGTGTGTGGTTAGAAGTTTCCCGAAACGAAATAATAATATTATCTTTGCCTTTGCAAAAAACAGAAATAAGGTTTTATATGGAAGAAACTGACAATTATTGGGAGAACAGGCGCACTATTCGCCGTTATGCCGACAGGGATGTGCCGTCGGAGTTGCTTGACGGGTTGCTTTTGAAGGCTTCGCATGCCCCGACAACCGGGAATATGCAGCTCTATAGTGTGATTGTCACACGTGACGAAGATGCCCGGCAGAAGCTGGCACCGTTGCATTTCAACCAGCCTCAGGTAGTGTCGGCGCCTGTGGTGCTTACGTTCTGTGCCGATTTCCACCGTATGTCGCGTTGGTGCGAGGAACGTGCGGCAGAGCCTTGCTATGATAACCTGCAGTCGTTTGTGGCCGCTTTTATCGATACTGTGGCATTCGCCCAGCAATTTAATACCCTTGCCGAACTTTCGGGATTGGGATGCTGCTGGTTAGGTACTACGACTTACAATGCCCAGCAGATTGCCGAAGTGTTGGAGCTGCCTGAACTTGTCGTGCCGGTCATAACCTTGACCGTGGGTTATCCGGCCGAGGACGGGGTTGATGTCGGCCGGTTGCCCCTGGAAGCTGTAGTGCATAACGGTAAATACTCGGATTACACGTGCGAAAGGATAGATGAGCTGTATGCGGAGAAAGAAGCACGTGAGGATTCGATGCGTTTTGTCGCTGAGAATGGGAAAAGGACACTTGCACAGGTGTTTACCGACGTGCGTTATCCGCGTGCAAATAACGAGCATTTCTCTGACCTGTTCCTTGATTTCCTGTGTTCTTCACGGTTCCTCCGGCGCCATTGGTAAATATTAGGCTGAAAACCGGGGCCGGCGGGGATTTGTTATAAGATAACGTAGTTAAACATCTTTATTCGTTTTATTATTAAATCTATGTCACAAACAATGAATACATCTGACTGCATCCTCAAGGGTGTGAGAGGGCAGATGCTGACATTTAAGGCCGACCCGTTCTTTAACAGTGAAAAGGATTGTTACGATTATTATTCCGACGGGCTGTTGGTTATCCTGGACGGTAGGATTGCGGCCATAGGCGATTATGATGACATAGCTCCTGTTTACCCCGGGCTTAAGGATGTTGATGAATATCATGATGCTCTGATTGTGCCTGGATTTGTCGATTGCCATACCCATTACGTGCAGTTGCCAATGATCGGTTCTTATGGTGACACCCTTCTCGACTGGCTTGACAGGTACACATTCCCTACAGAAACCAGATTCAATGACAAAGGGTTTGCCGACGAGGTGGCAAGAGTTTTTTTCCGGCAGGTTCTTGCACATGGCACCACGACGGCCAATGTGTTCTCAACCACATTTGAAGCCTCTGTCGATGCATTTTTTCAAGAATCAGAGCGCTATAACACCCGGATGATTTCGGGGAAGGTGCTCCAGGATCGTAACCTGCCTGAAGCCCTCAGCGACATCTCTGCCGAGGAGTCTGTGGCTTTGTCGGAAACGCTCCTGCAAAAATGGCACAACCGTGGGCGTCAGCTGTATGCCGTCATACCCCGTTTCGCCCCTACAAGCACTCCCATGCAACTCAGGCTTGCCGGAGAGCTGTACCAACGGCACAGCGGCCGTGGTGTCTATATGCACACCCATCTTGATGAAGCGGAAAATGAGATTGAGTGGGTTAAAAGCCTTTTCCCTGAAGCATCGGATTACACAGATGTGTACCGGCGCTTTGGGTTACTTGGCAGCCGCTCTGTGATGGCTCATTGCTGCATAGTCAGCGATCGTGAATGGGAGGTGCTGCATGATTACGGATGCGGGGTGGTGCACTGCCCGTCATCCAACCTGTTTTTGGGTGATGGCGAATTCAAGTGCTTCGATGCAAAGAATCCGTTGCATCCTTGCAACGTCGGGATTGGGACCGATGTAGGGGGTGGAACAAATTTCTCTGTAGTGCGTCAGCTTGGTGAGGCATACAAAGTGGCTATGCTGCATGGAAACAGCCTGAGTGCTTTGAGGTGTTTCTATCTGGCAACCCGTGGCGGGGCGGAAACCTTGGGGCTGAGTCATGCTATAGGCTCGTTGAAGCCGGGATATGAGGCTGATATAGCCGTACTTGATTTTAAGCCCGACGAATTTGTGGAGTGGCGGATGGGGTTTGCTGAAAATCTGGCTGAAAAATTATTCATACTGCAGACATTGGCTCCTGATAACATGAACAGGGCTACATATGTGGCCGGAAAGAAGGTGTTCGACCGTTTGCGCACGGGCAGCCGGTTTATGTATGCTGCCGATATTCGGTGAAATTCTGCCGTTTCTTGCGTCCTCTCGGAAAACAAAAAATCCCTATTTCGTTTGTAAATCAGAATTTTACTATCTTTTGCTTTTCTTCTAAGTGGTGCCACCAGAACCTGAGTTTCTGAATGAATACGAATGAATTTGAATGACTTGTTTAGGCAAAATACTGAATAATAGCACAATATAAACTTTGATGAATTTTGCCGATTTTCAGATTTATTCAAAAAACGTGGTGACCTGTGTGGTGACCCGACTTGACAAATTGCGGTT
>LUJQ01000061.1:82564-93631 GCA_001689485.1 Bacteroidales bacterium M6 | reverse complement strand
AAAGCGGGAGAGTAGGTAACCGCCCCCTATCGACCGACCCCCGACGGCATCCGCCGCCGGGGGTCTTTTTTTTGTCTGCCAGCCTCCCGCCTCCCCGGCCGCACCGCGGCGAGGCCGCCGGGGGTATGTTGATAAAACTGTGTGCCCTCTTTGATTGGGTTTTCGGGAATTTTATGAACTTTTCCGGGGAGTGACGGGTTATTATTACAAACGTTGCAACTATGTGTTTATGAAAGGGAATATTGGAATTTTAATGGTGATAGCAGTAATGTGTCCTCCATGTCTTTCGGCGTGGGGGATGCCTGTTATTGATGGTGGTGCCGATGCTGAAGGGACGCCTGTGGCACCTACGGTTGAGGCGCTTGTGCGCACACTTGATGTTATGGCGCCGTTTTCGGCGCAGGTTGATTATGATGTGTCGCTCCCGATGCTTGATGATGACGTTGTATATTCAATCGAGCTGGCATCGGATACAGTTGCCGGTGACCCTCTTTCGGCGGTTGATTACTTGATAAAGTGGAGTCTGCCGGGTAAGGAGGGGGGGGAGCCGTCATCGGGATTCCTGGCTTATTTTGACGGTCATCATTACCGTTATCGCGACCATCGTTTGCAGGAATATCATTTTGAATGGGATTCTATCCCTTTTCAGACCGGTCGTGGAGGTGTTCAGGGGAATGGACAGTTTGTAGAGTTGCTGCCACAGTCGATTTCGCGTGAGTTACACGAAATGATTCATTCCGGCGACTACACGGTGGGTTATGAGCCGGTGGCTGTTGCTGACGGGAGGGAGGTAAGTGTTGTAACCGCGTCGCAGAGTGTGAGAGGTTTTGTGGGGCGAAATTATAAACTTGTTGTCGACAGGAAAACGGGTGTCCCGATCCGTATAGATAATGAATATAACCCCGGCCAGATAAGCGAGCAATCGGTTACGGTGAAGTTTGCTTATCCTGCGGGTGATAACCGCCTGGCTACGGTTGCTTCGGAAAGTGAGTTGATGGCGATGTATCCCGAGGTTTTTGAGAAATTCCGTGAAAGCAATTACCGCATAGAGAATCTAAGGGGTTTGCCGATGCCGTCGTTTTCCCTTCCTACGGTTACGGGGGAGCGCTATTCGCGTAATCGTGGCGATGCGTTCAAAGCCCCGACCTTGATTGCCATTATCGACCCGCAGGTGGCAACGGCAGGTTTGACTATCGCGGCCTTGAGGGAAGCGGTTGCGAAGATGCCTCGCGACATTGATCTGGTTTTGGCCTTTATGGGGAGCAATATCGACCAGATAGAAGGGATTACGGGTGCGCCATCATATGGTGAAGCCGATTTGATTTCAGCAAAATCGCTGGCTCGTGATTGCGGTACGACGGTGTTTCCGACGGTATTGGTGGTCGAACCTTCGGGAATAGTGGCAAATGTGTTGCTCGGATTCAACAACTCCCTTGCCGAGGATGTTATACAGTCATTAGCACTTGTGAAATGATAGGGGAAAGCCGGTGTGGCTTTTCATACTTCGGTTAATCATTTTGCAACATGCTTGATTTGCTTAAAATTATACGATATATGGAGACAGTTTATTTTAAAGGAACCCCTTGCCACACTTGCGGCAACATCCCGTCGGTGGGTCAGAAAGCCCCGTGCTATACGTTTGTAACCCCGGAACTCAAGGAGGTCAATTGTGCAGATTTCAAAGGCAAGCGCGTTGTGCTTAACGTGTTCCCAAGCCTTGACACGCCTGTGTGTGCTGCCAGTGTGCGTCGTTTCAACCAGGAAGCTTCGACATTGGAGAATACCGTGGTTCTGTGTGTGTCGATGGATTTGCCTTTTGCCGCCGGACGTTTCTGTGAGGCTGAGGGGCTTAAGGATGTGATTCCCGCTTCGGCGTTCCGTTCGCCTATGTTTGCCGAGAAGTATGGCCTTGAATTGGTCGACGGCCCGTTGGCCGGATTGCTTACCCGCGCCGTAATCATTTTGGACGGTGACAGGAATGTGATTTATTCCGACTTGGTGGAGGAAATAACCGAGGAACCGCGATATGACGAGGCTCTTGAAGTGTTGCGCCGTTGATTTGGAATAGTCAGATTTGTGGTTTTAATATGTCAGCGTCCTGCTTGAAAACGGCAAGACGCTTTTATTTTATTGTCATAATCATGGAAAATCGCTATTTTTGTATCTGCTTAGTAATGTAGTGTTTCATATATGGCTAAAGATAAACACGGGATACCGTCGAAGACGAATGTTGCGCGCCTGCTTGACAAGGCGGATATTCCTTATGAGTTGATTCCTTATGAGGTTGACGAGGAAAATCTTGCTGCCGGGCATGTCGCGGAACAACTTGGGGAGGATATAAGGCAGGTGTTTAAAACCCTTGTGCTGCAAGGGGAGTATCCTGGCCGTAATTCGGCGCGTTCGAATGCCGCAGGTTATTTCGTGTGTGTGATTCCCGGGGATGCAGAGGTGGATTTGAAGAAGGCCGCCAAGGCAGCCGGGGCTAAGAAGGCCGACCTGATACCTATGAAGGATCTGTTGCCCCTTACGGGCTATATCCGTGGGGGATGTTCGCCGGTAGGGATGAAGAAGCCGCTGCCCACGTTTTTTCATTCGACTGCAATGGATTTCGGGTATATTTTTGTCAGTGCAGGTGTGCGCGGGCTGCAAGTGCGCGTAGCGCCGGATAGATTGATTGACTATGTAGGTGCTGAGGTCTGCGACCTGGTCCATTGCGTGTCAGTGGAAAATTGTGAGGAGGCCGGAGTATGAACAGTTTTGGTAATATTTACAGGCTTACTTCGTTTGGCGAGTCGCACGGACGGGCCATAGGGGGTGTTATCGACGGGTTACCATCCGGGATGGTGTTTGATTTGCGGGAGCTCCAGGCCGGCCTTGACCGGCGCCGTCCCGGCCAATCCGCACTTGTTTCTGCACGTAACGAAAAAGACAGGCTTATAATCCTTTCAGGGATAATGGGATGGAATCCTGAAAGCGGTGCAGTTCCTTTGGAAGCCGGTATGGAGCAAGGGATATCCCTGGGTACACCGATAGGGTTTATGGTGGAGAACCATGATGCACGAAGCTGTGATTATGACGAGCTGCGTCACATCTACCGCCCTTCGCATGCCGATTATACATGGGATATGCGTTACGGTATCCGTGACTGGCGTGGAGGCGGACGAGCGTCGGGACGCGAGACCATCAGCCGCGTTGTGGCCGGTGCTTTTGCATCGCAGGTGCTTGCAGGGAAAGGGATTTCCGTCGATTCAAGGATATATTCGCTGGGAACATTGAAAGACCCTTCGGAAGAGGATGTGGTTGACGCCTTGACTACGGCCCGTGCAGATGCCGACAGTATAGGCGGTGTGGTGGAGTGCCGCATTGCCGGGATGCCGGCCGGGATAGGGGAACCAGTTTTCGGCAAAATGGAACAGATGCTTGCCTCGGCAATGCTTTCCATAGGTGGTGTGAAGGGATTTGAGTATGGCTTGGGGTTTGACGGTTCCCGTTGGTGGGGTAGCGAATGTGTGGACGAGTTTAAGCCTGCCGTTGACCGATGCGGGATTTCGACTGTCACGAATCATTCCGGGGGGATACAGGGTGGTATTACCAACGGTATGGAAATTATTTTCAGGGTGGCAGTGAAGCCTACCGCTACAATAGCCCGTGAGTTGCACACTGTCGATGACAGCGGACGTGCGGTGACATTCACGGCCAAAGGGCGTCATGACCCTTGCATCCTTATAAGGGTGCGCCCGGTTATCGAGGCCATGGCTGCAATGGTGATGCTTGACGCATTGCTGATGAAGTCGGCGTCGTCTCTGTAAACGTGGCTTGTCAATCCCGGTTTATATTGTAGGATTTATGGGACGTTACTATAAAGATTATGCTGATTTCCTGAGAGAGGTTTTTCCCGGGAACAAGATGCAGAAGCTGACAGTGAATGCCGGGTTCAGCTGCCCGAACCGCGACGGTACGTTGGGTAGCGGTGGATGTGCCTATTGCAATAACGCGTCATTCTCACCTATGCTTGGAGGAGGGGAAATCGCTACGCAGATTGAAAATGGTAAGCGTTTTTTCTCAGGAAAGTATCCTGAGATGCGTTATATAGCCTATTTTCAAAGCTACACCAATACGCATGCCGGAACAGGGCGGCTTCTTGACCTCTACCACGAGGCTCTTGCGGTCGACAAAGTGGATGGTTTGATTATAGGTACGCGTCCTGACTGCGTTTCCGACAAACTGCTCCATGCTTTGGCCGACATCGGCAAACCTGTGATTATGGAATATGGCGCGGAAAGCAGTCATAACGCCACTCTTGCCGCTGTCAACAGGTGTCACACATGGGAACAGACTGTTGATGCCGTGCAGCGTACTGCCGGTGCAGGTTTGCGGGCAGGTCTGCATTTTATCATGGGACTGCCCGGTGAGACGGAATCCGCCATGATGCAGACTGTGGAGCGGCTTGGGCGCCTGCCTGTAGATACTGTCAAATTCCACCAGCTCCAGATTATAAAAGGCACCACGATGGCACGGGAATGCGAGGGTGATTGGGAATCGGGGTCGCTTAAATTCCGCGGACTTCCGATAAAGTCGTTTTCTGTCGACGAGTATGTCGACCTTTGCGTGAGGGTTGTTGAGCGGCTGCGTTGCATCAACCCCGACATAGCGATAGAGCGTTTCACCTCGCAGGCGCCTGCCGACTTGTTGCTATCTCCCAGATGGGGATTGAAAAACTATCAGTTTGTGAATCTGCTGAACAACCGTCTTTCACGGGGTCGGATATAATGGCATGTAAGCCATGCGGGCTTCGTTTCCCCCTGGTGCTTTAGTTTTACCGATTGCCGTTATTCCGAAATCCCATAGCCGGAGCCGAACTTTGCCGTTACCATTATGTTATTTTGCATATAGATTCAAAATGACATAAGATATGTTGACTCCGATGACAGTGTGGCTCAGTGTGGCCGTTTGTATGATAGCGTTGGCGGTTTGCCGGATTTTCCGGACGGCTGCCAAGGGTGCGAAAGGTTTCCATAAAAAATTTATAGAAATCGCGTCCGAACGTGAGGTGATATGGGTTCCAGGCGATATGCCTGTAAGGGATAATGATGATTACGAAGATGCCGACGACCTCTGAGATTACCGATGCGGAATTTTCCGTATTAAAGGATACGGGGCGCTTCCTGGCCGACTATGCGGCACTTCTGTTGAAAAGCGGTGCCACCTGTGTGCGGTTGGAAAAAAGCGTGAACCGAATGGCCTATGCCTGGCATACGGATGTGGCCATTACAATCACGCCACACCATATTCATCTTACTATCGCTGATGCTGAGTGCGGCGACTCGTTCACCATAATCAAAGGAATCGATAAGACTGCCATAAGCTACGACATTATAACACGGCTCAGCCGTCTGAGCTGGGCTGTTGCCGACAACGGGCTGTCGGTTGAGAATGCCCGGAGCGCTATGGTTGAAATAATGCATACGCCTGTGGCCGACAGGCGTTGGGTGCTTTTTGCGGTTTCATGTGCAAATGCCTCTTTCTGCCGTTTGTTCGGTGGCGATATAGTGGCTATGGCGACGGTGTTTGCAGCCACTATGGCCGGATATTATCTGAAGCAGGTGTTGTCGGGGTGTAAGATTGATGTGAGGATTGTGTTTGTGTTGTGTGCTTTTGTATCGTCAGTCCTTGGTGCCACCGACTGGCTTTTCCATATCGGTTCGACCCCTGATGTGGCCTTGGCCACAAGTGTGTTATACCTGGTTCCCGGCATACCGTTCCTTAATTCGTTCAGTGATATGATTGACGGTCATTACGTGTGTTTTTTCAGCCGTCTGACCGATGCCGTGATTCTTACAGGGTGTCTTTCGGTGGGACTATGTGCCGGGATGATGCTTATGCATGCAGGTATGTTCTGATATAATACGTACTTATGTTTTTCGATATGATATGTGGATTTTTTCAGGATGCATTGTTTGCAGCCATAGCCGCTATCGGTTTTGCCGCTATAAGCAATCCCCCGCGTAATGCTTATGCGTATTGTGCCGCGATTGCGGCTACGGGTCATTCGGTGCGCTACCTGATTATGCAGCCGGGGGTGTTTGCACTTCCGATTGTCCCGGCAAGCGCCTTGGCGGCTTTCCTGGTGGGATGTATGGCGGTGCTTCTATCCCCGCGTGCCAAGGTCCCGGCTGAAACGTTTCTGTTTCCATCGTTATTGCCGATGATTCCTGGCATCTATGCATATAAGGCTTTCGGAGGAATAGTGATGTGCCTGGGGCAGGCGGGTGAGGATTCGTTCATGCACAGCCTGTATCTGTTTGCGAGCAACGGCATGACATGTTTCTTTATCATCCTGGGGATGGTGGTTGGTGCCACAATGCCCATATTCCTTATGAAGAGGGTTTCATTTAGGGCGACACGTCGGTTGTAAGAATCATGCGGAAGGGGGATATGGGAAAAGTCAATGGTGACTTCTTGCATAAAAAACGTATTTTTGCAGGATGATAGCATCCGTGGGATGGATTGTTGTTTATCGAAGTAATTGATGTCTTTATTGTCGCTTCGAAGAGGCTGAGGTCAGGATGACGTCACATAAATCAAATCGAAAAATGGAACTACGCCAGTTGAAATATTTTCTGAAGATAGCGGAAACCTTGAATTTTTCCGAGGCTGCCAAAGAGCTGTGTATAACCCAAAGCACGTTGTCGCAGCAAATCAAGCAGCTTGAGGACGAATTCGACACCCGGCTGTTTGCCCGTAACAGCCACGGGGTAGCCCTTACGGAGGCGGGCGACGAGTTGTTGCCGTTCGCACGCAACACCGTAGGGGCTGCGGATGTGTGCCGGGAGCGGATGTGTGATTTGCAAAACATGCTTGTAGGGGTTCTGAATATCGGTGTTACATATTCTTTCAGCCCCATACTCACTGAAACGATATTCACGTTTATCAGGAAATTCCCTGGTGTAAAACTCAATGTGTGCTATAAGCCGATGGCCGAGCTGATGGAGATGCTGCGCCAAAGAAAGATTGATTTCGTCCTTGCGTTCAAGCCCTCGGTGCCGATGCCTGACGTGGAGTCACATATATTGTTTCAGAACTATCTGGCCGCTATTGTAAGTGCAAACCACCCGCTTGCTTCCCGTGAGAATGTCAGTCTCGACGATATGGTGCCATATAGTGTGGCCCTTCCGTCGAAAGGGCTGCAGGCCCGTAATGCCCTTGAAAAAATACTTGAGCGTCATCCTTACCCCCTTCGGATACATATCGAGCTTAATGACCCTGATATATTGCTTGACCTTGTGCGTAAAAGTTCCATCGTGACAATCCTTGCAGAGGCATCGGTGCATAACCAGCAGGGGGTTAAAGCGGTGAGGATTGATATTGACGACAATGAGATGGCAGGGTGTGTGCATACGCTACGGAATGCCTATCACAAGCGGTCGATGCAGGAGTTCGTGCGGCTTCTCAGCGAGTCGATGGCGGTCAGGGAGCGTGCCAATGCCTGGCTTTAAAGGCTCTAGCCTAAGCGCGTGATGAGAAGGCGACGTGGCGGTTGTAGACGAAGTTGCAGAGTGTGTAGATGCACATGCCGATTACGGTGGCGGCACCATAGCCTGACAGGGTGAAGCCGCCGATTTGCCACAACATGGCTCCGAGAGGGGAAAGGGTGGTTGCGCCCCACACGAAACATAGCTGTATGAGATAGCATATACCGCATCCGATGAAAAATTTCACGGCTTCGGCGGTCATTTTGCCGTGGGAATTAAACACCCATCCACGGTTCCACAAAAATGAGTTGGAAATTCCGGCAAGATAGCCTAAGGCGTTGGAAAGATAAGGGTCAATGCCTATTACCGATTTGCAGAGCATTATCACCAAAAGGGTGACGGCGGTGTTTATCCCCCCGACTATGATGAATTTCAGGAATTGTATGTTCCGGCTGCTGTTCATTTGGTGTTGTCGGAGGGTTGGTTTTCGGATGTCGTGTCTGAACCTGGGTCTGATTCGGATGGGCTGGGTTTGTTGTCGGCATGTTCGTAGGATAGCACCGGTAATGACCAGTTCCATCGCAGGGTACACATCCTGATCAAGATTATGGTCAGCGCACATGTGAGTTGCTGGGCTATTTCCGAGCCGCCGCATGCCATGACGCCCCAATAGGCCGCGCCGCCTGCGAGGCATGCGGTTGCGTAGATGTCTTTGCGGAAAAACAGAGGTTCCTGGTTTATGAGAATGTCGCGGAGCACCCCTCCGAACGAGCCTGTGATGCTTCCCATCACGATTCCTACCCACATGGGGTAACCTTCTGCCAGAGATTTCTGTATGCCTATCACAACGAACAAGGCGAGGCCGAGGGTGTCGAACAGGAAAAGCATGCGGTTATTGCTAACCAGCAGTTTTCGGAACAATATGACCACGGCGAGGGCAAGCCCGGTCACACCCAGGTAAAGCCATGTCTGCATCCAGAACACGTTGATACCCAGCAGGAGGTCGCGCAATGTCCCCCCTCCGATTGCTGTTACCAACCCGACGGTGTAGGCTCCGAACCAGTCGAAGCGATGAAATGCGGCCAGGCGTATGCCGCTTATTGCAAAGGCTATAGTGCCGATTACTTCTATTATGAAAAGAAATGTCGATTCCAATTGTCAGCGATCGGATTTGGTTTTATTGTAATATCTGCATACTTCGGTAAGCGTGCAGTTGAGGCAGTCGGGACGCCTTGCTTTGCAGGTGTAGCGTCCATGAAGAATCAGCCAGTGGTGTGCCCTCGGTATAAGTTCGCCGGGGATGTTTTTGACGAGGGTTTTCTCGGTTTCAAGAGGTGTGCGTGACCCTGTTGTGAGACCAATCCGTTCCGACACGCGGAACACATGGGTATCGACAGCCATTGCCGCCCTGTTCCACACCACGGCGAGCATCACGTTTGCAGTTTTGCGCCCTACGCCCGGTATCTTCATCAAATCGTCGATATTGTCGGGGATTTCGCCGTTGAAGTCCTCTACAATCGTTCGGGCTGCCCCTATCAGTGAGCGGGTTTTGTTGTTGGGGTAGGATACGGATTTAATGAGTTCGTACACGGCTCCGGGGGTTGCCGCTGCGAGTGAAGGCGCATCGGGAAAGGCTTCGAACAGCGCAGGGGTAACCATATTGACCCGTTTGTCGGTGCATTGAGCCGACAAGATTACAGCCAGCAGCAGGTGAAACGGGGTGTCATAGTGAAGCTCGGTTTCCGCCGTAGGGATGGCTTTGTCGAGCAGTTCCAGTGTTTGCCTGTAGCGTTCCTTTATAGTCATTCGGGTTTGGATGGTGTCGGTAAGGGCTTATGGCTGCAATTTTTTCATCCTGTCAGCCTGCCAATGTTATTGTGTTGATTATTTTCCCGGTGAGTTTCAGCCCGAGCGCGCAAAGCAATATCCCGCCGATAACGCTGCTTCCGACATAAAGCGCCGATTGAAACGCCCGCCCGGTCTGGATAAGGGCGAAAGCATCGAGTGCAAACGTCGAGAAGGTGGTGAAGCCTCCGAGGAAGCCTGCTATTAGCAGGCGGCTGAGCCAAGCCGGGGCATTGACCCCGTTGAGGATAGCCCATATAACACCTATGGCAAAGCATCCTATAAGGTTGATTGCCAATGTGTAATAATGTTTCTCGAAGAGAACGGGCGTTGATTGCTGTATGCCGTAGCGGCACACCGCCCCTGTGGCACCTCCGATGGCGACAAACACTATATCAGCCAAAAGCGAAGCCATGTGTGGAATCAGTGGGCGTGGGTGAATTCGCCAAGGAACCGCACATCGTTTTCCGAGAATAACCGCAGGTCGTTAACGCGGTATTTCAGGTTGGCGATGCGTTCAACCCCCATACCGAGGGCATAACCGTTATATTCTTTCGAGTCAATGCCGCAAGCGTCGAGAACGTTGGGATCTACCATCCCGCAGCCGAGAATTTCAACCCATCCGGTGCCTTTGCAGAACCCGCATCCTTTGCCTCCGCAGAGGTTGCATGAAATGTCCATTTCAGCTGATGGCTCGGTGAACGGGAAGTAGCTGGGGCGCAGGCGTATCTTGGTTTCCGCACCGAACATTTCGCGGGCAAAGTAGAGAAGTGTCTGCTTAAGGTCGGCAAACGAAACGCCTTTGTCGACATACAGCCCTTCCACCTGGTGGAAAAAGCAGTGTGCGCGTGCGGATATGGCTTCGTTGCGGTAGACGCGTCCGGGGCAGAGGATTCTTATAGGCGGTTTGGAATGTTCCATCACGCGGGTCTGGACCGAGGATGTGTGTGTGCGCAGCAGCACGTCGGGGTTGCGTTGGATGAAAAAGGTATCCTGCATGTCGCGTGCCGGGTGGTCATCGGCAAAATTCAGCGATGAGAACACATGCCAGTCGTCTTCGATTTCGGGGCCTTGCGCCACGGCAAAACCCAGGCGCCTGAAAATCGATATGATTTCGTCGCGCACTAACGACAGGGGGTGGCGTGTGCCAAGTCTTACAGGCGACGGCGTGCGGGTGAGGTCGAGTTCGTCAGTCCCGTCCTCGCGCAACTCTGTTGCTTCCTTCAGGGCGTTGATTTTTTCAGTAGCCAGTGTCTTAAGTTCGTTGATGGCCACGCCTACGCTTTTCTTTTGGTCGGCGGGGACATTTCGGAAATCGGCCATGAGGGCGTTGACCGCCCCTTTTTTGCTCAGGTATTTCAGGCGGAGGGCTTCGACCTCGTTTGTATCGCTTGCCTGGAGCGCTTCAATCTCAGCCTTTAAGGCATTTATACGATCTAACATTTTGTGTGGGCTTATCTATGAAGTCGTAACGGCCACTATCCCCAAGGGATGGCCTTAAATTAGTTCTGATGAGGCTATCCGCTGATTATGAAGCCTTTTGGCTTGATTCCCGGATAACTTACAATGATGGTGCAAAGTTACAAAATTTCGGGCAACCACCCAATTATGACGGACGTTTATACAGCCTGCCCGATTTCAAAAAACTTAAGTAAGCCATGAAAATTATTACGCATAAAACCTATAATCCGGCTTTATATTCTCTGCGGCATCCTTTCGCCGCTTTTTATCCTCATCTTCAGTCGTGTAG
>LUJQ01000061.1:0-82537 GCA_001689485.1 Bacteroidales bacterium M6 | reverse complement strand
ATATAAAATAATTTCCACGACTTACTTAAGGATCAATACCTGAGTGGTTATAATATTCCGTGTGATGCTGATTTTATGAAATTTAATACAGGTGTGAAAATTCATTGCCCGCATGATGGGTAATTTTGCATTGTAAACCCTTAATAACAGGAGGAGTTAGATATGTATGCTGATAATCTTTTCACCCTTAACAATGTTCCCACCCTCTCCGTGGGTGGTGGATTCGGCTCTATCGAGACATCGCGTGGCTGGGAAATGCCTGTAGGCACACGCGACGAGGTGTTTGTAAGTGTGGTTCAATATGGCCGCATAGTGCTTGAAAAATCATTTTCGGGATTCGGCAGCGTGGCCGAATTGCTGAGTACGGTCAGAATGTGTCTTGGTTCCATCGGAGGCCTGGTAACGGTGAATCTCCGTAACCGCACGTGTGGCATGACAGCCAAACGGGTTATGCGGCTGGGGCGTCCGGCACCATCAATGCCTGCGATGGCCTGAGTATAATTTTATACAATTTCTTAGCTGAGGGGATATTCCGTTTGGCCTAGATAAAAAAGAGCGGTGCTGTGTCGGGATTCTGACACAGCACCGTCCGTATTTTCTAAGGAGCAGGAATTACATAAAGCATAGAATCAGGGCCTGTGCCGCTACCACACGCATGAACATGGTGAGAGGGTAGACTGTGGAGTAGGCAACTGCCGGGGCATCGCTGCCTGTGGAGTTGTTGGCATAGGCAAGGGCAGGGGGGTCGGTATATCCGCCCGACATCATGCCCATTATGGTAAGGTAGTTGATTTTATAAACACCACGGGCAATGCATCCTACAACCATCAACGGGACGAATGTTATTATGAATCCCCATATCACCCACCACATGCCCTGGTAGTTGAACACGGTGTCGGCGAAACCTTTCCCGGCGCCTATACCCACAGCGGCAAGGAAGAGGCATATGCCGAGTTCGCGCAGCATCAGCGATGCGGATGAGGAGGTGTAGGTTACGAGTTTCACCTTATATCCGAACCGGCTTAACAGGATTGCCACAACGAGCGGGCCACCGGCCAGGCCGAGTTTCATGCCGAACCCTACGTTGATTGATCCGAGTATGATACCGAGCATTATGCCTATGAAGATTGTGACAAGGTTGGGCTGGTTGAGGCGCTTCATCGAGTTGCCGAGCTTTGAAGCAAGGCGTTCGATGTCGTTGAGGTCGCCTACCACGGTTATGCGGTCGCCCATTTGCAGGCGCAGGCCGGGTGAAGCCAGGAGGTCGACCCCGGCACGGTTCACGCGTGTGCAGTTGAGGTTATAGCCTTTGTGGAGGCGCAGGGTGCCGAGTGGGGTGCCGTTGTATTCGCTACGGGTGATGAGGATGCGGCGCGACACCACGTTGGCGGGAGCTACTTCCTCCCATTCTTCATCTCCCATCTCGATGGAAT
This sequence comes from Bacteroidales bacterium M6, assembly GCA_001689485.1. Taxonomy (GTDB): domain Bacteria; phylum Bacteroidota; class Bacteroidia; order Bacteroidales; family Muribaculaceae; genus UBA7173. The sequence continues at coordinate 81,104 of LUJQ01000061.1, read as the reverse complement.
GACCCAGCACTGCGGCGAAGCTGTGTTCGTCCTGTGCCGACATTACCACGTAAAGCTTGTCGCCCACATGGATTTCAGTACTCGATTTCGGAATGATGATGTTGCCTTCGCTATCCATCAGTCGCGACACCACGAAGTCGCAATGGATTATGTCGTGGAGTTGCAGGAGTGTCTTTCCGTTTACAAGCTGGTTGGTCACCTCGTAGGATACAAGGTGGGGCTTCTGCTGGCTGTCTTCGGTTTCGCGGTTTATTTCAGCGATTTCGTTTTCTATTTTAACGCGGAAGATTGCCTTGACCAGAAGGATTGATGTGATGATGCCGAGAACTCCGAGCGGGTAGGCGGCTGCATAGCCCATCGACATGGTATTGACTGCTTCGAGGTTGCTGCCGACGGCCTGCTGCGCTGCGGCAAGACCGGGGGTGTTGGTCACGGCTCCCGACATGACGCCGACCAGGGCGTTGATCGAGGTTTTGCCGTCGATGAAATAAATCGCGACCACAATGCCTACATTGAGCAGGATTCCCAGCACGGCAAGCATGTTTAAACGCACACCGCCTTTTTTGAAAGAGGAGAAGAATCCGGGGCCTACCTGCAGGCCGATTGCGAAAATGAACAGAATCAGACCGAATTCACGCACGAACTTGAGTACTTCCGGTTGTATCTCATAACCGAAATGCCCCATAAGGATACCTACGAAAAGTACGAATGTGACGCCGAGCGACACTCCCCAAAAACGGATTTTCCCGAGATAGATGCCCGCCGCTATCACAAACGACAGCAGGACGAGCGTGGAAGCCAACGACGTGTTGCCTGGCCAAAGCAGCTCCTGTAGAAATTCCATATTGCTCTTTTTACCTTAAATGATTGATATGTAGAATTGTATGAATTCAACGGCATTTGTGGATGCAAAGTTACGGCTTTTTTCCGAGATTGCCCCAACGGTGTGTGATGAATTACGGAAATAATGCTGTAATGAAAGGCATTGGAAAGATGTGCCGGAACAGGGGGATGTGTGGCGGGCTATAGTGCCAGCCGCAGCAATGTGCCGGTTGATTCGGCGATGTGGTCGGCATAGTGTTCGCGCAGTTCGGTGACCGACCGGAAGCCCCATGTGACCCCGGCAGATTCCACGCAGGCGCGTCGTGCGGTTTCCATGTCGATGCCCGAATCGCCTACATAGAGCACATCGGATTTCGGGGTCGGGTGTTTCGACAGGATTTCGAATACAATCGAGGGGTCGGGTTTTACCGGCACACCCTCTTTCTGCCCTTCGACGGCCGCCCAGGGTATGCCGGGGAAAAAATGGTTCACCAGATGCTCGACAGCATCCTGGTATTTGTTTGACGCTACCGCTACCGCGATTCCACGCGAGGTGAGCTGTTCGAGCAGCTCGGGGATGCCGGGGTAGGGTTCGGTGAAGTCCGACATGTGTTTGCCGTAATATTCTTTGAAATATTCCCGCATCATCTCGATGCGTTCGGGATTGCGGGCGCTTTCAGGCAGCACTCGTTCAAGCAGTTTGGTGATTCCGCTACCTACAAATTTAGGGTAGGCGGAAACGGGGTGGGTTGGGAAGCCGCATTGTGTCAGCGCATAATTGGCGGCGGCTCCAAGGTCGGCAATCGAGTTCAGCAATGTGCCGTCGAGATCGAAGATTACGAGTTTTTTCAATTGGATGGGAGTTAAATCTATGTAAATAAGCCAATTCGTTCAGAAAGGGTAGCCTACTGAGAAATGGAATGAGAAGTCGCGGTGCCAGTCGGGGTGCAGCAACGGCCATCGCTCCTGGCCGTAGGCTGGGTTATGTGCCTTGACCCCCATGTCGAAACGCAGCAGGAAGTAGTTGAAGTCCATTCGTAAGCCCAGTCCGTAGGCAAGGGCGATTTCCTTGTAGAATGTTTTAAACCGGAAAAATCCTCCGGGCTGGTTGGGATAGTTCCTTATAGTCCAAATGTTTCCTGCATCGATGAACACTGCGCCTTCAAACACCCAGAAGAGCTTGTTGCGGTATTCGAGATTCAGAATCAGCGAAATGTCGCCGCATTGGTTGATAAAGTCGGTTACCGAGTTATGCGAATCATATGCGCCCGGGCCGAGGGTGCGGACACTCCAGCCTCGGACACCGTTGGCGCCTCCGGCATAGAAGCGCTTTTCAAACGGCACCATCGATGAGTTCCCGTAAGGGAAGGCTATACCGCCTCCGGCATGAAACGAGAGGGAATTGCGGTCGGAGAAGCGGTGGTTGATGGTGTAGTCGATTTCCCCTTTGAGGTACTGGGCGTATTGTATGCCGAAAATTTTGTATGCCCCGTCATGGCGCTTCTGTCCTGCCAGTGACGAAATGGCATATAGCAGTGCGCCTGCGGTTTCGGCCGAAGCCCTTACGGTGTAGGTGTTTTCCTGGGGTTCCAGCCGTTCGAGGGTGGATGTGGCAGGGCGCCGGTTTGTGTGATACCAAGTGTAGCCCATGCGCATGATGAAATGGTCTTCATAGCTGTAGCGCAGCAAGGGGTTGTCGGGGGCTATGTTGTCGATGAAGTTTATGGTGGAGCGGGGCAGGTTGACCACGTTGATGTCGATGAGGTCGAAAGTGCGCCTGGTGCGGTTAGAGCGGTCGGCCCATTTGTACCGCCATGCGCCACCGGCAATCACGCGGGTGTATTCAGGGCGTTCCTGCCGCATGAATGTGACGGCGAATTCGGTTGATGCCCGCATTTTTTGTTTGAACGACGAGCGCAGGAACGGCGCCATGAATTTAGGGAACGTTATGCCCACTTCCGACGCAAGCTCGGTGTAGCTGTCGTTGATGAGGTTCTCGAAATCGCCTGAAAGGCTTTCATATGCTCCGCGGAGTTTGAATGTGAGCATTTCGCCTCCGTGAGCCAGGTTGCGGTGCTGGTAGGTGATTCCGCCCCCGACCCCGAAATCACCTTCGGAATTCGTGCCCTCAAGTTCGAGTGTCACACCCATTTTCTTGGTCCGCGACAGCAGGATATAGGCGTCGAGTGCTTCCATGTCGCCTATCCGGCCTGCCGGACGGGTCACAATGTTCACATAACGTAATATTGCCAGACGGTTGAGGGCTTCGTAGGTGCGGTCGATGCCCGATGTGCTGTAAAGCTGGCCGGGGCGTATGAACACCTGTTCGGCCAGTGCGCCGGGCGACAGGTAGCGGTCGGGGCCGTAGAGTATCTCCAGCCCCTGGCATTTCACGGTGTCGCGGTTGGCGAAGGCCAGGTCGGAGGTGTTGTCGCCTGGGGAGAAGTCGGGTACGACGATTACGTTGCGATACACGTATTGCCGGTGGTTGGCAATATAGGCCAGCACCTGCTCGGCAGCCGGTGGCGGGAGTGCGGGCGGTGCCGTTGTTTCCGACGGTGTGGATTTCGGATTGCGCAACACCATCGTGAGGTCTACGTTTTTGGAACCGGCCACGGTGTCGGCAATGAATGTTACATATTCCTTTGTGAATGCGAAATATCCTTTTTCGCGCATCCTTTCGGCCACTACGGTGCGTTGGGCGTCGAGGTTATTCATGTCAAGCAGCCCTCCGGCCTTTACGGGCAGTGACATCGAGTCGGCCAGTACGATTTCACGCAACGACGGGTCGTCGAATTCATAGGCTATCGATTCGATGACATGCGGCGCCCCGGGATAGAGGTGGTAGGTGACGTCGATTTTCCGGTCTTTCGACGATACCGCCTCATATTCAACTTCGGCATCGTTGTAGCCGCTGTTGATAAGTGCGAGTTTGAGCTGGCGGGCTGACTGGTCGGTAAGCAGTGAGTCGAAAATCACCGGTTCCTCGCCGATTTTGCGTAGCCAGCGGTTGAACCGCCCGGTCGAGTCGCTGCCTGAAAGGTTGTAGACTCCCAGCTGAAGCCTTGCGACACCCAGCACCTTGTGGTTGGGGGTCTGGCGGAGGTAGTTGTAGAGTGCGCGTGTAGGGATTTGCGCGCTGTCCTCGACCGATAGTGTCACCTTGTCGAGAAGGTAGCTTCCCCTGGGCACATGACGCGTGGCGCTGCACCCCGTGAGAAGGAGTGCAGCTGCCAGTGCGTATATAATATGCCTTATTGAAAGTGGCAAGGTCAAGGGTGGATGCCTGTTCGAATGGTGTTGGGGCGGTATCCTTGCCGGTTAGTCCATAAGTTTGCGGTAGCGTCGGCGCGGGAGTTCTTTCCCTCCGTTCTGAGCCTTTTTGTAAGCTTCATAATCGGAATATGAACCTTCGTAGAACACTACTTTCCCGTCGCCCTCGAACGAGAGGATGTGGGTGCAGATACGGTCGAGGAACCAACGGTCGTGGCTCACTACCACGGCGCATCCGGCAAATGCTTCCAAGCCTTCCTCCAATGCGCGGAGGGTGTTGACGTCGATGTCGTTGGTCGGTTCGTCGAGCAGCAGCACGTTGCCTTCCTCTTTAAGGGCCATAGCGAGGTGGAGGCGGTTGCGTTCACCCCCCGAAAGTACCCCGATTTTTTTCTCCTGGTCGGCACCTGCGAAATTGAATTTCGACAGATAGGCGCGTGCGTTTACGTCGCGGCCTCCCATGCGGAAGCTTTCCACGCCCTGGGAAATGACCTGGTAGACGGTGTGGTCGGGCACGAGGTCGTGGTGGCGTTGGTCGACATAGGCTATTTTCACTGTCTCGCCTACGTCGAATGTGCCTGCGTCGGGTGTTTCCTGTTGCATGATAAGGCGGAACAGGGTGGTTTTTCCGGCGCCGTTAGGGCCGATTACACCGACTATGCCGTTAGGCGGTAGCGCGAAGTCAAGATCTTTGAACAGCAGCTTCTTGCCGAATGATTTTTCCAGACCGGATGCTTCGATGACCTTGTTGCCGAGGCGTGGCCCGTTGGGGATGAATATTTCGAGGCGTTCCTCACGTTGTTTCTGGTCTTCGTTGAGGAGCCGGTCGTAGCTCGAAAGGCGTGCCTTCCCTTTCGCCTGGCGTGCTTTGGGAGCCATGCGCACCCATTCAAGTTCCCGCTCAAGGGTTTTGCGGCGTTTGCTGGCCTGCTTTTCCTCCTGAGCCATCCGTTTCGTTTTCTGTTCGAGCCATGAGGAGTAGTTGCCTTTCCATGGTATCCCTTCACCACGGTCAAGTTCGAGAATCCAGCCTGCCACGTGGTCGAGGAAATAGCGGTCGTGGGTGATGGCGATTACCGTGCCCGGATATTGTTGGAGGTGCTGTTCGAGCCAGTCGATTGATTCTGCGTCAAGGTGGTTGGTCGGCTCGTCGAGCAGCAGCACGTCGGGCTGTTGCAGCAACAGGCGGCACAGTGCCACACGGCGGCGTTCACCTCCCGAAAGGGTGTCGACAACCTGGTCGTCGGGCGGGCATTGGAGGGCATCCATGGCGCGTTCGAGTTTGGAATCGATGTTCCATGCGTCGGCGGCGTCGAGGGCATCCTGCAGTTCGCCCTGGCGCTGGATGAGGGCATCCATCTTGTCGGGGTTTTCAAGTACGTCGGGGTCGGCGAATGCCGCGTTTACATCGTCGAATTCCTTAAGCAGGTCGATGACCGGCTGCACACCTTCGCGTACGATTTCGATTACCGTCTTGCCGGGGGTGAGCCGGGGTTCCTGTTCGAGATAACCTACGGAATAGCCGGGTGAGAACACCACGTCGCCCTGGATGTCTTTGTCGATGCCTGCGATGATTTTGAGCAGGGATGATTTACCGGAACCGTTCAGACCTATGATGCCGATTTTCGCTCCATAGAAGAACGAGAGGTAGATGTTTTTAAGTACTTGTTTCTGCGGAGGGTAGATTTTTGAGACGCCTACCATCGAGAATATGATTTTCTTATCGTCGGGGTTGGGTGCTGCCATGGAGGGGGTTGTGGTTTTATTTGTGATTTTTTATGATATGCCGTGGGATATGTGTTATTTGCGTCGGCGCGGGGCGTATTTCACCGGGTATTCGCAGCGCACTTTGGCTGTCACTATGTTGTTGAGTTTCGAGCGTATCAGCTGTTTGCGGATTGCCGAGATGTGGTCGATATAGACTTTCCCCTCGAGGTGGTCGCATTCGTGCTGTACGATGCGTGCTAGAAATCCCGAGATTTCCTCTTCATGTGGCTGGAAATCCTCGTCGAGCCAGCGCAGGCGGATGTGTTCCACACGCTTTACGTCCTCGCTGAGGCCTGGCAGGCTGAGGCATCCCTCGCTGCGGCTCACCATGTCGCCGTCGAGTATCTCGATTTCGGGGTTTATAAGGGCTTTCTTCCATCCGTCGCATTCGGGGAAGTTCTCTGCTACGGGCGATGCGTCGATTACCACTATGCGGTCGTTGCGTCCGATCTGGGGGGCGGCGAGGCCGACCCCGTCGGAGGCATACATGGTTTCAAACATGTCGGCCACGAGCTGTTTCAGCCCGGGGTAGTCGGGTGTTATGTCTTCCGAAATTTCCCGGAGCACCGGGTGGCCGTATAAATAAACGGGAAGCTTCATGCTTTGCTGTTTGGGTTAGTTGTGTGATTGAGTTTGACAGGCATCTGTGAAATCGTCGGCATGGGGGTCAGACTGAGTGTGCGCGACTGGATAGGTAGTCGTTCAGGATTATGGTGGCTGAGATTTCATCGACTATGGCTTTGTCGCGGCGCGCCATTTTGCGCATTCCGCCGTCGAGCATCGAGCGGTGTGCCAGCACCGAGGTGAAACGTTCGTCGAAGAATTCCACCGGGATGTGGGGCAGTGCTTTCTGGAGTCGGGCGATGCCTGGCCGTATGTAGCGCATCGATTCCGATTCCTCCCCGCGCATGGTGGTGGGGTAGCCCACTATTATGCGTTCTACCGGCTCGTTGGCGATGAAATTTTTCACGTATTGCTCGAGACGGTGTGTCTCCACTGTCGTAAGCCCGTTGGCTATGATTTGCAATGTGTCGGTCACGGCGATGCCGCAACGTTTACGTCCGTAGTCGATAGCCATAAGTCGTGCCATAGCGCAAAATTACGAAATTTTTCCCACTTATGCCATCCCGTTGCCGATACGGTGGTGCCGTTGTTGTTAAACATTGTGAGCAATGCCGTTGTTGTGTATATGCAGGGCAGGTGCTATCAAGGCTTTGATGCGGCAGGTCTGTTTTCTTGGCCGGTGTGGCCTGTTGCCCTGGCGGCAATGTTCAACTTTTTATTTGTAGGGAATTATGGCAAGAGATAATAATGGCAAGCGCAATAAGCGCACAAGTTTATGGCTCCTTTTCGGAGTCGGTGTCCTTATACTGCTGCTCCTGGTATGGCTGACTATAGCTGATTTTTGGGGCGACACGGATGTGGCGGCTTTCATACCGTTGCCCGTATAAGGTTTGATGCGTTGTGGGCGCCCTTTGTGAACCACGGTTAAAGATGGATTAAAAATAATGAGGCAGGGCGAGACAGCATTTGTTGTCTCGCCCTGCTTTTATGCGTGGCGCCATGGGATAAGATGGCGGTGTCCAGGCTTTGTTATTCGGCTACTACTTCGAAAGGAATTTCAACCGACACTTCCTTGTGGAGGTTGATTTTCGCGGTGTATTTGCCGAGTTCCTTAACGGATTCCTTGAGCACGATGATTTTGCGGTCGATGTTGTGGCCGAGTTTTTCAAGTGCTTCAGCAATCTGGATGTTGTTTACAGAACCGAAGATGGTGCCGGTTGCCGATGCTTTCGCACCGATAGTCAGGGCAACATCGGCAAGCGAAGCTGCAACGGCCTCTGCGTCGGCCTTGATTTTCGCGAGCTTGTGGGCGCGCTGGCGCTGGTTTTCCTCAAGCTGTTTGAGGTTTGAGGAGTTGGCGATAACGGCTTTTCCCTGCGGGATGAGGTAGTTGCGGCCGTAACCGTCTTTTACTTCAACGACATCGTCCTTGTAGCCAAGGTTCTGGACGTCTTCTTTTAATATAATTTTCATAATTGGGTGTCAGTGTTAGCAGATTGATTATTTCATCAAGTCGGTCACGAAGGGGAGGAGGGCCAGGTGGCGTGCACGCTTAACAGCCTGGGCAACGCGGCGCTGGAACTTCAGCGATGTGCCGGTGATTCGACGGGGAAGGATTTTGCCCTGTTCGTTGAGGAACTTCTTGAGGAATTCGGGGTCCTTATAGTCGATGTACTTGATGCCGCTGCGTTTGAAACGGCAGTATTTTTTCTTTTTTACATCCACTGACAGCGGAGTGAGGTAACGGATTTCGGATTGGGTCTGTGCCATGGTTTAGTCCTCCTTGTTTTCTACGGTTTCTTCTTTGGGTGCGTTGGCTTTGGCTGCTTTGAGGTTGCGGCGCTTTGCTGCATACTCTGCTGCGTACTTGTCGTTGCGGAACACGAGGAAGCGAATCACGCGCTCGTCGCGACGGAAAGCTGTTTCAAGCTTCTTGACGAGTGTGGGGTCACCGTCGAATTCAACGAGCGAATAGAACCCGGTTGACTTTTTCTGGATGGGATAAGCGAGCTTGCGCAGACCCCAGATTTCTTCGTTCACGATTGTTGCACCGTTGTCGGTGAGCACTTTGGTGAACTTTTCTACCGCTTCCTTCATCTGGGCGTCAGATAAAACGGGAGTTAAAATGAAANNAATGAAAACGGTTTCGTAGTGGTTCATTTGTAACTGAATGTTATTTAATGATTTAATAAAAGGCCGTTTGGCGCCGGCGCCAATGCGCTGCGTCAAACGGCTGCAAAGTTAGTGATTTTTCCTTTAGCGGCAAAATCCTGCGGCGGTTAATTTGCTATAAAACTGCCAAGTGCGACCGGCATGGCGGGCTGGCAGCTGTATGCCCTTGCGAACTGCCTTATCAGAATCAGGGTTGATTTGCGCGGTGAGGCCGGGTTGCGTCTGGGGCGGGTGCAGGGTTCGGTGCCGTTGTTTTTTGACGGGGTAGAGACATTCTTCATAGGCACGTAGATGCGGCATGAGCCGTTAGCGGTTAGTTTTTAAGTTGTTAATGCTGGATGAGTCTGTTGTTTGGGATTAATCTTCTATAACTCATGTATATAACGCTCCTGTGGGCAGATTATTTTGCGGCGTGTGGAAAATTTGTCGCAGAGTGTGCGTTGGCGGTGCGTGCTAACGCTTGCTGTTGCGTATTATTGTGCGGCAAAAGGATAAAAACGTTAAAAACAATTGCCGGAGCTTGGTTGTTACAGGGGATTTTCTTACCTTTGCATTAAGCATCGGCCGGACAGCCGGCGGATGCCGGTAACCATTTTAACCTGAGTTTATCCCCGTCGGGGCATTCGTGCCCACGGGCGTTAACAAAACCCTTTCTGCCTATAGATTACCTCTACTTAATCTTAACCCACATTTACTACACAATGCAGAAGATGACACGGCTTGCCGACGAAAAGCTGGTGGCCGCTTACGCAAACGGTGACAACGCCGCCTTCGACACACTGCTCCGCAGGCATCAGAACCGCGTGTTTACCTATATATTGAATATCGTAAAGAACAAGGACGTGGCCGATGACGTGTTTCAGGAAACCTTCGTCAAGGCAATCATGACCATACGCCAGGGGCGTTACACCGATGCCGGGAAGTTCTCGGCCTGGATTACGCGTATCGCCCACAACCTTATTATCGACTATTTCCGTCAGGAGAAGAGCGAGAACACGGTTTCGGTCGACAACGAGGATACCGACGTGCTCAACCGTCGCGACCTGAGCGAGGAAAACATAGAGGATGTGATGGTTACGGGGCAGATCAACACCGACGTGCGCCGCATCATGGACTCCCTTCCCGATTCGCAGCGCGAGGTGCTCGACATGCGCTTCTACCGCAATATGAGCTTCAAGGAGATTGCCGAGGCCACCGGCGTCAGCATCAACACCGCCCTTGGCCGCATGCGTTACGCGGTGCTCAACATGCGCCGCATCGCCTCCGACAAAAATATAGTGCTCACCCGCTGAGCCTGGCGCGTTGCAGGCATGTTATGAGCCCGGTTTATGTGTCGATGGGTTCCTTATGCAAAATTTCAACTAGATAGGGGAGGCAGGTCATTGCGTTTCTGCGCTTCCTCTCCCCGCACAGGCGGGCTGGACTTTATTTCAGGCGACATGCCAAATATATGATTTGATATGTTGCCTTTTCTGTGCCGGATGCAGGGAACCGCCCAGTTTGACGGGTTTCCGTTTAAATGCAATTCGGGTGATGCTGCTTTTCCTTTGGCGCCCTGCTTATGTTTTGGATTTAAGCCCGCTCTGAAGAAAATTTAAAGAAAACGGGTAGCGGATTGGGCGGGTATCGGGGATTTTTCTTACTTTTGTAAAAATTTGGATAAGTATGGCCGGCGAGCTTCAGCAAACCATTGACCGCATAAATGCCAAAACCCAGATATTGTTGGACCGTTATGCTTTAATCAGGCAGCAGCGGCAGCAGGCTGTGGGGCGGATACGTGAGCTGGAAGCGGAGGTCGGAAGCCTCAGGGCGGAGAACGAAAGACTGCGCACCGAGGTGGAATTCCTCAAAATCGCCACTACCCTAACCCCGTCGCGGGGTGATGTGGCCCGTTCGCGGGCGCTGCTTACCGAATTGTTGCGGGAAATCGACAAGTGCATCACGGAGCTTAACGAATGAACCCGGAAGCGGCCGTATGACATACGGTGACTCTCTCTCCCTCTCAGGGCGCATATGGCTTGACCATGCTTTCAATCCGGGGGCTTCCGGCCCTGTTGATGACACTATGAATGATAAACTGAATATAACGATACGCATTGCAAATCAGGCTCCGATTCCGTTGTCCATCAAACGGGAGGATGAAGAGGTGATTCGCACGGCGGAATATAACGTCAACCGCCTTTGGAATTCGTGGAGCACGAAATTCAAAAGCAAGTCGTCGACAGAGGTCCTGGCGATGGTGGCGTTCAGGTTTGCAGAGCTGTTTTTCACCCAAAACGCGGCCGTGCAAAGCGCTGCCGACATGTTGGGGGCTTTCGAGTCGCGTCTCGACGAGATCCTGCTCGACGTGGGCGACCCTGAAAAGGATTTGTAAACCTGTCTCATCCCCATTGTGGCGGGGTGAGGCGTTTGATTTGAGAATTGTTTTCCCGCGCTGAATCCGGTCTGACGGCCGGAGGCAACGGCTTCACCCCTGCCGGAGGCAGGTGGTTATCGCCGTGTCCTCCTTGTTGCCAGATGCAGGTTCGGGCGCGTTTTTTATTTTAACCTTAACAAACAACTATAACCCTAAACAATGAATTTCATTATCTATTTGGCGATAGCCGTTGTGGCACTTGCCGTGGGTGCGTTTGCAACCATCGCGGTGCAGAAGTCAATGGCACGCAGCCGTGCAAAAACGATTCTCGACGAAGCCGCCCGTGAAGCGGAAGTGATACGTCAGAAGGAGCTTCTCAAAGGCCGTGAAGAGGGCATCAAGATAAAGGATGAGGCTGAAAAGCAAGCCAACCAGCGCCTTGGCCGCGTGCAGTCGGCGGAAGCAAAGATGAAGCAGCGTGAAATGCAGCTCAACCAGCAGCAGAGCGAGAACCAGCGCCAGCGCAACGAACTCGACGCGGTGCGCCAGCGCCTCAACGCCGAGGAATCGGTAATCGAGACCCGCAAGGAGGAACTGGACAAGCTGAAACGTGTGGCGCAGGATACATTGGAACATATCTCCGGCCTTTCGTCGGAGGAAGCCAGGGAAAAACTTGTAGAATCGCTCAAGGATGAGGCCAAGACGGCTGCCGCCCAGTATATCAACGAAATTATGGACGAGGCCAAGATGACAGCCAACAAGGAGGCAAAGCGTATCGTAATCCAGTCGATACAGCGTGTCGCCACCGAGGCCGCCATTGAAAACTCCGTAACCGTGTTCCATATCGATTCCGATGAAATCAAGGGGCGCATAATCGGGCGCGAAGGCCGTAACATCCGTGCCCTCGAAGCCGCTACCGGGATTGAAATCATAGTCGACGACACCCCCGAGGCAATCGTGCTGTCGGGCTTCGACCCTGTGCGCCGCGAAATCGCCCGCCTGGCCCTTCACCAGCTTGTGGCCGACGGCCGCATTCACCCCGCCCGAATCGAGGAGGTTGTCAACAAGGTGCGCAAACAGATTGAGGAGGAGATTGTGGAAACTGGTAAGCGCACAGCTATCGACCTGGGTATCCACGGCCTGCACCCCGACCTTATCCGCATGATCGGTAAGATGAAATATCGTTCGAGCTACGGTCAGAACCTTCTGCAGCATGCACGCGAAACCGCCAACCTCTGCGCCATTATGGCATCCGAACTTGGGTTGAACCCGAAGAAGGCCCGCCGTGCCGGGTTGTTGCACGACATAGGCAAAGTGCCTGACGAGGAACCCGAACTGCCGCACGCAATCCTCGGCATGAAGATTGCCGAACGCTGCAAGGAGAAACCTGAAATATGCAACGCCATAGGCGCGCACCACGACGAGGTGGAACAGACAACGCTGCTTGCCCCCATCGTGCAGGTGTGCGATGCCATTTCGGGCGCCCGTCCCGGCGCCCGCCGTGAAATAGTGGAAGCCTATATCAAGCGTCTCAACGACCTCGAACAGCTCGCCCTGTCGTATCCCGGCGTAATAAAGACCTATGCCATCCAGGCCGGCCGCGAGTTGCGTGTAATCGTTGGTGCCGATAAAATCGACGATGCCGAAACCGAAAGCCTGTCGAATGAAATCGCAAAGCGCATACAGGACGAAATGACATATCCCGGACAGGTGAAAATCACCGTTATCCGCGAAACTCGTGCCGTAAGCTTCGCCAAATAACAATCGCTTAAAAACGAACTCTTAATGTCTCAGAAAGAGGAACCAATAAACAAGGATTGTTGTGGCGGCGGATGTGCCGGCTGTCCCCGTAAGGGTGACGGCAAGGGCGACTGCGACAACTGCGGGGGCTGTGCCGAGGGTGCCTGCAACCGTGGTGAAGGTGGTTGCGGCGCCGCAGGCAGGGGATGCGCCTCAGGCTGCGGCGGTTGTGGCGAAATCCGCAGCAAGCTGCACAGCTTCAACTACTTCGAGGATATCCCTGGCGGATATGCCGACGACGATATGGTCGAGGTGCAATTCAAGAACACCCGCAAAGGGTATTATCTGAATTCCACCGGCATACCTTTGGAAATCGGCGATATGGTGGCCGTGGAGGCATCGCCCGGTCATGACATAGGCCAGGTGTCGCTAACGGGCGCACTCGTGCGCCTGCAGATGCGGAAAGCCAATATCAAGCCTGATGCCGAGAAGCTCCGGGTTTTCCGCAAAGCCAAAGCCTCAGACCTTGAACGCTACGAAAAAGCCAAAGCGCTGGAAAACGACACCATGATCCGTGCCCGTAAAATCGCGTCGAGCCTTCAGCTCAACATGAAAATCGGCGACGTGGAGTATCAAGGTGACGGCAACAAGGCCATATTCTACTATATTGCCGACGAGCGTGTCGATTTCCGCCAGCTCATAAAGGTGCTGGCCGAAACATTCAAGGTGCGTATCGAGATGAAGCAGATCGGTGCCCGCCAGGAAGCCGGACGCATAGGGGGCATCGGCCCATGCGGGCGTCCGTTGTGCTGCACCACATGGATGACCAGTTTCGTAAGTGTTTCCACAGGCGCGGCACGTTACCAGGATATATCGCTCAACCCGCAGAAACTTGCCGGGCAATGTGCAAAACTCAAATGTTGCCTTAATTTCGAGGTCGACTCCTATGTGGAGGCGTCGCGCAAGCTGCCGGGCAAGGACGTGCGTCTGGAAACGGCTGATTCGACCTATTATTATTTCAAGGCCGACATATTCAAGGGGGAAATCACATATTCCACCGACAAGCATGTGCCTGCCAACCTCGTGACGCTTTCGGCACAGCGGGCGTTGGAGGTGGCCGCAATGAACAAGCGTGGCGAAAAGCCCCTTACCCTCAAGGAGGAAGTGGCCGAAGACAAGCCGCGTTCGGAATATGCCGACATACTGGGGCAGGATTCACTTACCCGTTTCGATAAGAAAAAGAAGAAGCGCCGCAAAGATGACGGCAGAAGGGAGAAACGCCAGCGTGAAGGTGCGAAAGACCAGTCGCAGGCCCAGTCGCCGTCGCAAGGTGATGGCGCTGCCCGTAAATCAGAACCAGGTGCGAAACCGCAAGGTGAGCGCCAGCAGAACCGTAGGCGCGACAACCGTGAGAGAAATTCCGAGCGTCAGGAGCGTTCCGACCGCCCCGAGCGGGTTGAAGGCCCGGAAAACGGCTCGACGGAACGGCGTGAACGGCACAATGGCCGTAGGCCGGACAGGCAGAAGCCTAAAAAGGGGGCGCCGGGGGCGGCTTCGAACCCTGCTTCCCCGAAACCTCAGACAACAGAATAACCGAATTGCGGCAGAATGAAGGGAACGTTCAGACTATCAATGTGTGCGATTATGGCGGGGCTTATCCTCCCGGCATGCATTGATGGTAAACGTAACCTTTACAGCGAATATCACAGGATTTTGCCGGAAGGGTGGCGTTTCGGTGAGGAGGTGTTCTTCACCCCGGTGCATTCCGACTCGTTATGTTCCGGGCGGTTTGTGGTGGCACTGCGTCATGACAACAGCTATCCTTTCACCGAAATACGCCTCGAGGTGATTCATGAAGACAGGGGCAGGGAAGTGCGCGACACTGTCGACATAGAGCTTGCAGGCTCCTACGGGCAGTGGCGGGGGAGCGGCATCGGCACCTCCTTCCAGGTTTCCGATACGCTGGGACGCACGGTTCATGCTTCGGGAACAAAGGTCAGGATACGTCACCTGATGCGCACCGACACCCTGCGTGGTGTCAACCAGGCGGGTCTGTTCTTTGTTCCTGATAAAAATCAGTATTAAAGATGGATGAGAATTTGATATTACTCCCCTCTGATGAGGTTGCGTTGCGCCACGGGAAGGTGCAGGCAATGCTCCATGAGGCGGGTATCGACGGCTTGATTGTAAGTGACAACGCCAACCTGTTTTATCTTTGCGGGCGGGTGTTTGCCGGTTATGCATATATTCCTGCCGAGGGGGATGCGCTTTGGTTTGTGAGGCGCCCTGTCGGACTGGAAGGCGATGCGGTGAGATATATACGCAAGCCGGAGGATATACCCGGATTGCTGGAACAATCCGGGGCCGGACTCCCGCAGGTGCTTGCCCTGGAGTTTGATTTGGCGTCGTATAACCTTGTGAACCGTTTGGCTGCGCTTTTCCCGCATGCACGGGTGACCGACGGCTCTGCGTTGCTGCGAAAGGCACGTTCGGTTAAAACCCCGTTTGAGGCAGGGTTGATGCGGCTGTCGGGTTTAAAGCATGAGGCCGTCTACAGAAAAATCCCCGGATTGTATGAGGCCGGTATGACCGACCATGAGCTACAGGTTGAAATCGAGCGTGTCAGCCGGTTGGAAGGATGCCTTGGGATGTTCCGCATTTCGGGCGGCTCGATGGAGATTTTCATGGGCAATGTGCTTTGCGGCCGTAATGCGGATGTGCCTACACCCTATGATTTTGCCATGGGGGGAGGCGGTCTGAACGCCTCAATCCCGGTGGGGGCTTCAGGTGAGGCTATAACCGGGGGTAAAGCCGTGATGATTGACGTAAACGGCGATTTCACGGGCTATATGACCGACATGACCCGTGTGTTTTCGTCGGGCCACCTGCCTGAGTTGGCGCATCGTTGCCATCAGTGTTCGCTCGACATCTGCCGTCTGTTTGAACGGGAAGCCCTTCCCGGTGTCGAGGCAAAGGTTATTTTCCGAATGATTGCCGACCTGGTTGAAGAACGTGGGCTTGAACGCTATTTCATGGGACACAGGCAGCATGCCGCCTTTGTGGGGCATGGCCTCGGCATCGAGATAAACGAGCTTCCGGTGATTGCACCACGCAGCCGCGACATTCTTGAAGAGGGCAACATGGTGGCGCTTGAACCTAAATTCGTCATCCCCGAGGTGGGTGCCGTCGGCATTGAGAACACCTATTATATCACCTCCGCCGGTGTAGAGAAACTTACAAATGCCCCTGAAGAGATTATCCCCCTGTCATGAATCTTTGTGAGAAGATAGAACACCCCGTGTTTCACCTCGTAGGGGAGGCTGCCGACGCATTAGGGCGCGAATGCTACGTGGTGGGGGGATATGTGCGTGACCTTTTGCTGGGACGCCCGTCGAAGGATATCGATTTCGTTACGGTTGGTAGCGGCATAGAGGTCGCATCGGAAGTCGCGAAAAAAATCCATGGCAGCCATCTGTCGGTATTCCGCAATTTTGGAACCGCGCAGGTGAAATCGCGTTCGGTCGAATTGGAATTCGTCGGGGCGAGAAAGGAATCCTACCGTCGTGAAAGCCGTAACCCGATTGTGGAGGACGGCACTTTGGCCGACGACATATCGAGACGTGATTTCACCGTCAACGCCATGGCGGTGTGTGTCAACAGCGGCCGGTTCGGGGAACTGGTCGATATGTACGGGGGTGTCGCCGACCTGGATGCCCGGCTTATCCGCACACCGCTTGACCCGGATGTGACGTTCAGCGACGACCCTTTGCGCATGATGCGTGCCATCCGTTTTGCCACACAGCTCGGTTTCGATATAGTGCCTGAAACGTTTGAGGCGATACGGCGTAATGCCCGGCGCATATCGATAATATCGCGTGAACGCGTAATGGACGAGTTGATGAAGATTATGCGTTCGCCACGTCCGTCGACCGGCTGGGTGCTTTTGCTGAAGTCGGGACTGCTGCGCCTCATTTTCCCCGAACTCCAGGCTTTGCGCGGAGTGGAACTGGTGAAGGGCATAGGGCATAAGGATAATTTCTATCACACGATGGCGGTGCTTGACAATGTGGCGTCGGAGAGCGACAATGTGTGGCTCCGTTGGGGTGCCTTGCTGCATGATATTGCCAAGCCTGTGACCAAACGTTGGGATGACAAGCTCGGATGGACGTTTCACGGGCATAATGCCGTAGGGGCCAAAATGGTGCCGCGCCTGTTCCGCAAAATGAAGTTCCCGCTTAACGACAAAATGAAGTATGTGCAGAAGCTTGTGGAGCTTCATATGCGTCCGATTGCGTTGGTCGAGGATGAGGTGACGGATTCTGCCGTAAGGCGTCTGCTTTTCGATGCTGGCGACGATATCGATGACCTGATGCTTCTATGCTCGGCTGATATTACATCGAAAAACCGCGACAAGGTGGAGCGTTACAAGGCGAACTACGACCTTGTGCGGCAAAAGATGGTGGAACTGGAGGAGCGTGACCGTATCCGGAATTTCCAGCCCCCTGTCGACGGTATTGAAATTATGGAGACTTTCGGCCTTGGGGAATGCCGCGAGGTCGGGATAATAAAGGAACGGATAAAGAATGCCATTCTCGACGGTGAAATCCCTAACGAGCATGAGGCGGCACGTAGGCTGATGATAGCTTATGCCGAGGAGGCGTTGGGGGTGAAGGTTGTAAGTGGCAAGTCGTAAGTTATAAGTTGTAAGTTATAAGTTATAAGTTGTAAGTGAAAAACTTAGGTTGGACGGTTTTGCAGGGCTGACTGAGTTTTTTTGATGGGGGAGGGGGTGTGATGATGGCCTGGGTGCCGGGTCGCATAGGATTTTAGCATTGTTAAAATGAACTAAAACGCTTTAACAAGCTTTTTAGTAGAAGATGCGGTGATTTAACCTGCCGGGTTGTCGCTGTAGGCTGCCATCTTTGTCCAATAACGGGATGGTGATATAGAGAATTTAATAGAAACAATGCTAACCCAGTCCTAAAGATTATGACAATCAGGCGATTCCAGCATTATGTGGCTGCTATGGCACTTTGTGCGCTCCCTATGGCTGCCCAAACATCGGCCGGTGATGACGGTGATGTAATTTTCGAATCAGGTGCGATTGAATTCGTGCGTACAAATCCTGAAATCTGTGCCATTCTTGAGCAGGCCAGACCTGTGGAACCAAATGCGATTCCTACACCTAAATTCGCACTACGCACCCGCGACAACAGTTTTGTGCTTTCGATAGGGGGGCAGATCAACCCTATTCTCGGCTATGACATAGGGAACGACCTGTATAATTCCGACGGGTCGGGGAGCAACTTTGTGTCGGGTAATATCCCGGTTCCGGCCCAGGCTGGAAAAAAAGGGGCTTTTTTTATCAACCCTCTTAACGCGTTTGTTGATTTCACAGTGGTGGGGCTTGGTGGCACCGAGAACCAGGTTACGGGTTATGTGAAAATAGGCATGAACGGTGCTTCGCATGCCGCATTGCTCAAACGGGCATATGTGACATGGCGTGGTATCACGGTTGGTGAAACCGCGACGTTGATGCAGGACGGACTTGCCGCCCAGCCTCCTACAATCGACACCCAGGGGCCGTGTGGCGATGTTGCCGGAACTGCTTATCAGATTTCGTATAAATCGCCTTCGTATAGCGGTGTCAGCTTTGCTGTAGGTTTGGAAATGCCTACGTTCTATTCGTCAAACGGGTTGTACCGTGGCAAGGACTACCGACATGACTATTATGATGTCAAGGTTACCGATGATGCCACGCAGCTTGTTCCCGACATACCATTATGGGTCCAGTATGAGGCTTCGGAGCAGAACCGTGTCAGGGTCAGCGGGATATTACGCAATTTCGCTTATCGCGACCTGATTGACGGTAAGACCTGCAACCTTTTCGGATGGGGTGCTATGCTGTCGGGAAATTTCAGTTTCTGGAAGCCGCTGACGTTTAATTTCCAGGCTGTTTATGGCGAAGGCATCGCCAACTATATCCAGGATATTTCGGGGCGCAGGCTATCGTTTACACCTGACGACAGCCACCTTGGCCGGATGACGGCAAACCCGATGATGGGTCTTGTTTTCGGCGCGTCGTATAATGCCACTTCGAAGCTCCAGTTCAATGTGGTGGGTTCTTACAGCAGGATATGGGATGTAGGTGATTATGCAGTGGCTGATGATGCCGACGGCGTTGCCGGAATGGATAACTACCGTTATGGCGCATATATCGCCGCCAACTGTTTCTACAACATTACAAACTATTTGCAGTGGGGGATAGAATATGTTTATGGCCGTCACCAGACATATGCCCTTGGTGGTGCCAACGATTCGCGTGTGCAAACCCAGCTGTCGTTATCATTCTGACGTTTTGTTGCCCCGGGGAAATATATGGCTTGTTCCGGCCCGGTTATTTCCCCGGGGATAAGGGGAATTGTGAAATCTACTGAAAGTATGCTTTCAGGTAATATAAAATAATTTCCGCGACTTACTTATGAAAATAAAAAACCGGTTTGTCCGAAAGGGCAAACCGGTTTTTTATTTTTCTGTTAAATCTTGTTGCTGTTACAATGCTGGATTATTCAGCGGTAGCAGCTGCAGCTTCTTCAACAACAGCTACAACAGTGTCAACGGCTGCAGAGTCAGCGGGAACTTCTTCAACAACAGCAGCTTCAACAACTTCAACAGTGTCAACTGCATCAGCAGCAACTTCAGTGTTCTCAGCCTTGTTGCCGCAAGAGATCATAGAAAGACCTGCGATAACAGCGAAAGATAAGAATAACTTTTTCATTTCGTTTTCAGATTAAATAATAAAACAATATTGTTATGCTTCAAAAACGATGCAAAGGTACTACATATTTTCATACCTCCAAATCTTTTTTCCGTTTTTTTTGCGCGTCGGGATGTTTTATAACATGTTTTCTCCTGACGGGTGTTTCGGCGTATTGTCGCGGTAGGTGGCTAAGTGTCAATTCTGTGCGTTTTGAATGAGTCCCGGCCCGGTTTGTCCGTGTCTTTGTCGCAACATGTAAAAAATGTTAATGACAGGGGTTGCCTTGCCAAGGTGTTTCAGCTGCATGATTTCATCAATGTTTCATAGGAATTTAGTAACTTTGCCACTTGATTTAGAAATGTCAATACTTCACTTGAAAAATCATTTTGATATGAAAGCATTCGTGTTTCCCGGGCAAGGCGCCCAGTTTGTAGGGATGGGCAAAGACCTTTATGAAAACAATGCCACTGCCCGCGAACTTTTTGAGAAGGCTAACGAAATTCTCGGTTTCCGCATAACAGACCTCATGTTCGAGGGTACGGAGGAGGACCTTAAGCAGACCAAGGTTACGCAGCCTGCTGTGTTTCTCCACTCTGTGATTCTTGCCAAGACGCTTGGCGATGAATTCAATCCCGATATGGTGGCAGGCCACTCTTTGGGAGAATTGTCGGCACTGACAGCGGCAGGTGCTTTGAGCTTTGAGGACGGCCTGCGTCTGGTAAGCGCCCGTGCCCAGGCCATGCAGAAGGCATGCGAGGTAAAGCCCTCGACCATGGCAGCCATTATCGCACTGCCCGATGAGAAGGTTGAGGAAATTTGTGCAGGTATTGACGGTGTGGTAGTTGCCGCCAATTATAACTGCCCCGGGCAGATTGTGATTTCTGGCGAGGTAGAGGCTGTAAACGCCGCCTGTGAGGCTCTGAAAGCCGCAGGTGCCAAACGTGCCCTCCCCCTGAAAGTTGGTGGCGCCTTCCATTCGCCCCTTATGGAGCCTGCGCGTGCCGAGCTTGCCGAGGCAATAGAGGCTACAGAGTTCCACACACCGGTGTGTGCCGTTTATCAGAACGTTGATGCACGCCCGCATACCGACCCCGCCGAAATCAAGGCTAACCTCGTTGCACAGCTTACTGCCCCTGTGCGTTGGACCCAGTCGGTGCAGAACATGGTTGCCGACGGCGCCGTAAGTTTCACCGAACTCGGCCCTGGCAAGGTGCTGCAAGGGCTTGTTGCCAAAATCCACCGTGACGCCGCTGTTGACGGCCGTCAGTAATAAAAGCATATAGCTGTTTGACAGCACCCTCGCCGTCCGTGCGAAAACCAAGGCGGTATGCCAAAATTCAATATTTTGGCATACCGCCTTGGTTTTTGTAAAGAGTGCCGGGATTTAATCCAGGCGTTACCATAAGGGTCGCAGTTGTTGATTTTATATTAACTTTGCATCGGATAATTAAGATAGTGATAATATATGGAAATGGACGACAAATGCAGGATACTCGTTGTTGACGACGAGGAAACGTTGTGTGAGGTTTTACGTTTCAACCTTGAAGAGGAGGGTTATGAGGTTGATGTGGCATTTAGCGCCGAGGAGGCTTTGTCGCTGAATCTGGAATCGTATTCCCTTATCCTTCTCGACATAATGATGGGTGAGATAAGCGGCATCCAGCTGGCGTCGGTTCTTAAAAAGAGGGTGGCCACGGAGCATATCCCGATAATATTCTGCACGGCAAAGGATGCGGAAGAGGATATGATCGGAGGGCTTGACCTGGGGGCTGACGATTACATAACGAAGCCATATTCCATACGTAACGTTGTTGCCCGCGTGAAGGCCGTGTTGCGCCGCCATGTGCCGAAGGCTGCATCGCTTACCGCCGACACGGGTGTGAAAGATGCCCCTCTTTCATTCCAAGGGATGTCGGTTTTCCCGTTACAGAAGATTTGCACTGTCGACGGGGCCGAGGTAAAGATGCCCCGCAAGGAATTTGAGATACTGTCGATGCTGTTGCGCAATCCTGGGCGAGTGTTTTCGCGTGAGGAGATACTGGATGCCGTGTGGCCGGAAGAGGTCGTTGTGCTTGACAGGGTGGTGGATGTGAATATAACCCGTCTGCGTGCCAAGCTCGGGGAATACGGCAGGAACATTGTCACCAAGCCGGGCTACGGTTATGGCTTCATGGATTAGGCTTACATACCACCGGCGGCTTTTCCTGGGGCTGGTGGCGTATTCGTGGCTTATGCTGGTGTGTTTTGCCGTTTTCCAGTATCATAGGGAAAGGCAGTTGAAAGCTGATGAACTGAATTTGCGGTTACAGGCGGTCAATGACTATATACTGCGCGGGCTTGCGGAGAATGATTCGGTATTCGTCCCCGCAGGGATGATTACTGTGGGGTTTGACGATATGCGAATCTCCATAATCGACGAGGATGGCAGGGTGGTGTATGACAATACCCTTGACCATTTGCCCGAATCGAGCCATCTGGGGCGTGAGGAGATTGCCGCTGCCATGGCCAAGGGGGAGGGTTTTGCGGTGCGCAGGCATAGCGAAAGCACCGGCAACACATATTTTTATTCCGCCAAGAGGGGAAACGGCTATATTGTCAGGACGGCAGTGCCTTACTCCCTGTCGCTGACCCGGCTGCTTGCCACCGATTATGCCTTCCTATGGTTCATGATTTTGGTGACTGTGGTGATGTGTGTGGCAGGATTCTTTGCTACCCGGAGGGTGGGACGCCTTGTGGGCAGGCTCAGCCGTTTTGCCGAGAAAGCGGAACGGGGGGAACGCATCTTCGATACGGATCCGTTCCCTCACGACGAGCTTGGTGATATATCACATAATATCGTAAGGCTTTATGCCAGGATGCAGCAGGCGGTGGTGGACCGTGACCGTCAGCACCGCATCGCGCTCTATGAGGAACAGGAAAAAATACGCATAAAGCGGCAGCTGACCAACAATATAAATCATGAGTTGAAAACGCCGGTGGCTTCAATGCAAGTGTGCCTGGAAACGTTGATGACCCATAAGGACCTCTCCGATGAGAAACGTGATGAATTCATTGCCCGTTGTTATAAGGCGAATGACCGTCTGCGCAGGCTCCTGGCTGATGTTTCTGCGATTACGAGAATGGAGGACGGGGCTGATAACATAATCCGTGAAACGGTTGATTTCAGCGGTCTTGCCGATGAGATATGCGGTGAATATATGGATATTGCCGCAGCAAAGGGTGTGGAAATCGTCAACTCGATTGGAGGCGGGTTGCACGTATCGGGGAACCCGTCGTTGCTGCTGTCGATATTCCGAAACCTGATTGACAATGCACTGGCCTATTCGGGTGGCACACGCATAGAGCTTGGCTGCCGCGACCTCGGCAATGGATTCCTGTCGGTCTCGGTGGCCGACAACGGCAGCGGTGTGCCTCAGGAGCACCTGCCTCGCTTGTTTGAGCGTTTCTACCGCATTGACAAAGGGCGGTCGAGGCAGGCAGGCGGAACCGGCCTGGGGCTGGCAATTGTGAAAAACGCGGTGTTGTGGCACGGGGGTGTTATAAAGGTGGAGAACCGGCCAGCGGGAGGTTTGCGGTTTAATTTTTCGCTTCCGCTTTCAGTGTGTTGATTGGCAGCTGGTTGTGCGGCAATGGCGGGCTTGTGCCAAGCTTTTGTTTAATGTGGATTTAATATTTATGAAATATTTATGAAACATTTTCGGGGTTATTTTGTGTTATAAAAACACAAGGTAATTTATGGATATTCTGTTTCTATGTGTCGTCGTGTTTTTGTTCCTCCTGGCGGTTTTCGACCTCTCCGTCGGAGTAAGCAACGACGCTGTAAATTTTCTTAATTCAGCCATAGGGTCGAAGGCCGCATCGTTCAAGCGTGTTCTTATTGTAGCCTCGATAGGGGTCTTTATCGGTGCGGCTATGAGTAACGGGATGATGGATATTGCCCGGCACGGGATTTTCAGGCCGGAGCATTTTTCGTTCTATGACCTCATATGCATCTTTATGGCGGTGATGGTGACCGATATCATCCTTCTCGACATGTTCAACTCCTTGGGGATGCCTACGTCGACAACCGTTTCGATGGTTTTCGAGCTGCTTGGTGCCACGTTTGTAGTGTCGCTTATAAAGATGGCCGGTGACACCACAGGGCTTGGTTTTGACGACTTGTTGAACACCGAGAAGGCTTTGTCGGTTATTATCGGCATCTTCCTGTCGGTGGCTATAGCGTTTGTGTTCGGCACATTGGTGCAGTTCGTTTCGCGAATGGTGTTTTCGTTTAACTACCGCAGCAGGCTTAAATGGAAAATCGGGATTTTCGGCGGGCTGTGTGCCACTGCCATCATATACTTCCTGCTCATCAAGGGTGCAAAGGACTTGACGTTTATGACCCCCGGGGTAAAGGGGTGGATTAATGAGAACACACTCCTTATTGTGGGTTGCTGTTTCGTCGGGTTCACCCTGCTGATGCAGCTGCTGCATGCATTGGGCGTGAATGTGTTGAAAGTGATAGTGCTTATGGGCACGTTTGCCCTGGCTATGGCGTTTGCCGGGAATGACCTGGTGAACTTTATCGGTGTGCCGCTCACGGGGCTTGCCTCGTATAAGGATTATGTGGCCAATGGTGGCGGCGATGCCTCTGGCTTCCTTATGGGGTCGCTGAACGGCCCCTCCGACACCCCGCTCTATTTCCTAATCGGGGCAGGTCTGATTATGGTGGTGTCGCTTGCAACGTCAAAGAAAGCGCGCAGGGTGGCACAGACCGAAATCGGGCTTGGGAGCCAGAACGTGGGTGACGAGATGTTCGGGTCGTCGCGCATAGCACGTCGGGTTGTACGATGGTCGCTGTCGCTGATGGCGTGGGTGCGGCGTGTCACCCCGTTGCGCGTCAGGGCATGGTTCCACCGTCGGTTTAATGTAGATGACACCATCATGGATCAAGGGGCGGCATTCGACTTGATTCGAGGTTCTGTGAACCTGGTGCTTGCGGGTGCCTTAATCGCCCTCGGCACATCGCTGAAGCTTCCCCTTTCAACCACGTTTGTCACCTTTATGGTTGCCATGGGTACATCGCTGGCTGACCGTGCGTGGGGGCGTGAAAGCGCGGTGTTCCGTATAACCGGCGTCATATCGGTTATCGGCGGATGGTTCCTGACGGCAGGTGTGGCGTTTATCGGTGCAGGTGTGATTGTGCTGGTCATGCATTACGGGGGGCATTGGGTGATGTTTGCCATGGCATTGATAACGGTCGGGATAATCATTCGCAGCAACAAGCGTTTCCGCGCAAAGAGCAAGGCCGATTCGGGCGATACGCTGTTTCAGACCATTCTTGCTACCAAGGATCAGTCGCAGGTGTGGCCGTTGTTGCTGATGTATATATCCGACCAGCAACGCCGGTTCATCTCCTTTGCCGGTAACAGCTACAGCAATGTGACCGGTGCGTTTGTCAGGGATGATGTGAAGACTCTCGACAAGGCTGACCGCGCCTTGATAAAGCAGAAGGATGTTTTGAAAAGTTCGCGCCGTAAGGAGACACTATGCCTGCGGCAGGCTAACCGGGAGGTGGCCATCGAGAAAAGCGCTTGGTTCCATCTGGGCAATAACTGTTGTATGTCGATATTGTATAACCTGCGCCGTATCAGCGAAATCTGCAAGGAGCATGTTGAAAACAACTTCCTTCCGCTCCCGACGCGTTATGTGGCGGATTTCGAGTCAATAAGGTCAAAGGTTGCCACTCTGTTCAATGACACGTTGCAGATGATTGACGGCGAGCAGACCGATGTTGTGTCTGCATTGAGGCGCCGTTGTGAGGAGATAAAGGATATGGTATCCGACACCTACCACCAGCTCCATGTGCAGTTGCGCGACGGCGATGCCGATGCGATAAGCGTGCTTTATGTGTACCTGAATATGCTTCAGGAAACCCGTGAAATGCTGTCGACCATGCGTAAATACCTCCGTGCATATGCCAAGCTCCGCGATTCGGATTTTTCAGGGCGGTCATAAGTAAGTCATGAAAATTATTACGCATAAAACCTATAATCCGGCTTTAGATTCTCTGCGGCATCCTTTTGCCGTTTTTTATCCTCATCTTCAGTCGTGTAGCTCGCTACACTCCTTCATCTTCGGACAAAAATCGACTGAAAGTATGCTCTCAGACAATATAAAATAATTTCCACGACTTACTTAGCATTTTGTATGCCATCTGAACCATACTGACATCACCCTCTACATCCGGGCAAAAAGTAAGGCGCTGTGTCAAAGTCTGAGATTTTGACACAGCGCCGTTTTTTATTTCCCTGTTTCTTAGGAATCAGCGGTGGTGCGGTAACAATCGATACACTGACCTGGTCAGAATGCCGAGGCTTTCAAGGAGAGGCCGGTGCGTTCCGAAAGGCCGAAGAGCAGGTTCATGCAGTGCACGGCGGTGCCGGCAGAACCTTTGAGAAGGTTGTCGATAACCGATGTTATGCGCAGAGAGGGGAGGCCCGTGCCGTTAGATGCGGCATAGTCGATGTGCAGCAGGCATTTGTTGGTGTTTGCCACGTCGGCTATAGTGGGCACGTCGGAGACGAGATAGGTGAAATTATGATCGTCGTAAGCGTCGTTATACAGTCGTTGCAGTTCGCTGACCGCTACCCCGCATTGGGATTCGATAACCGCGGTCACCCCGCGCGACAAGGCTCCGTCGCGGCTCAGGCGTAGCGACATAGAGCCGCCGAAGGTTGGTTGGATGCTTTGTAAGGCTGTGGTGATTTCACGTGCTATGGCATCCCCGTCAGGGCGGTTTTCCTGAGGTGCTATAGGGTCGAGACGGGTTGATGTGCCACGGTCGGTGTAACTTGGGGAACCGTCCCGGCTTGCAGCGGATTGGGAATTGTTGAAGTTTTCGGTTGCGGCTATACTTACGGTTGCATTGACAGCACCGTCAAGCAGAAGGTTTTTGGCAAGCGGGAACAGTGCGGTCTCCACAGCAATGGCTGCGGGCGAAGGGATTGATGCACGTCTGGCACCCCTCACCATTGCTTTGCGGTTATATTCGGGGAAGCCGTAAACCATGTTGTGCGAACCATCGCGGAAGGCCCCTGTGAGGTCGATTATGCGAAGGTCGGACATTTCCGGTTTGTCAGCGTTGAGTTGCATCCATTGCATCGCCATCCATGGTTCGCCGCATAGGAACACGGCGTCATGCCCTTCGGGCAGCAATGTCGACGAGGCTTGCAGGTCGGTGTCGCCTGTCAGGCCGCGGTGTATGTCGGATATGTGCCGGCCGGCTTCCGATTCGGATGCGGCGGTTTTCAGCTCTATATCCGGGTGGTTGATAAGTATCCGTATAAGTTCCCCGGCGGCAGTGGTTTCGGCTCCGAGGATTCCTATTTTAATCATGGCAGGTGTGTTTGATTTTGTTTGGGCGGATGGTTTCGCATCCAGGCGAATCCCATGTTGCAAAAATACGAAAATATTTGCGTGTCGGCAACAGTCACTTGCCCCGTGACTACTCCGAATTCGTGGCGGCTGTAAGGAGCGAACCATGAAATTGGATTCGGGATGTGTGGATGGCTGCCATGTTCTCAGGCATAGGTTGTAAAAGCTTGAAATTAAGCATCTGAAAAATTTGTAATAAAAAAGTTGGGGTAAAATTTGGTGGGAAAGAAAAAAGTGCCTACCTTTGCATCGCTTTTGAGGCAGAGACGGATGCCGGGAAGCGCCGGAGGGCGCGTGAATCTGAAAAGGAATCATTGCCGGTAACCACTCTCAAGTAATTCGGGGTGTAGCTCAGTTGGTTAGAGTACGCGTCTGGGGGGCGTGAGGTCGCTAGTTCGAGTCTAGTCACCCCGACAACAAAAGCAGAAAGCAGGTGCTAAGGCATCTGCTTTTTTTTATTTGTACATGACGATAAGTCCCGGATTTTCCGCTATCTTTGCGTTATAGTCCTTTGTGACGGGGGGAAGGTGTGAGGTGACGTGCAAGATGTTGTTTGCAGGCTAATTCCATGAGATAATTCCCAAGATATAATATTGTGAAATCGATGGTTTGAGATGGAGCGGTTGATGCAATTCGTGTGGCAGCACAGGCTTGGTTTGCGGCAGGGGATGACCACTGTTGACGGTCGTCGGGTCTGTGTGGTCGACCAGGGTTTGCTCAATAACGATGCCGGTCCTGATTTTTTTAATGCCACGGTTGAAATCGGTGAGGAGACATGGGTGGGGAATGTCGAAATCCATGTAAGGGCATCTGACTGGTTCCGCCATCACCATCAGGATGATCCGGCTTATGATTCGGTAATATTGCATGTGGTGCAGTTTGACGATGCGCCGGTTATGCGTAAGGACGGGTCGGTTATCCCGCAGGTTGTGATGAGGTGCACGCCTGAAGCTGCCAAACGTTGCAACATGCTGTTGGAGCATGCCGCCAGGGCATTGCCGTGCCAGCGCGTTTTGAAAAGCCTGGAAAGGATTTATGTTACTGACTGGCTGACAGCATTGGCAGCCGAGAGGTTATACAGGAAAAGTGAAAGGGTGCAGGCGGTTGTGAAGGCGACCGGCGGACATTGGGAGGGGGCAGCTTATATTACATTGGCGCGTGCCTTGGGATTCGGGCTTAACGGTGAGCCTTTTGAAATGCTTGCGCGCAGCCTGCCTTTGGCATTCCTGCATAAGCATCATGATGACTTGCTGACCACCGAGGCGCTTGTATTCGGCCAGGCCGGCCTGATTCCAGAACCTGTTGCCGATGAGGAACCCTATGTGACAAGGTTGCGGACGGAATATGGGTTTGCTACCATTAAATTCGGGTTGAAAAAGCCTGCGCTGTCGTGGAAAATGGCGCGGACCCGGCCTCAGAATTTCCCTCATAGGCGTTTGGCATTGCTTGCACAGCGCATACATGCCGGGTTCTACCTTATGGGTGACCTTGCCGATGCAGGTTCGTTGGATGAGATGCGCCGTGTGCTGGATGTGCAACTTACCGGTTTTTGGACGAATCATTTCACTTTTGGTTCGAAAGGAGGTTGTTCCCCCAGGGCTTTAAGCCGGGGATCGGTTGATTCGTTGCTGATTAATGTAGCATTGCCGTTGCTTCATGCCAGGGCAGTGGGGAGGGGTGATTTCGATGGGATGAACAGGTGTCTGGAGTTACTGCATGACATTCCTGCCGAGAATAATTCCGTGGTCAGATTGTTTGGGGAGGCAGGGGTTGAGTGTGGGAGCGCATTTGCCTCGCAGGCTTTGGTTGAATTGAGAAGGGAATATTGCGAGAAGAAAAAATGTATTTTCTGCCGTTGGGGACACCGCATGTTGTCGGCTGAGATTCAGGGGACTTAAGTTGTAAGTCGTAAGTTTTAAGTTTTAAGTTGTAAGTTTTAAGTTATAGGTTATAGGTTTTTAGTTGGGAGGGAGCTGGGCGAGCATCTGGGCTGGCGTGAGCTTCAGGACGGGGTGCAGCCAGCCGGGCGATAGTTCGTTGATGGGGGTCAGAACGAATTCGCGCATGTGTAGGCGCGGATGGGGCAAAACCAGGGCGGGTGTGTTTATTGTCAGGTTTCCGTAATATATCAGGTCAATGTCGATAAGGCGGTCGGCATAGGTGCCGTTGTGTGTGCGGTGCGGCGCTGCCGAGATGGAGTTCTGCAATTCGAGCAGGTAGCCGAGCAGGGCTTCCGGCGGTGTGGTGCTTTCAAATTCGATGCCGAGGTTGAGGAATTTGTTAGGCGATGAAAAACCCCATGGCTCGCTTTCGATAAATGATGAGCGGCGTAATTCGCCTGTTGCTAAAAATGAAATCCCGGCAACAGCCAGCTCAATCTGTGAGCGGCTGTTGCCGAGATTGGATCCTATATTGACATGGACTGTCGGCATCCTGTTGTGTGAAGGCAGTGATAGATACGTCGCCGGGTTATCGTATCGATATCAAAGGGCGCGTGCCACTTCGATTTCTTCGAAGCCTTCGATGATGTCGCCTGCCTGGATGTCGTTGTAGCCCTGGATTGCCAAACCGCAATCGAGTCCGGCCACAACTTCCTTGGCATCATCCTTGAAGCGTTTGAGCGAGCCGAGTTCGCCTGTGTAGCGCACAATGCCTTCGCGGATGAGGCGCACTTTGTTGGAACGTTTGATTTTGCCTTCGCGCACAATGGCTCCGGCGATGGTGCCGACTTTCGAAATCTTGAAAGTTTCGAGCACTTCGGCCGTGCCGGTGATTTCCTCGCGTACTTCCGGTGCAAGCATGCCTGCCATGGCGTCTTTAACTTCTTCTATAGCCTGGTAGATTACAGAGTAGAGGCGGATTTCGACCCCTTCACGCTCGGCTTCGCGGCGTGCTGCCTGCGACGGGCGCACCTGGAACCCTATGATAATGGCGTCGGATGCAGCTGCCAGTGTGACATCGCTTTCGGAAATCTCGCCGACCGCCTTGTGGAGCACGTTGACTTGCACTTCGGGGGTGGAGAGCTTGATAAGCGAGTCGCTGAGAGCCTCGATGGAACCGTCGACGTCGCCTTTGACGATGATGTTGAGTTCCTGGAAGGAGCCGAGAGCCTGACGGCGTGCGATATCATCGAGTGTGAGTCGCTTGGATGTGCGCATGCCGAGTTCGCGTTGCAGCTGTTGGCGTTTGTTGGCTATTTCACGGGCCTCCTGTTCGGAGTCAAGCACGTTGAATGTATCGCCTGCGGTGGGGGCGCCGTTAAGGCCGAGAATCAGGGCCGGTTCGGCAGGGCCTGCCTGTTTGATGCGCTGGTTGCGCTCGTTGAACATGGCTTTGATTTTGCCATAATGTGTTCCGGCAAGTATGATGTCGCCTACACGGAGGGTGCCGTTCTGCACAAGTACGGTGGCAACGTAGCCACGGCCTTTGTCGAGCGATGATTCGATAATGGAACCTGTCGCATTGCGGTCGGGGTTGGCCTTGAGGTCGAGCATTTCGGCTTCGAGAAGCACCTTTTCGAGGAGTTCTTCCACACCTAGACCTTGCTTTGCCGAAATATCCTGGGATTGGTATTTACCGCCCCAGTCTTCGACAAGGTAGTTCATGGCCGCCAGCTGTTCCTTTATCTTGTCGGGGTTTGCTGTGGGCTTGTCTATTTTGTTGATGGCGAACACTATGGGTACACCGGCTGCCGATGCATGGTTGATTGCTTCGACGGTTTGCGGCATCACGTCGTCGTCAGCGGCAACGATGATGATACAGATGTCGGTTACCTTCGCACCGCGTGCACGCATGGCAGTGAACGCCTCGTGACCGGGGGTGTCGAGGAATGTTATATGGCGGCCGTCGGACAGTTTTACGTTGTAGGCGCCGATGTGCTGGGTTATACCGCCAGCTTCCCCGGCGATTACGTTGGCTTTGCGGATATAGTCGAGCAACGATGTCTTACCGTGGTCAACGTGCCCCATCACGGTTACGATAGGCGGACGTGACACGAGGTCAGATTCCTTATCCTCCTCCTGTGTGATTGCTTCGACCACTTCTGCCGAAACGAATTCGGTTTTGAATCCGAATTCCTCGGCAACGATGTTGATGGTTTCGGCATCGAGGCGCTGGTTGATTGACACCATTACCCCGAGGTTCATGCATGTGCCGATGACCTTGTTGATGGGTACATCCATCATCGATGCGAGGTCGTTGGCGGTTACGAATTCGGTCAGTTTCAGGGTGCGGCTTTCGGCTGCTGCAACTTCTGCGGCCTCGCGTTCGCGTTCGGCCAGGGCTTCGCGTTTTTCCTTGCGCCATTTCACGCCGCGTTTCTGGCCTTTATCTTTGGTGGTGAGGCGTGCGAGCACTTCTTTCACCTGCTTCTGCACGTCCTCTTCGTTTACCTCGTTGTGGTTGCTGTGGCCTCCGCGGCGGTTGCGGTCGCCTTTGCCTCCGCCACCTCCACCTCGTTCGTTGCGGCGTGAACCTCCGCCCTGCGAACCCGGCTGTTGCTGGCCCGAGGTCTTTTCAATGTCGATTTTCTCCTTGCCGCCGATGCGTTTGCGCTTTTTGCGGTCGCCCGAGTTTGCGTCACCGCTTCCGCCACGGTTGTTGTCGGCAGCAGCTTTTGCTATGCGTTCGTTTCGCCGCTCCTCTTTTGTTTTCTTTTTGGGGCGGGTTGACTGGTTGATGGCAGAGAGGTCTATTTTGCCTACAACGTTGATTGTAGGCATGTTCTGAGGACGCCCTACGGTGAATATCTCTTCTTTGTCGGCTTTCTCGGCCGGTGCGGCCGGTTTTTCAGCCTTTGCCGGTGCTGTTGCAGCGGGTGCCGGTTGGGCCGGCTTTTGGTTTTGCTCCTGTTTCGGCTTGTGTTCGTTGGCCGGTGCCTGGTGCTGGGCTTTTGGTTGCTGCGGCTTGTCGGCGTTTGCAGGGGCGGTTTTTGCGGGCTCTGCTTTAGGCTCTTCCGGCTGCTTTGCAACTGCTGGCTGGGGCTTTTCAGGCTCCGGTGCGGCCACAGGATTTACTGGTTCCGGCTTTTCCTCGGTTTGTTTCGGGGTTTCTGCCGGAGCCTGTGCCGGTGCAGGGGTTGGTTTCTCCTCCATGGCTTCGGGTGCGGGTGCTTCTTTTACGGGTGCAGGTTTGCGTACCGGGTTCCCATGCTTGTCAAGCTCGATTGTGCCGAGGATGCGGGGCTTGTTAAGTTCCGCTTTGAGCGAAATTTCCTCGACTTCGCGAGGCGCGGGTTTTGATTTTTCGCGGTCGCGTGCACGGTCGGTTGAGAGTTGCTGCGACTTGCTTTTCTGGTCTTTGTCGCTTTTGAACGCGTTGACCAACAGGCTGACGACTTCCTCCTCGATTCGTGCGTTGGGATTGTCGTCGACGGTGATGTTTTTGCCGCGCAGGAATTCGACCACCGTGGGGAGAGCCACGTTGAGATCTTTTGCTACTTTACTTATTTTGATTCTCGCCATGAAGTGAGTTTGTGTGATTGCTTAAAATGGTTGGGTAGAGAGGGGATGGCATGGGGCTGGCAGCCCGTTTTTTTTACTGTTCGGGTTCGGGTTGTTCCTCGGCAGGGATGTCTTCCTCGGCTTCATTGGCAGTGGCTTCTGCTTCGGGAGCCTGTTCCTCGGTAACGGCATCAGTCTGTGGTGCGGAAGCCTGGGTCGAGGAGGTTTCGTCAGTGTCGTCGAATTCGGCACGGAGGATGTCGAGCACGTTGTCGACGGTTTCCTCTTCGAGGTCGGCTTTGTTGATGAGGTCGGCACGCGGGGTGTTAAGTACGCTCTTGGCCGTGACACAGCCCATATCCTTGAGGGCGTCGATAATCCATTCCTCGATTTCATCTTTGAATTCATCGAGGTAGATGTCTTCTTCGAAGGTTTCGTCGGTATCGCGGTAAACATCGATTACAAAGCCTGTGAGCATCGAGGCAAGTTTGATGTTCAGACCGCCTTTGCCGATAGCGAGTGAGACCTGGTCGGGTTTGAGGAACACCTCGGCTTTCTTTTCCTCTTCGTCGATTCGGATTGATGAAATCTTTGCGGGTGAGAGTGCTCGCTGGATGAAGAGGGTGGGGTTGGATGTGTAGTTGATTACGTCGATGTTTTCGTTGCGGAGTTCGCGCACGATGCCGTGGATACGGGAGCCTTTGACACCTACGCATGCGCCTACGGGGTCGATTCGGTCATCGTAGCTCTCCACTGCTATTTTGGCGCGTTCGCCCGGGATGCGGGCAACGGCGCGTATGTTGATGAGGCCGTCGTGGATTTCGGGCACTTCGATTTCGAACAGCCTGCGCAGGAAGTTCTCGTTTGTGCGCGACACGGTGATTTTCGGGTTGTTGTTGGCGTTGTCGACATTGGCGATTACCGCACGCACTGTTTCCCCTTTGCGGAAGAAGTCGCCCGGGATGGACTGGTTCTTAGGCAGGAGGAGCTCGTTCTTATCGTCGTCGAGGAGGAGGGTCTCACGCGACCATGTCTGATATACTTCGCCTGTGATGAGTTCCCCTTCGAGGTCCTTGAACTTGGCATATACGGCTTCTTTCTGCAGTTCGAGGATTTTCGATTGCAGGGTCTGCCGGAGTGTGAGGATTGCGCGTCGGCCGAAATTGGCAAATATGATTTCCTTAGTGTGCTCTTCGCCGATTTCCACTTCGGGGTCGTCGTCGGCGCGTGCGTCTGAAAGTGAAATCTGGAGGTTGGGGTTGGCAACCTCCCCGTCGGGCACCACTTCGAGGTTTTGGAAAATCTGGACGTCGCCCTTGTCGGGGTTCATAATCACGTCGAGGTTTTCGTCAGTACCGAACATTTTGGCCAGCACGTTGCGGAATGATTCCTCAAGCACGCTGATCATAGTGGTTTTGTCGATGTTCTTTAGTTCTTTGAATTCGGCAAACCGTTCCACCATGTTGGGTGTTTCCTCTTTCTTAGCCATAGTCTGAGTCGTGTATATTTTTTTGTTGTTTACTTATTTGAATGAAATCATGTATTTCACCGATTTTGCCTCGCTGAATGGCAGCGTTTCCGATTCCATCACTGTAGTGGGGCGTTTTGCACCGGGCTCTTTGTATTTGACGGGGTATTCGAATGTGAAGTTGTCGTCGGCCACAGCGGTCAGCACCGCGTGGAGCTTGCGTCCGTCGCGGGTGAGGATTTCGATGTCGTTACCAATGTTTTTGAGGTATTGCCCGCGCACTTTGAAGGGTGATGTAAGCCCGGCGGAACCGACTTCGAGTTCGTAATCCTCGGTATCGCGGTCGAAATCCTTTTCGATTGCACGTGTAACGGCGGCACAGGTGTCGATGTCGATGCTTGTGGGTGAGTCAAGCTCCACAACGATGTTGTTTTGCGGGCTTACCTTGATGTCGACAATAAACAGGTCGGTGTTTTCGATGGCTTTTTCTACCGAACGGGTCAGCAGTGCTTTGTCAATCATAAATTATGCGGGGTTATAGAACCGATGTTACATAAAGAAATAGAGGAAGCCTTGCAGCTTCCTCCGATAACTGATGCAAATTTACGGTTTTTATTCCGAATCCGCAACATTATCGCTGTCGGGCGGGGAGCTGTCGGCTGAGGAATCGGTTGATTTAACACTGGAAGATGTCTTTTTTATAAAATTTAACACATTTGTGCGGTCAACGATGATGCTTCCTATATATACGGTGAATAGCGGATACATTATCACCCCCATGAACGAAAGGATTACCGATATGATTTTGCCCGCCACGGTTATGGGTGCCACCGGGCTTCCGAGGGTTGTTGTCTGGAGCGAGCACCAGATGAAGGCGTTCCAGTAACTGCCGATATGGGGGTTGACGGGATGCTCCCGTTCATAGAAAATCAAGGCGGCAAAATATGTGGTGAGGAGCAGGATGGAGACGTAGCTGACGAATATGCCGGTAATGCGGTTGGAGGCGATGTAGTCAAGCACGATTACCAGGGCGAGTGCCCCGCGTGCCAGCGGGATGAAGCGTATGAAATAGAGGGCGTCGGGCGACAGCTGCATGTCGTAGCTGTCGATAATGTTAAGGTAGGGGACTGACATTACGAGGAAGAGCCACCGGGTGCGGATGTATGCCTTCCGTCGGCCGTGAGGGGTCAGCGCAAGTTCAAGGAAGAAGTCGGTTATGAAAACAAGGCATACGGTCAGTTGGAATGTCATGTATGCCCGGTTTTCAAGAAACGGGATGTTATTGAATGTGTCGTAGGAGATGAACACGATGAGCATTACGGAGAGGGCGAGTATGGCGATATGTGCCGCATCGAGAACCGTGTCCTTGATGTGGCCGGCCGTGTCATTGTTGCCGGTGTGTCTGTGAAAATGTGGCAGTTTCATTTTTCCCTCGCCTTCGTCGGTTTGTTATTGGATAACAATTTCAGAGGTTAAGGGGTTTCCCGTATGCCGGTTATTCGGCGGTTGCGATAAGGCTTATTGATAGGGTGATGATAATGATTGCGAGCCACTGCATGTTTTGCGGGGTTTGGGAAGCCGGGGATGGCTTCTATTTGTCACAGAAGTCATCGTGACTTCACTGCAAAATTATGGAAAGTGTGGCGATTTACCCCCCCGATAGTTAATTATTGTTAAGATTGCCGTAGGGCGATGTTTTTTCCGCTGTCAGGCAGGAAAAAGCCTGGTGAAATTTATACCCGGGCGGTTGGGGAGCGTTGTGGCTATGAATGTAGAGAATGCAGAGGAGTTGTAGCGGATATGGTAGCGTTCGCTGGAGAGTCCTTTGATCAGGAATGTGGCACGTTCAACGGGTGTGTCGCCTGGATTGCCCGGGGTTATGCGTTCCTCGATTTCAAGGTCGAAGCCTATGCGGGTTATGGCAAGTGCCACTGTGGCCGATTCGGTAAGGCTGTGCAGGCCGCATCGCCGCAGGATTATGTCGCCGTTGTCGAGGCAGCGGAATTCGATTCGCGGGGTGTTGTCTACATCACGGTCGAGTGTGCCTGTGCAGAACGAGGTTTCGGCTTGACCCCGTTCGCGTGGCTTGACCAGCAGCCCCACAATCATGGCGGCTATGGTGAATAATATGACGTATAGTTCGGTAGACAATGCAGTTTTTAAGTTGTAAGTCGTAAGTTGTAAGTTTTAAGTTATAAGTCGTAAGTTATAAGTCGTAAGTTATAAGTCGTAAGTTGTCAGTAGCAAGTTATAAGTTGTCAGTTTTTATCAGTTGTAGAGTGGTAAGTTAAAAAACGGAGTGGGATTTGCATGGGATGTCGGAACCCGGCTGTATGGCGGGATTTCCCGATTGCAATTTACAACTTATAACTTACAACTTACGACTTATAACTTGCAACTTGCTACACCAGCACGCTCATTAGCCATGAGGATATGAGCATGTAGATCATCATGCCTATGATGTCGTTGGTTATGGAGATGAAGGGGCCGGTGGCAAGGGCGGGGTCGATTTTGAAGCGCTCGAGTGTGAGCGGCACGAATGTGCCGAAAATAGAGGCGAAAAGCACCACGGCCATCAGGGAGAGTGAAACGGCAAGTGTGGTGGGATTCCAGGGCGCTAGCTGGAAGGCGTTGTAGATGAACACCAGCAGGGAGATTATCAACCCGTTGATGAAGCCTACGCCGACCTCTTTCAGGATTTGACGCCCTGATTCCTTTAAGTCGAGTGAGCCGTTGGCCAGACCCTGCACAACGATTGCCGACGACTGGATGCCGACGTTGCCTCCGGTGCCGCCAATCATCGGGATGAATAGAGCCATGGCGGGGTTGGTGACGAATCCTTGCTCGAAGTTTCCGAGTATCAGCGAATTGCCTATGCCGCCTACGATTCCCATCAGGAGCCATGGCAGGCGAGCCTTGGTCTGACGCCACAGGGTGTCGTCGGATTCGACGTCTTGCGAAAGACCTGATGCCAGCTGATAGTCGCGTTCGGACGATTCGCGCACGCGGTCCATCACGTCGTCGACCGTTATGTGGCCTACGAGGCGTCCGATTGAGTCGATTACCGGCATTGCCACAAGGTCGTATTTCTCGAAGTCGATGGCCACTTCGTCGAGCGGTGTGTCGGTTTTCACTGCCACGGGGTCGGTCTCCATCACGTTCTTGATTTTGGAGACTGAGGGGTGGGTGATGAGTTCTTTCAGGGGGAGCGTGCCGCGCAGGCGGTCGTCGTTGTCGACCACATAGACATAATAAATCTCGTCCATATCCTCGGCCTGCATCCTTAGCTGCTTGATGCATTCGGGCATGCTCCAGTTTTCGTTGACCACGAGCATTTCGGTACCCATGAGTCCGCCTGCGGTGTCCTCTTCATATTTGAGGAGGTCGATAATGTCGCCCGCCTGCTCTACGTCGTCGATATGTGACAGCACCTCGTCGCGGTCCTCTTCGTCGAGTTCCTGAATAAGGTCGACGGCTTCGTCGGAGTCGAGGTGGTCGACATATT
The DNA here is from genome assembly GCA_001689485.1 of Bacteroidales bacterium M6. Classification (GTDB taxonomy): domain Bacteria; phylum Bacteroidota; class Bacteroidia; order Bacteroidales; family Muribaculaceae; genus UBA7173. The sequence continues at coordinate 43,820 of LUJQ01000061.1, read as the reverse complement.
TGCGGGCGATATCCTCCGGCTCCATCTCGCTGAGGAGTTTGCGGCGGTCGTCCTCGTCAAGTTCCATGAGCACGTCGGCAGCCTTGTCGCCGTCGAGGAGGCGGTTTAGGTATTCTGCATCGTCAAGCTCCAGGTCGTTGTAAAGCTCTGCGATGTCGGCCGGGTGGAGGTCGGAGAGAATGGCGCGGGCTTTCTCGTCGTCGCGGTCGGCGATTATCTGTTTTATGTGGTTGAGATATTCCTCGTTGAATTCTTTCATCGACGGATGTGTCTTATCGCATGGAAGCCAGCAGGTTGGTCAATTCGATAAATTGCGCTACCGAGAGCTGCTCGGGGCGCATTGCCATCAGGGCGTTGTCGGGTGCGGGGCAGCCGGGTGGCAGGAGTGATTTTATGGAGTTGCGTATGGTTTTGCGCCGTTGGCCGAAGGTTGTTTTCACCACGGTCTTGAACAGGGCCGGGTCGCATCCAAGTTCTGTCACGGCATTGCGTGTGAGGCGCACCACGCCTGATTTGACCTTTGGAGGCGGGTTGAACACATGTTCGTCGACGGTGAACAGATAGTCGACGTCATACCATGCCTGCAAAAGCACGCTCAGAATGCCCCTGGCTTTTGTGCCCGGAGGGGCAGCGAGCCTTTCGGCTACCTCTTTCTGCAGCATGCCGGAGCAGCATTTCACCCTGTCCTTATAGTCCAGGATGTGGAAGAAGATTTGCGACGAGATGTTATAGGGGTAGTTCCCGATTACGCAGAATTCGCTGTGACCGGGGAAAAGTGTGCCGAGATCGAGTTGCAGGAAGTCCTCTTCAAGGATGTGTCCTTGCAGTGCCGGCATGTTGGCTTTGAGCCATGCCACGCTTTCGTTGTCGATTTCCACAACCGTCAGGTCGGGGTGTGTGGGTAGCAGAAACTGTGTAAGCACACCCATCCCGGGGCCGACTTCTACGACGGGGATGCCCTGGTAGGGGTCGAGTGTGGCGGCTATCCGGGCTGCTACGTCCAAGTCGGTCAGGAAATGCTGCCCCAAAGCTTTTTTTGGTTTAACCTGTTGCATATGGTTATGGTTTGTCGGAGGCGGCCACGGCACACCTGCGGTTAGTTGTCATACAAAGTTAAGGATTTTTTGCGGAATGTGCAGGCGGTAGGTTAATAGATTGTTAAAAAAACGGGCACAACCTCCGGGGCTGCCCCCTGGTCGTCGCACCGGGTGCCTATAATAAAACGCAGGGTGGTTACGTTATGATTTAGTAACAATCCAACCAATATGCTGCCTTGAGGCTTGTGTTATGTCTCAGGTGGCCTTTAATAAAGAAGATGAAGAAAGCAATCTCCATAATGTGCCTGCTGGCACTTATGCTGGCATCGTGCAGCTCGCCGAAGCCTGTACTGACTGTATTTAAGGACCTCCAGCCCACCGGCAATGGTGAGTTCCAGCTGGAAGAGAGCAATCTGACAATCCGTCCGCAGGATGAGCTGATGATTACTGTAACCTCGACCGTCCCGTCGGCTTCGGCTCCCTACAACCTGCCGTTGAGCAATCCTGCAAAACAGGGCGAACTGAAAATGTCACACACACCGACCCAGCAGACTTATGTGGTTAACAAGGAGGGTGATATAAATTTCCCGGTATTGGGGAAACTGCATGTTGCAGGGCTTACCACCATGCAGCTTACCGAAAACCTTACGACGCGTATAGCCAAGGAGGTGAAAGACCCCATGGTGCGTGTAGAGCTGGTTAATTTCGGGGTCAACGTGCTTGGCGAAGTCCGCAATCCCGGACGCGTGGAGGTTCCAGGTGAGCGGTTCTCGATTCTTGACGCCTTGGCGGCGGCAGGGCATCTTACGGAATTCGGCGACCGTACCAATGTGCTTCTTATCCGTGAGAACGACGGTAAGGCCGAATACCATTATATCGACCTGACGAAAAGCGATGTAATGTCGACCCCGTATTATTATCTTCAGCAAAACGACGTAGTGATGGTGTCGCCTACTCCGACCCGCGAATCCAATTCGCGCTACGACACCAATAATTCCTACCGTATGCAGGTGGTTTCCACCATAGTGAGCGCCACATCGGTAATCGCGTCGCTAATAATCGCGCTTGCAATCAAATAAAGCAGGGATACAGAAACATCCCGGCATTCCAGTCACTCGTTATCATATTTCCTTTAAGACAGATGAATCCCACAGGCCAAGACAAAAACGAATTTATTGATTTTTCGGGGATAATCAAATATTGCGTATCCAAGTGGTATGTGTTTGTTATAGGTGTAGTGGTATGTGTAGCCTTGACAATGTTCTACAGCTACCGGACTGCTCCGGAATATCTGGTAAAGGCCAACCTGCTGATTACGCAGGAGGATGCGGGGCCAGACCTGGGTGCTATAGGCGCGATTTTCGGGTCGAGTGCCAGCGTTGACGACGAGGTTTTCGCAGTTTCATCGCATACAATCTACAGAAATGTCGCCAAGGAACTTGGCCTTAATGTGTCATATCGCACCCGCACCGGTTTCCTGCGTGACGAGTTCCAGTTCACAGGTTACCCGGTGGCGTTGAAATGCGACCCTTCGATTCCCGATACAATCCGCACCGGGCTTTCGTTCAAAGTAACGGTAAATGAAAAGGGGCTGGCCGATGTGACTGTCAAAGCCCGCAAAAAAACTGTGGCAGAAGTTGCAGATGCGGCATTCCCTGTGAATGTGAACACTCCCTACGGATTGTTCTCCCTTGAGAAAACGCCTGATTTCCCTGCAGGGGAACCGGTAAAGACAAATATCAGTTTCACCGGTTATGACGACGCGGCGGAGAATATAGCAAAAGATGTGTTTGTGGATATTGCCAGCCGCAAGTCGAATGTGATTCTGATGGAGTTGGAAAGTTCCAGTATTGCATATGCCAAAGCAGTGCTTAATACCATTATAGAGCAATACAACCTGCGTGGTTTGGGCGAAAAGAACCTTAAAAACCGCAAGACAATAGAATTCATCGATTCGCGCCTGGCATTGTTGAGCGACGATTTGTCGACTTCGGAATCCTCGATTGAAAAATATAAGCGTGACAATGGCATTGTCGACCTGGAGGCCGACGCCCAATACCAGTTTGGGAAAAAGGGGCAGATTGAGCAGGCGCTGGTGGCTTCAGAAACCGAGATGCAGATTGTGAAGCTGATAAAGGATTTCGTGTCAGACCCGGCTAATGAAAACGAACTTGTGCCGGCCACACTGGCCGGTTCGAACCAGGGACAGGGAACCGATAGCTTTGTCGGTGCATATAATGAGCTGATACTCAAACGTATCGAATTGGCACAAAATGCCCATGCCGGTAATGCGGCCTTGGAGGCGGTTGACCGCCAGATCGAGGCTATGCGAAAAAACCTGCTTTCAACAGTCGACAAGGCATATCAGGCCGCATCAGTAAAGGTGCGAGAACTCCGCTCGGAGATGAACGCTGCCCAGGCAGCGTTAGGAAATATGCCTACGCAGGAACGTCAGTTCCGCGACATCAAGCGCCAACAGACAATCAAAGAGCAGCTTTATCTGTTCCTGCTCAAACAACGCGAACAAAGCTCGATGATGCTTGCCAATTCGCAGATGAAGGGGCAGATTATCGATGAAGCCTATGCGCTCAACGAACCGCTCGGCATGAAAAATTCAATGAAGCTTATTATCGCATTCATCGGAGGAATTCTTCTTGCAGCTGGTTACCTGTATTTACGCCGTCTGTTGCGTGACAAATTTGATTCCTCTGAGGAATTTTCAGGGCTTACTTCCGTGCCTGTGCTCGGCGAGATGTGTGCCGACACGACCGGTGAGTCGGTTGTGGTAAGGCAAGGTGGTTCGACCTCTACTGCCGAGCTTTTCCGCCTCATCCGAACCAACCTTCAGTTTATGCTAGGCGGGAACGGCAACAAGGTGGTGCTTGTAACCTCGACCACGTCCGGTGAAGGTAAGTCATTTATTTCGATAAACCTTGCATCCTCTTTTGCCTTGCTTGGCAAGAAGGTGTTACTGGTAGGGCTTGATATACGCAAGCCCAAGTTGCAGGAGTATCTCAGCCTTTCAGGCGGTCGCGGTTTCACCGAATATATTTCGAGCGACAGCATTTCGCTTGAGAGCATAATCCGCCGTGATGCCGTGATGCCCGGTTTGGATGTGATTACTTCCGGCCCGGTTCCTCCCAACCCGTCGGAACTCCTTGCCGACCCGCGTGTTGACGAGTTGTTTGCAAAGCTGCGTGGTATGTATGACTATATCATAATTGATTCGGCCCCGGTAGGTATCGTGAGCGACACATTCGCATTGGTGCGTATCAGCGACGCCACCGTCTACGTATGCCGTGTCAACTACACCACCCGTCACGACGTAGCCACCCTCAATAACCTTCATGCCACCGACCGCTTCCGTAAACTATCTGTAGTTGTCAACGGCACCAAGCCGCGACGCACCTACGGCTATGGTGAAGAAGGCGTCGGCAAACACCGCAGATAAAAGATGCGTTTCCGCATGATGGGTGTTTATGACTCGCAGAGATGGCTTTTGGTTGTTTATAAATGATAGGGAAATATAAGCTATATTACCGTGTGTTCATTGCAGTTTTTTGGATTGCGATGACATTCGGCTTTGTGGCAGATGAACTTCTGCCGTTTTTGGAGCCATTGCGCCCTTCCGTGTTTCTGTTGCTTGACGGCCTGGTTGTTTTGCTAGGGTTGGCAACTTTGCGGCAAAGGGGCGACATAATCGTGGCATTGTCATATATGGCGATAGCTGTGGTTTCCTCATTGATTGTAAATCATGGTTCAGTTGCGACATTTGTGAACGGTAGCCGTGATTTCGTGGGGCTTGTGCTTATGGTTCCGGTTTTGAGATATTTCCTGACATGCCGGTATGCGGATGATTTCCGAAAGTCGTTTAACCGTCAGCTTCGGATATGGCTATGGTTGCAGGCATTCTGCATCACATGGCAGTTTGCGCTGTATGGTGCCAATGACCATGGAGGCGGTTCGATGGGTTTCGGTGCTTCAGGTATAACATCGATGCTGATTTACCTGGTCTCGTTTTATCTGATTACACGCAATTGGGATTCATCCCGTTATTGGGACAGCCTTAAACGGAACAAGGAATATATCTTCCTGTTATATCCTACCCTGCTCAATGAGACCAAGGCCAGCTTCATAATGCTGGTAATATACTTTTTGCTGCTGGTCAAATATGACCGTCTGGCGGTGATGCGTCTTTTACTGGCATTCCCTATATCTGTTTGCGCTTTTGTGGGCTTGGCTGTAGCCTATTTCGATATAACCGACCAAGATCCGGAGAAAGTCCTGTCAAAAGAATTCTTTCAGAATTATTTCTATGGGGAAGACCTTGATTTTCTTGTAGAGGTGGGATGGATGCTGCAGGACGGTGAAATGGAAATCGACCCTTCAAACTGGTGGACTCTTGACATCCCGCGTTTTGCAAAGCCTGTGCTTGTAACCCCGATGCTTAGAAGTGAGACAAATGGGGGAGTGTGGCTTGGAGCCGGGGTGGGACAGTTCAAGGGTGGCCAGGTAATGTCGTCGACAAGGTTCGCACAAAACAACCAATGGCTTTTGCAGGGTTCCAAGATATTGCTGTTTTTTGTTTATGTGCAGCTTGGAATAATAGGGCTTATATGGATTATTGCAGTGCTTGCGCGTGATTTATGGCCGAGGGTCAACAGGCAGATTCCGTTTTCAATGCAAGTGCAGCTGTTTGTGCTGGCCGACATGCTCCTGATTTTCATTTATAATGATTCAATAAGGGTTTTGAGTTTCTGCCTTGTGTTTTTCTATGTAGCGCTTTCCATGCAGCCCTTGAAACAGGCTTCTGCCAAGGCCGTAAGCGCGGATGTGTGTCGTGATGGGACGGCATAGCGTGTTTGTCTCCCCGGTGGTACGTTATCGGTTGCGGGCAAACATCCTCCTGGCTTTTCGGATTATCCGTGTAAGCAGGCTTGGTTTCATCCGTGATAAAATTGCCGGCAGGCATTGTATCCCTTTTTCCTGGAATGAGCGCATGAAAATATCTGCTTGTTCCGGACGCCTGGCATTGCGCACCAAGGCTGGATTTGCCGTGACTGCCTGGTTATAACTGGATTTTTCCATTGTAAGTGAACATTGACTCAATGCCTCCAGGCCATTAGCTGAATTGGCAAGCACGAGTGATACACCTAATTTGTCATAGAACGACGGATGTATCCGGTCAATGCCCCAGTAATCGGCGAGAGTGATGTCGCTTTTTGATTTGCCGCATTTGGCAGGGCACTCATGGCATGACGGGCGGAGATAGAGGTCGGCAAGGAATCCACGCATGAACAGGTTGTTGACCCTGCGTTCATAGAACAGCACATTGTCGGCCTGTCCCGGTTTGCTTTTCCCGGAAATTGAGAACCCGTAGTCGTTCCACCCGTGCCGAATATCCCTGAAATCTATTTTGGTAATTGATTCCATGGCGAGTGAGCCGTGTTTCCCGATTTTGTCAAGCAGTCCTGCCAGGTATGCTTGCCACACAGCCGGGCTTGGCACACCGTGGCATGCCACATCTACCGATAATAAAAGGTTCCCATAGTCTTTGCGCAGGAACAGTCTGAGCCCTGCAAGTTGGCATGGCGTACCCGAGAACAGCACTTTGCGTCCGGCTTTGAGAAATCGCTCGGCATCGGTATATGCTGTTCCAATGTTGCTCTGCACATATTTTGAACCTTGGAAAAATGCAAGCCCGGAAATGGTTTCGGTGTAACTGTGTTCAACGCCCCATTTACTGTCGAATCGTGCACCGAACACGACTCCCCCTTCATTTATCACATTGCAGGCCAGGGCATGAAACACGCCCCCGGAAGATGATTTCCTTCTTATGGAATCATTCATGTTTTTTGCTGCAAAAGTATTTATTGGTTCGCCTGGCAATGCCTGATGTATGACCGGGCATACTTTTTCGCATAGTCCGCAATGGATGCACATGGATTGGTCGACGCATGGATAGAGAAAACCCTCATCATCTTCTTGCATAGAGATGCAGCTGGTGGGGCATCGTTGGGTGCAGGCGTTGCAACCCACACAGTCTTGTTTGTTGGTTATGTCAATCATATGGCCTATGTTAGATGAGGATAGCTAATGCTTCTTGAGGCGTGTGATCAGTGCGTTTACAGGGGCTGCCAGTGTGCGGCGTTCGTCCTGATTCATGCTGAATTTCCAAAATGCAGGGATATACATAATTGAAAACAGAAGCATTCCCAAAATGAGGTGGCAAATCTTTGTATAGTCGACAAAATGACATGTAAGGAGGCCTGATGTTGTAAAGATTACCGGGATTACCATCATCTTTCCTATATCATGCCAAAAACGTGCTATATTAAGGCGTTGTGATTTGGCGTAATAGATGTTCATTATAATCCATTGCCCGGCAATAAGGGCTCCTCCGATGGCTACGGCACATCCGATTGCACCCCAATGGCGTGAGAATATAATCTGCATTGCCAGGCTTATCGTGGATATGGCAAGGTAGAGTAGTGAGCGGAATTTCATTTGGTTCCGAGCCTGGAGGATGGTTATGCCTGTGTTTTGAATCAGTGGGACAAACAATGTGATGAAAAAAATGCAGGTAATCAGATATGATTGATGGTATTCTGCACCGGCCCACACATTTATGAACCCGTTTCCGAACACCATGAAGCCTGAAAGCACGAATGCCATGACAATACACTGGAAGCGTCCCATGCGGATGAAGAGGTCGGAGAGTTCTTTATCGGATTTTTCATTTGCAACCATTGCAGTGACTTTCGGAAGAAGGACGCTGCAGATGGATGTGGAGAATGTCATATACATCTGCTGCAGAAGGATTGCTACGGAAAAAACCGCAACTGCTGCCGTGCCTGCAGTTGTGCCGAGCACAAACTGGCCGGTACCCCAATAAATCCTGTCCATTATTGCATTGAGAAAAATCCAAAATGAATAGAGCGATATTTCGCGGAGAAACGGCCAGTTGAAACGCCCGAACCACACTTTGATACGTAGTTTCCGTCGGCAATAGAGATAGTTTATGACCAATACCAGGATGTTGAATACGGTTTGCACCACCACCAGCGCTATAGCTTTGAACCCGATGGCCAGCATGGCTATCATAACGGCGGTTGACAATATGATGCGGATTATGTTCACTCCCCGCTGGAAGATAAAGTTTTCATATGCAGTTATGATGGAACCGAATATGCTGAGTGGGAATGTAACCAGCAGGTTAAGGGTAAGGAGCAGCATCATTATGCGAGCCTGTGATGTGTCGGCTGCGGTCATGGTGCGGTCGAAAAGGGTATCGACATTGTAGTATAATGCCAAGCCTCCGGCGAATGCTATCAGCCCTATGACAGAGTAGACTATTAGGAACATGCCGAACATTTCCCATTGCTCGCGTTGCTTGCGTTCGGCACGGAACTTCGCGGTGTAGCGGATTATGGCGTTTCCGAATCCGAAGTCGAGAATGGTCAGATATGCTATGACTGATGCCACGAGCGAATATAGGCCGTAGTCGTTCTGTCCCAGCATTCGCAGCATGTAGGGGGTATATAGCAGTCCTACGAGTGTGTTTAGCCCGATAATGACATAGTTTAGTGCTGCCCCGATTTTGATTTGGTTCACGGTTGACTGGTCTTATCGTGTTTTGACAGGGATTCTTTTAAGAAGTTGATTGATTTCGAACGGAATGCATTAAGACGCGTCTCAACTGTGTTCCAATTGATTGGGGCGGCGGCAATTCTTTGGGCCTCATTTGTTGAATCAGTCATACGGTCATATAGTCCTAATGGTTCTAACAATGATTTCAACCGGGCATTGCCTCTGACCGGATTGGCGATTGTAATAAATGGCTTACGAAATATTATAGAGAATATGGTTCCGTGGAAGGAGTCGGTGACCACGAAATCTGCATCGCGGAACATGGCCAGCCATTCTTCCATGGATGCGGATGCAGGGTTGCAATCGTGTACCGGGATATGTAGATGTTTTCTTAAACCGGATAGTATCTTCAGCCTGGATTTGTCGGGGTCGAGAAGGTAGCTGCCGATATAGGGGGTGGTTGAAACCGGGATGCTGGTGCAGAGCCTGCCATATTGTTCTGCGTCAAGCAGCAATGCAGGGTCTGCCACCCATTCGGCATGATGCCCAAGGTGTCTGCGACATAGTTCGGCTCCTGATTTTTCCCTGACGGAGACGTAATCGAACAGTTCGATTAAACGGGCACACTCCAAAGTCTGCGATTCGGAATATTCCCAGCGGTCGGTGCCGAATGATGCAGCATATGATATTCTCACAATGTCGGCGGTTTCGGCGAACCTGAAATACATATCCTCGATGCAGGCATTATACTTCGGTCTCCATATTTGGTCGCTACCGCAAATCAAGGCGTTGATTCCTGGCGGCACGGCATATCTTGGTATGGAGATGGTGGAGATATATGTATCGGTGAATTCCGATAGATTGCGGCGTTGGCCTGTATGTGCAGTTCTGAAAAAGTTACACATGTTGCCCCCCGGAAGGTAGGGCATCAATTTTAACCAGCGCACAAAGGGTGCGATACGTTCTCGAAGCGAGAGTGGTTCATAAACTTGGGCAACACATATAGTTACCGGTTCATGCCCCAAAGCCCGCAGAGTCTCCTGCAGGGCGAAATTTTGGATAATTCCACCGAAATTATTTTTTAAGGGTTGTGTTACGATGCCTGCTTTCATTGCAATAATGCCGGTCTGCACCAATTCATTACAAGTGGGTGTGCTGGTTACTTCCGTATGCAAAGATAGTGCTTTTATGCCGTGTCTGAAAATTTTTATGGAATGGAAATCATGCATGATGCATCATCACAATGATGTCGGCGGAATATTTGCTTATCTGTCAGGTATAGGCATTGTCCTGTTTGCCCGTCATATGAAAAATGTGTAACTTTGTGAAATAATGGAAGTGGTGTCTGTGCACAACAGGCACATAGTCTAAATATCCCTAATGCTACAATATCAGCTCTTTTACTGGATTCAGAATAACAAATTGCTTTTGAAAATAGCCTCTCCGATTAAAAATTTTGTAAAAAAACGTTTGGAGAAACAGATAAGGAAGCATCCTTTGCGTCGTTTCAACAGGCTTCATAAGCTTTATTTCGGGAGAGAGTTAAATCTTTGGCCTCCGAAAACTTTATGTGAAAAGTTCCTTTGGATGGAATATGCCACCGACGTCAGCCAATGGAGAAGGCTGACCGATAAAGTCGCGGTGCGCGATTATATCGCAGGGCTTGGGTTGGAAGAATATTTGCCTAAGGTGTATCATGTACTTGACGAACTTCCGGCGTTTGATGATTTTGTGGCTCTTTTGCCCCGGCAGTGTGTAGTGAAAACAAGTCATAGCGGAGGCTCGGAAGGAGTACGCGTTATTTCTTCAAAAAAGGATTGTGACCTTGCTGAAGTTTATAATGCCATGTCGAAGAGCATGCATGACCCATATGGCGAACGTCTGGGGCAGCCGCATTACACCGGGATAAAACCAAGGCTGATTATAGAAGAGTTCCTTTCAAATGCAGAAGGCGACTTTGCCGCCCCGTTGGATGATTATAAATTTATGTGTATAAATGGAAGCCCTGTCGTAATCAATGCTATCGGGGAGCGGGATATTAAAAATCACACATGGCTTGACCAGTACTATAATCTGGATATGGAACTTCTTCCCTGGGAAAAGCAGCAATGTGGGAAAACTGTTCGTAAGCCAAAACGGCTCAAGGAGATGGTGAATTTGGCAAACAAACTGGCAAAACCGTTCCCGTTTGTGCGTGTCGACCTATATGACACATCACGAGGTATAGTTTTTGGTGAATTGACTTTTACGCCCGGTTTCGATTTCTTCATAGGGACTTATGGGGAGAATGTGCTTCATATGGGGGAAAGCATAGACCTTTCAGGGCAGCGGCAGATAAATGATATTCCCCGGGAGTATCTATAGTTAGCGGATTGTCGAGGTATGGAAATTGATTTTATAGGGATGCCGATGAACCTGGGATGCTGACGTTCGGGAGTTGAGCGTGGCACGGAGGAAATCCGAGACATAGTGTTTGGATCCTCCCGGTTGCATAAATGGAACGATTTGGGCGACATTCCTTGTGAGTCGTGGGCCTATGCTGTTGCCGGAGATGATTTATTGCCGTATATAACCGGGATTTGCCATGCTTGCTGTCGGTTACGTGATGTAGTGGCACATTCTTTAAATCATGGTCATTTCCCGTTTATCGCCGGTGGTGACCATGTTTTGAGTTGGGGGTCGTTGTCAGGTGTCCTGAATGCTGTTGATAATCCACAATGCCTTTATATTGATGCGCATGGCGATAACCTGAAAATGTCAAGGGAATATCCTGACTATTTGAATGGGTCTGAGAACCTTCATATAAGTTTCGACGTCGATGTGCTAGACCCTGCGGTTGCGCCTGGCACAGATGTGCCAGAACCTGATGGACTTATGCTTGATGAAGCAATGAATGTTTTATCGGAGGCATTCAGGCGTAATAAGGTTGTGTCATTTGACCTTGTGGAGTTCAACCCCTCGCTTGATGTGGAAGGGAGAACCCGTAAAGAGGTTGATGAGGTTATCTATCGTCTTGATAACGATTTATTGCCATAGCGCAGGGCAGCCGTGATGTTGCCTCTATGCCGTAATGGCATGGTCGAGTTTGCGGATTCAAGCATTTTGTGCCATATCCTGTTACAGGAGCGTGTTGTATATATCTTGTAATTTTTCTACAATTTTTTCATGACAGAAGTTTGCGGCATGTTTGCTTGCATTCGCCCCGAGGCGAAGTCTTTCTTCGGGATGATTTGCAAGGTAGATTATGGCTTCTGCAATCTGTTCTACATTCCCCGGTTCTACCACAATGCCGTTAAATCTATCGGTTACTAGGTCTGTGATGCCCCCTACGGCGGTTGTTATGACCGGTATCCCGTGGCCGATTGCTTCCAGAATCGAGATTCCGAATGATTCAAAATAGGACGGATGGATGAATATGTCGGATTTCTCAAGGAGCTGTTTTTTCTCATTCTCACCTAACCAACCATCGTAGATAACCGTATCCTGTAGTCCTAAGCGGCTGATGGTATCATGCATGCGGTCAATTTCTCCATTGCCCCCGATATGGAATTCGATATTTGTATGCAGCCTGTTTTTACATATTGCGATTGCTTCAAGTACCTCGAATATGCCTTTGCGGCCGGTTATAACACCGAAATAGGATAATATTATGGTATCGGGATGGGTGCAGTTGTTATTCGTTTTAGCTATTATAGAGGGAATACTGTTATGCAGAAGTGCCACATTGTCGTTCAGATTCACTCGTTTCAGGAAGTTTACGAAATAATTCGATACAGTTACCAACATATCGGCCTTGTGGCAGATATAGTTGACTGAGCGAGGATTGTGCGCATGGAATTTCTCAAATTCCGCTCCATGAATGTGCAGTATGACTTTTTTTCTGAATAATTTGAAGAGTAATACGAAGATGCCGCTGCGGTAGAAGTCGGAGTATGAGGCGGAATGGATATGTACAATCTTATAGCGTGTCGGCAGATATCGGAATGCTTTCAGCACGGCTACAAAGGGCAGCACGTATTTGCGCCATCCGGGTTGTTGAAGTTTCAGGAAATTGAAAGTTTCCATCATATCTTTCTGACATGATATAACTGTGGAAACACCACCTTTTCCGTGGTAGTCAATGCCTGCCACAATGATATGGGAGCTTATATTTTCAGGTATCATGTCAGATAATTCCTTTTGATTTCCAAAGTAAAAGATGAAGCTTATGGGCAAGGATGCTATAGTGCCGGATATTGAGGCAAAGATGTGTATGCAGGGTACGCCCTATGCCTACAAGTTGTTTCATTTCGGTGAAATTTATGAACTTGCGAGTGCGTGCATCGATATTCTCAAGAAATTCTTTCCGAAATCCTTTTTCAGCAAACTCGCATATGCTTAATGCGATAAAACGGTCGTTTGCCGATGATAATGACGGGGCATTCTTGCTTATGAGGTCATGGCATATGCCTAGGACCTTGAACTGAGATGCCACATCTGCTTCGGTCAATTTACGGTGTGTGCTGGATTCCGGGTTTTGACGATATATATAGGTCGTTTTGCAAACGGGTTTTATCGAAGGCTTGCAACGTGTCAGTATTTCAACGAGCAACAATCTGTCCTCGGAGAATAATTGCTGTGAGAGTGCCTGGGGATTTATCTGGCTGAATAATCTACGGTGAAATAACGAACCGCATAGCGACGGGGTATTCCAATGTAAGAGGGAGTCAAGATAGGTGAGGTAGGTCGAGCCTGCCCGTTTGGCCCGTTCCTGTATGGTCTTTTTGCCTATATCGTTGGTCAGGCACATGTTTCCTACTGTAATCTCGGAATTGTCCTTTATTGCTGCATCATACAGGACGGCCAATGAATTCTTTGGCAGGTCGTCGTCAGCATCGAGAAAAAAGAGATAGGAGCCGGTGGCATTGCTATATGCGGTTTCCCGGGCTTTCATCGGCCCGAGGTTGGAGGGGTGGGTGATGATGCGGATGCGGGGGTCGGATGCGGCGTAGGCGGCGAGGATTACGGCGGAGGTGTCGGGGGAGGCGTCGTTGACACAGATTACCTCGAAGTCGGTGAAGGTCTGTGCCAGCACGGAGTCGAGGCAGCGCGGCAGGAACCGCTCGACGTTGTAGACCGGGATTAGAACGGATATGGCGGGAGTATCGGTGGCTGGCTTTTGCATAGGGGAATGACCTTTTTCGAATAGCGGAATAACGGGATGTAGGAGGTGGGCTGAAATCAGATGTTTCTGCTCCTAAGGAGGTTGCAAACGGAATGATGGCGCTTGTCCAGGCCGTTCATAGTTTTGTCAGGATGGAGTGGATGACGGGTTCCATTATGGTGTAGCCGGAGGCGTTGGGGTGTACGCCGTCGTCGGAAAAGGTGACGGGGAGGGCGCGGTCGCCGGGGTGTACCATCGGGGTGTAATAGTCGGCAAACGGGATTGAGTGGGCGGTTGCATATGCACGGATGCGCTTGTTGAGGTTCTCGATTTTATCGGGTGCATCGGTAATTTCGGGGCGCCAGGGGAATGACGCGGCCGGGAGGATGGTGGTCAGCACTATTTTGATGCCGTGTGCCTTGGCAAGTTCGGCCATGGTTACGATGTTGGCATAGGTGCGGTCTTCGTCGTAGGGGGCGCCGTCGTTGACGGCGATGTCGTTGCACCCGATTCCGAGCACGATTGTCGTGGGGTCGAGGTCGATGGCGTCGGCACGGAAACGTAGCAGCAGAGTGTAGGAGGTCTGCCCCGCGATGCCTCGGTTTATGTAGCCGTTCCGGGTGAAGAATTCAGGGTGGGTGTGGTTCCAGAATTCGGTGATGGAGTTGCCTATGAACACTACGCGTTTTTCATCCTTCTGTCTGGGCGGAACGGCCTTGTTCTCTGCTGCATAGCGGTTGAATTGTGCCGCACCGACAACATTGTTTGTCTGGGCTGTGGCGCCGATTGTTGTTGCAATGATGGCTATGCAGAGGTTGAGCAGTCGTTTCATAGGGTGTGAATGGTGTTTCGGTTATGTTGCACAGGGATGTATCCCCCGGAGGGGAGGAGGTGCGCCGGTTACCGGCGCCCTCCTTTGGAGTTCTTTTTCTGCTGCTCGCGGAGCATTGCCTGTTGCTGGCGCTGTGCTTCCTCAAGGCGTGCCATGAAGCCTGATTTCTTTTTGGGCTTGGCGGCGTTGGCCATCATTCGGGCGCGCATCTTGTCTTCGTTGACGCATGCACGGAAAATATAGGTCTGCACGATGGTGATGAGCAGTGAAAGGAAGTAGTAGTAGCTCAGGCCGGATGCATAGTCGTTGAATATGAACAGGAACATCACAGGCATGAGGTACATCATCCATTTCATGCCGGGCATCGAGCTTGACGATGGCTGGTTCTGCATGTTGATGCGTGTATAGATGATGTTGGTCACGGTCATCAGAAGGCAGAACAGGCTCACGTGGTTACCGAACCAGGGTATGGTGAAGGGGAGTGTGAAAATCACGTCGGGTGCGGCGAGGTTCTTGGCCCACAGGAATGATTCACCCCTGAGTTCGATGCATGATGGGAAGAACCAGAACATGGCGATGAGTATCGGCATCTGCAACAGCATGGGGACACAGCCTGAGAAGGGGCTGGCACCGGCACGCGAGTAGAGCGCCATGGTTTTCTGGTTTCGGGTCATGGCGTTTTCCTGACCGGGATATTTTTCGTTGATTTCCTTTATCTCGGGTGCCAGGAGGCGCATTTTTGCCTGCGACACAAGGCTTTTGTATGTCAGCGGGAAGAGGATGACCTTGATGAAGATTGTGAGCAGCAGGATTATGATGCCGTAGTTGGATATGAACTGGCTCAGGAATGTGAACACGGGGATGATTATCAGCGTGCTTATCCAACGGAACACCGACCATCCCAGGGGGATGAGGCGTGTGAGGTCGAGGTTCTCGGCTGTGTCGGGGTCGATCTGTTTGTCGAGTTTCGACAGTAGGGGGTAGAGGTTGGGGCCGATGAAGATGTCGATGCTCACGGGTGTTTCAGCCGTGGAGTTATAATCCATGGTGGTTTTGGCGGTGAGGTCTTTCACGAAGCCGGGTTCATGTTTGAGGTCCTTCGATTCGACTTCGGCAGCCACGAAGTGGGTGCGGGGAATCATCACCGACGAGAAGAACTGGTTTTTGAAGGCAATCCATTTAAGGCGTTGCTTGAGGGTTTCGGAGTGGTCGCCCTGTGCAGATATGTCGTCGGGGGTGTCGCCCACATATTTATAGTATATGCCGGAGTTGCGTTCCTCGAAGACTCGTCCCTGCTCGTTGCGCCCCATGTGCTGGTGCCACTGCATCTCTACTGTGGCCACGCTTGGGGGTATTACACTTTCCATGCGCTGTTGCACCACATCCATCTTCACTACATATGATCCTTGCGGGAGGGTGTAGCGCAGTGCCCACATCGCTCCCTTTCCAAGGTCGAGTTTCATCATCACCGTGGAGTCGTTGACAACTTCGGGTGTGAAATAGAAGTTGCCGGTGTCGAAGCGCTGTGTTGCGGAAGTGAGGATAAAGTTATAATTCGCCTCGTTCAGCTGCCATACGTCGACATGGGTCGTGTCGATTTCGTTGGTGCCGGGCTTGGGGAGGTAGTTGAAATAGTCGAGCAGGGTTGCGCGAGCGATGTTTCCGCCATGGGTGGAGATGTCAAGGCTCAGGACGTCGTTTTTGAGGGTTACAAGCTTCTCTTCGCCGTTGAGGTGGCGTGCGAACCCACGGTAGCGGTCGGCGTCGGATAGTGCCGAACGGAGGTTGCCTATGGCTGTGCGCCGGTTTTCGAGCGACAGGTCATCGCCGAACTGCGATGCGGCCACGGCTTCGAATGTGAGAGTCGTGTCGGCACCGCGGACAGTCCCGGTCACAGTTGCGCCGTCGTAGCTCAGTGCAACGTTTTTGTTGCTGTAAGTGATGGGGTATTCGGCACCTTCGGATGCGGTTGTGCCTACTTGTCGCATTATAGCCGGTATGCCTGCCAGCTCGGCCGGGGAGATGGAGTCGACAATCAGCGATTGCTCTGCCTCGCGGGCTTCGCGTGCCTGTTGCTGTTCGGCCTGCTCCTGGAGCTGTTGCTGTATTTTTTCCTGGTCGCCCTTGTTGAGGTACATGAATCCGAAGATTACAAGCCCCATCATGAGCATGCCGTAGATAGTGTTTTTGTCCATGAGTTCGAAGTCGTGGTTTTAATGTTGTTAATCGGCTGATGTTTTACCTAAGGCCGGCTTTTTTATCGTCCTGGTATTTTATGGCTGCGCTTACAAAGCTTATAAACAGCGGGTTGGGGTTCAGTACTGTCGATGAGTATTCGGGGTGGTACTGGGTGCCGACATACCAGCGTTTACCGGGGATTTCAACCACTTCGACCAAATGGGTGTCGGGGTTTTCGCCTACACATTTCATCCCGGCCTCTTCGAACCTGGCACGGTAATGGTCGTTGAATTCGAATCGGTGACGGTGGCGTTCGCTGACGGTCGGTCTGCCATAGGCTTGTGCCGGTGTCGAACCTGGTGTCAGCGCGCAGTCGTAGGCGCCTAACCGCATTGTCCCACCCATGTTCGATATGCTTTTCTGATCTTCCATCAGGTCGATTACATTATCGGGTGTGGTGGGGTTCATCTCGGTGGAGTTGGCTTGCGTGAGGCCGAGCACGTTGCGTGCGAACTCGATTACCATGCATTGCATCCCCAGGCATATCCCGAAAGTCGGCACATCATGTTCGCGACACCATTTCAGGGCGGCGAATTTCCCTTCGATTCCCCGGTGGCCGAAGCCAGGGGCTACGATTACGCCGTCGAGTGGCGATAGTAGCTCGTCGGCATTGTCATCGTTGAGCTTTTCCGAATGTATGAACCGCAGGTCAAGACGGCGGTCATCGTAGGTGGCGGCCTGGAATAGTGATTCGTTTATCGATTTATATGCATCGGGTAGCTCGACATATTTCCCTACTATGCCTATGGTTACGGTTTTTTGTGCATTCTCCATTTTGTGGAGGAAACGTAGCCATGGGGCAAGGTCGGGTTCCTGTTGCACAGGGGTGTCGGTCAGACGGATAACGAGGTCGTCGAGGTGTTGTTCGTGCATCTTTACCGGGACCTGGTAGATTGACGGGACATCGATTGACTGCACTGCGGCATCGGGTGCCACATTGCAGAACAGGGCGATTTTGCGCCTTGCCTCGGGTGTTATGTCGCGTTCGGTGCGCAACACGAGTATGTCGGGCTGGATGCCGAGTTCCTGTAGTTTTTTTACCGAATGCTGGGTGGGTTTGGTTTTGAGTTCCTTTGCAGCTGCTATATATGGCACATAGGTGAGGTGTATGCACAGACTGTCATGTCCGAGTTCCCACCGCAGTTGCCTAACTGCCTCGAGGAATGGGAGCGATTCGATGTCGCCTACCACCCCGCCTATTTCGGTAATTACGAAGTCGAAACGGCCGGTGTTGCCCAGTTGCTTCACATTGCGTTTTATCTCGTCGGTGATGTGGGGTACAATCTGCACCGTCTTGCCCAGGTAGTCGCCGCGTCGTTCCTTGTCGATGACGCTGCGGTAGATGCGGCCGGTGGTCACATTGTTGGCGCGGGTTGTCCGGATGTTGGTGAAACGTTCATAGTGGCCCAGGTCGAGGTCGGCCTCATGCCCGTCGACGGTTACATAGCATTCGCCGTGTTCATAGGGGTTGAGCGTGCCGGGGTCGATGTTGATATAGGGGTCGAATTTCTGAATCGTGACCCTGTAGCCCCGGGCTATCAGCAGATTGGCCAACGACGACGAGATTATGCCTTTCCCGAGGGAGGAAACCACGCCGCCGGTGACGAAGATGTACTTTGTATTCACTGTTCTAAATGCTTTATTAAACTGCAAAGTTAGTGAATTTTTATAATTCTTTTACGCGGCGTGTGAAATCAATCATCTTGATGGCTGTTTCGGCTGCTTCGGTTCCTTTGTTGCCGAGTGAACCCCCGGCGCGGTCGATTGCATCTTGTTCGTTGTCTACGGTCAGCACGCCGAAAATCACAGGGATATCGCAGTCTGCATTAAGCGATGTTATGCCTTGTGTGACGCTTTGGCATACATAGTCGAAGTGAGGGGTCCCGCCGCGGATTACGCAGCCGAACACGATTACGGCATCATACATGCTGGCCTCGATAAGCTGTGAGGCGGCGTAGGTGAGTTCTACCGCGCCCGGCACCTGGAAAATGTCGATGTCGTCGGCGGGTATGCCTTGTTTTTCGAACAGGTCGGTTGCACCTTTGGTGAGGCGCGACGTTATATGACCGTTCCATTCGGCAGCCACGATGGCTACACGGATGTTTTCTAATTTCGGGAGGTTGCCTGATGGTGCAGCACCTTGTATATAGGTCGACATAGGGGGAGGAGATTTAAGTTATAAGTTTTAAGTTGTAAGTTATAAGCGGGGTGGTGGGCTTTGGTCAGGATTTTTCGCGGGCGGCGTGTCCGAGGTAGCCTCCGTGATGGCGGAGGGCATAGTCGCGGATGGTGAAGCCGCTGCGGTTCATTACGTTGACTACAAGGATGTCGCCAATCACTGTCATCAGCGTGGTGGAAGTGGTGGGGGTAAGCCCTAGGGGGCACACCTCCGGGGCACCGCCGGTGAAAAGCGTGGCATCGGCCATTTCGGCCAAAGCGCTGTCGGCATGCCCGGTTATGGTGATTATAGGGATTGTCGGGATGAGGTTGCGTGCGAGCGACACGAGTTCTATAATCTCGCGTGTCTTGCCAGAGTTGGAAATCAGCAACATCACATCATCGGGTTGCAACACTCCGAGGTCGCCGTGCTGGGCTTCGGAGGGGTGGAGGTTTACGGCAGGTATGCCCGTGCTGCTGAACGTTGTGGCTATGTTCATGGCAATCTGCCCGGCTTTACCCATGCCTGAGGTGACGAGCTTTCCCCTGCGGCGGTGCACATGTTCGAGAATCAGCTCGACGGCACGGTCGAAGTCGGGGGAATATGGTATGTTGCGGATTGCGTTGCTCTCGGCTTCGAGAATCTGACGCATGGAGGTTTCTATATCCATAAGCTTACGTTTTGCGGTATTGGTTTGACACCGCTATGCAAAATTAACGTTTTCCTTGCGATTGGGCAAACGGATTCGGTCGGGGTGGCCGCGGCTTTCAGCTTTCGTAACGGCGCAGGGATTCTACCCATGTTGCGTCGAGCTCGGGCGAGGTTGCAGTTGCCGGGTCGAACGATGCCATCACTGTTTCGGCCACGCATTTCACATCTCCTGTGAGGGGGTTCACAACCCGTTGCTCCAGGATGAAGCTTCGGCGGGAAATTTTGATGCATGCCGTTGCCACAGCGAGCGGTTCGCGGAAATAGGCCGGTGAGAAGAAGTTCACGTTGATGTTGACAATTACCACCCCTGGGCCTTTGATGTCGAGGGGGGCGCCTGTCACCGCTTCGAAGTAGCTGACTTTGGCCAGGTCCATAAACTGGAGGTAGACCGAGTTGTTGAGGTGGCCGAGAAGGTCGAAATCGTTGAAACGTGTCTGCACGTCGACTATGTGGCGGAACGGGTGTCCGGCCTGTGGGACCTTTGGATTGTTGCAGGGGGGGAGCTGTATTGTTGCCGGCATTGTTTTATGTTTGTTTTATTTTGTGTAATTTTTTGATGTCGTATGATTCAATGAATCTTGATCTCGGTTATCACTTCGGCGCCCAGGGCTTCGTTGATACGCCTCATTATGGCGTTGCGTGCGAAGCCCAGTTCGGTTTTCATCGGGGCGGAGGCTATGTAGACATGCAGCACACCTTTTGCCACATACCGCCTCATGGTCTGGCGGTTCACTCCCGGCCCCACTATGTCAGGCCACATGAAGGCTGCGCGATGTTCCAGCATCTCGCTCTTGGCCGACGATGAATCGATTACCTTGTCGATAATCTGCCGGATAGACATTGGTTCGACCCGTTTCATTAGCAGGAGGCAGGGGTGAATGCCCCGTCGGCCACAATCCATGTGCGGTGGTCGGCGGGAGAACTTGAAATCAGGCTGTCAAGATGGTCGCGGTTTGTGTCGGTGATGAAAATCTGCCCGAACATCGGTTCGGATGCTATTTCTATCAGCCTTGCAACACGTGTGGCATCCAGTTTGTCGAAAATGTCGTCGAGCAGCAGCAACGGTTTCATTTTCGTGGCGCGTGCCAGGAATTCATATTGGGCAAGGCGCAGGGCTATCACATATGTCTTGCACTGACCTTGCGATGCTGCACGCCGCACGGGCATGCCGTTCAGTTGCAGGTCGATGTCGTCGCGATGGGGGCCTACGGAGGTGTGGCCTACAATTTCGTCGCGACGCCTGGTTTCGTCGAGCAGGATAGGGAGGGAATCGGGATCGTCGGCCAGGTGGCTGCGTAATGGCATGGCCGGGATTTCGCCGTCGGAGGCTATCCTGGAATAGAATGCCGTGAAAATTTCGGTGAGTTCGGCCACGCGGGTTTGGCGTGCGCGGGTTATGTAGGCTGCCGAACGGCTCATTGCCAGTTCCACGGCCATGTAAAGCCCCGGGTCGGCCACATGGTCGCGCAGCAGCTTGTTGCGTTGTTGCAGTGCCCGTGCGTAGCGGATCAGATGGTCGAGATAGGCGGCGTCGGTTTGCGAAATCACCATGTCGATGAATCGGCGGCGCTCTTCGCCCGTCCCGGCAATCAAGTCGTGGTCGGACGGCGAAATCATCACCAGCGGGAACGCGCCTATGTGTGAGCTGAGGCGTTCGTATTCCTTCCCCTTGCGTTTGAACGATTTGCGCTTGCCCGGCATCAGTCCGAGTGAAAGTTCTTCGTCGGCACCTTTGCGCGTGTAGATGCCGCGCAGGGTGGTGAACTCCGCCCCTCTCCGCATCAGGGCGGCATCGGTCAGGCCGCTGAAGCTTTTGCAGAAACTGAGGTAGTGGATGGCGTCGAGCAGGTTGCTTTTACCCATCCCGTTGTTGCCGAGAAGGCAGTTGATTTTCGGGGAGAACTCCATCCTGGCCTCGGCTATGTTTTTGAAGTTGGTTATATTCAGTTCGTTAAGCGTCATCGGAGAGTTTTTTATTTTAGCATTATCGCTGCAATAAGGAGCAGGGCGGTGTAGAGGAACATGGCGCAGGCGGTTTGTCCGAGCAGGGGGTTGAGAGCCTTGCCGTGGAATTTGCGTAATCGTTCCCACAGAAAGAAATTGAGGTAGAGATAGAGCGACGGGGCGACCCATGCATATGGCATAAGGCGCCATATCGGGAACATAAGAATCGCAGCGAGTATGCCGTTGATGAGATAGAGGGTAGTGACTGCCTTAGGCCCGTATTTGACCGCAAGCGTTAGTTTGCCGACGGCTGCATCCTCTTCGCGGTCGCGATAATTGTTTACAATCAGCACGTTGGCGCCCATAAGGCCAATTGAAAGCGATGTTATCCACACTTCGGCCGGACAGCTTCCGGCCTGAATCCAATAGGTGAGGGTTACCGGAGCTACGCCGAAAAACAGGATTACGGCCACCTCACCCAGACCGTGGCGCGACAATGGGTAGGGGCCTGCCGAATAAGCCAGGGCGCCGCACACAATTACAACACCGGCCGCTACGAGCCACCATCCCCCCCAGTAGACGAGGGCCAGTCCTACCAAGGCTGCCGTGGCAAGGGTGATGAGGGTGGCGTTGAGCATGGCTCGCGGGGTTATATCGCCTTCGGCCACACCACGGCGCGGGCCTACGCGCCCTTTGCTGTCGAGGCCGTCGCGATAGTCAAAGTATTCATTGGCGAAGTTCGAGGCAATTTGTGCCAGCACGGCGAAGGTGAAGCATATTGTTGCCGGTAGCCATTGGAATGTGTGGTTGATGATTGCGAGGGCTATGGCTGCCAACACCCCTGACACGGAAACCGGGAGGGTGCGCAGCCGCATGGCCTCCACCCAACAGGCTGCTGCCGGGCGTCGGGTGGCATTCTGACGGGTTGTAGGTTTGTTTCGGTTCATTTCAGTCGCAGGGTTATCAGCCCGCTCGAATCGAAGCGTGGCAGAGCGAGCAGTTGTACGGGTGCCATGCGCGAATAGGGGCTTCCCGAACAGTCGCCTATGATGTCTACCCCGGCACCGTGCAGGGCATCCTCGACTGCCTTCAATGCTATTTCGGGAGTGTTGTTGTCCTTGCTCAGATGGCACAGGAATATGTTGCGGAGCGAGTGGCTGTAGATTTCGGCGAGATAGCGTGCTGTAACCTCGTTGTCGAGGTGGCCGTTGTCGGATAGGATGCGTGCTTTGAGGTATTCGGGATATGGGCCTGCGGCAAGCATTGCTTTGTCGTAGTTTGCCTCAATCATCAGGTAGTTCGCCTGGCGCATGTAGAAGTCGGCGCGTTCCGACACACAGCCGAGGTCGGTTGCCACGGCTATCGAATGGTTGCCGTGGGTGATGAAGAAACCGCAGTTGTCGGTTCCGTCATGCATCACGTCGAAGGCGAGAAGTGAGAAGTTGCCGATGTTGAACTGATGTTCTTTGTAGATGGGGCGGTGATAATCCTTTATCCGGTTTGAGATGCAATGTCGGCGTAGCATGCCGTTGAGTGTTCGTGGTGTGCAGTAAACGCCCATGTGGCGGTATTTGCGTACCAGGCCGTAGACGTAGCGCACGTGGTCGGAGTGGTCGTGGGTCAGCACGATTCCTTTCACCGCGTCCATCTTTATGCCGTTGCGGCCAAGTTCGTCGACCACTTTTGCTATGTCAACCCCGGCGTCGATAAGCACCCCGGTGGTGTCATCACCGATGAATGCGCAGTTGCCCGAACTCCCGCTGCCGAACGATATGAATTTCAGCCGGTCGATTACAGGTATATCTTCTAGCGGCGAGAATGTGTCGCCATCGCCGAAAAGTTCGCGGCGTTTGAGGTTTCCGATGTCGGCGGCACGTTTTGCCGCCTGTTCTATGCCCGGATGCACGGGCAGACGTTCGGCCTCTGGAAAGAGCGTGCTTTCCAAATCGTCGAAGAGACCTTGCATCCCTTCTGTTGCGCCGGGTCGTTTTTTGTAGCGTGCCATCGCGGGTTGGTTATTATGGATTTTCCTGGAATTATGAATATAGTAGGAAGATGGTGGGGATCTTATCGTAGTTATACGATGCTTTCGCCCATTTCGAAAGTGGCATTGTCTGTATCGATTCCCGTTGGCCGGTGATGTCGGAAGCCACGCAAAGGAGCATGTTGCCGGGCAGTGTCCGTGTCAGTTCGCCAATCAGGCGGTTGTTGCGATAGGGGGTCTCGATGAAGATTTGCGTTTGACGTTCGCGTGCTATCCGCCGTTCCATTTCCTTGAATTTGGCAGTTCGCTTCTGGGCGTCGATAGGCAGGTAGCCGTTGAAGGCAAAGCTTTGTCCGTTGAATCCCGAACCCATCAGGGCCAGCAGCAGGCTTGAGGGGCCTGTAAGCGGCACCACCTTCAATCCTTTGCGTTGCGCTACTGCCACCGCGTCAGCCCCCGGATCGGCCACGGCCGGACAGCCGGCTTCGGAAATAACACCCATCGGCTCCCCTTGCTTGAGAGGTCGCAGCATGGCGGCCACTTCCGCAGGGTCGGTGTGCTCGTCAAGCACCGTGAACTGCAGGGTGTTGATGTCGACGGATGGGTCAACCCGTTTTAGGAAACGCCGGGCCGACCTCACGTTTTCCACAATGAAGTGACGGATGCCACGCAGCAACCGTGCGTTTCTTTCAGGGAGAACATCGGCAATTGCCGATGTGTCGCTCAAAGGCACAGGAAACAGATAGAGCGCCGCTTCGATAGCCGCGCTCTCGGTTGCCGGTGTCGTTGCATTATCATTCATAACACAAAGGTAGCAAAAAAAGTGGAAATTACCATCCGGTATGTGTTATGGTGTCAACTTGCCTTATAGATATGGGGAAGGCGCTGTGTCGCAAATGTGACACAGCGCCTTCAATTAATTTATATCAGATCAGGGGGCGGAATCTCGTTTCGTATAATCCGTAGTCCCTGATGTCGGATTGTCAGCGAACAACAATCTTGGTTACGGTTGAACCCTGGCGCTTGATTACAAGCTGGCCAGCTTCGGGATTAGCCACGCGTACACCCTGGAGGTTGAAGTATTCAACGGGAGCATTCACGTCGGTTGTTGCAGTAACATTTTCAATGCCGCCCTCTGCGCCGGTGAATACGTCGAAAGGAAGTGTCATGTCGCAGTTGCGATACCATCCCCAAAAACCGCCCTGTTCGTCTACGCATACAAAATCTCCGCTCCACGAGAGTTTGTTGCCGTTAACAGTACACGGATATGAAGGAAGTATATTCTGTGTTTCAGGGTCGAAGCAGAAGAATGTGGTGCTGGCACTTTGTGTCCCCTGGGTAAGGGTGAACCAGTGCTGGTTGCTAGCAATCTCAGCTGTCTTTGCAGTGGGATTGATAGTAATGTAGATGGGGGATGCATCCATACCTTGAGCCATAGCGTTATTAAACATAAAACCTTCAAGGGCGATGCGGTTGTTGTTCCCGTCAAATGTTGCGTTAAAATATTGGTTATATTTGGTGTAGGTGTCTATATATTGGTTGTTTGAGTTTACATCTCTTTCTTCAACAACCGCCTTTACATTCTTGGTAGAAACCGTGAATTTTACTTTTCCCAGCATTGCCATTACCGTTTCGGTCGGATTGCTTTTGTAGGCATAGATTATGTATTCATTGTCAGGAAGGGTCATAGACTTGTCTGCATTCATGGTGAACACCAAATCTTCTTCAGTCAAATATAAACCTTCCGGCTCCTCCACTGCCTTATACATGTACAGTTGGTCTCTACCTAGATCAAGTAGTTCCTGACTCGGGCAGGTTATAGTCCCGGCTGCCAAATCTACGGTACCTTTAAATTCTACATCGACATAGCGCACACCGCTGATCATTACATTGTTACCGCTCAAATGGGTTATTTCGCCGGTAAATACCGCGCTTTGGTCGCCGGTTTGTGTCGGGATGACTACGTTGTAATCATATATACCGGTGCATTCCGATATTGAAGATATAGCAACTCGTGACTGAGGGGCTTTTTTAATATTGTCAACAGCAGGCAGCTTTACGGATTCAAGTGTGAATGTGTTTGTTTCAAGGGCTGCACGCAATGGGGCGATACCTTTTGACATCTGTTCAGTCGCTGTCATTGACATTGTGATGCCAGCAATAGCTAATAAAGAGTAAATCTTCTTCATAAATGGTGATTTTGTGGGTGATTTGTATTGGATAATGAATTGTTCACTGAGTTTTTTCGTAGCTGCCACAAGTGGCAGCTACCGTTCAAACCGATCGGTTTGAACGGTAGCTGCAAAGTTAAACATTATTTTCAATTTGCCAAATGTGGAGGCTGATTTTTTGCAAAAATATATTGATTATGGGCTTGATTTGGCAAACAGGCCGGTTGGATTGGTGGGATATAGGGATAAAACCCGACCGTGCGGCATAGCCTTTTGAGGGGCTGGCCGCACGGTCGGTCTGTAGAGTTTCGGTCAAATCATGAAGTCATTTCAGCTCCAAGGGTTGGCCTTTGCCGTTTTTTTATTTTACGGTGATGGAGCCGGTGCCTTTGATAAGGATGTTGGTGACTTCCCAGGTGCCTGATGCTCCGTTTTCGGAAGTGTAGTGGAATCCGATTTGAACCTTCTTGCCTTCGAAGGCCGAGAGGTCGATGTCGCCTGAGTTGGCAAACGGTTTCCATGAGGCGTTGTCTGTCCAGTTTGCAATGGGGAGGGTCTGCCATGCGCCCCCTTCCTCACGCACGCCGAAGCTGCACTGGCGTTTTGCCACGTCGAGCGACGGGAATTTGTTGACCACATGTTCGAAAGTAAGTACCGGCGATTTGGCAGCTGCCAAATCGAGCACGGGCGAAACCGCCCATGCGTCTGAGGCATACGATTCCCCTACATAGGCCGATGCTTTGAGGTGGTGGTATTCCTTATCGTAAGTCCACACGTAAGTCAGCTTGTCTGACATCGAGATGATGTCGAAGGTGAAGCCTTCGTCGGAGGTGCCGAACGATGCCGACCATAGTTCCCCTTCTGACGGGGCAGGGGTGTCGCCACCTCCTTCGCCAAGCTTATAAGAGGTGAGGTCGCGCACGCCGGGGATTGCGAAGTATTTGCGGACGGTTCCTTTCACGGTTACAATCTTGCCCAGGTTGCCGGGGTTGTCGACGAGGTTGATTGCGGCACGGATACCTGCCGTGGTGGGGAGGTTTACAACGCAGCATTGTTTGTAGTCGGTAACGCCGGGTTTCGATGCAAGAAGCACGTTGGTCGGTGCTGTTGCAGGGAGTGTGAACATGCAGTTCTTTTCGTCGGCGAATGTCTGTGAGGCATTGTCGACCCATCCTACGATGTAGCCGCTGACCCATTTGCCGGCTTCGTTTGCGGAAGTTCCCATTGCCACTACCTGTGCGGCGCTGTAGGGTGATGCTTCCGAGCCGTCACCGTCGGGTATTACGCCGCCGGGGGTAGGCTCGTCGGGAACATCCACCCCTTCGAGTTTGAATTCCGAGGCCGAACCTGCGTTGCCTGTTATGCCGAAGGTGCCGAGATAGGTGTCAAGCGTGCCGTAGATGTCAAGAACCTTTCCGAGATTTTCGGGATGGTCGCGCAAGGCCACGTATTTGCGTATGGGCGAATCCTGCGGCAATGCTATAACGATGCATTGCGAGAAGTCGGTGCAATCGGCCGACGGTGCGATTACCACTGTGTTGGCCAGGGTTGCCTCAGCACCCCATTCGATGTCGGCATCGGAGGTCACATTGCTCACTTCGGGAGCCACAGTACCCACTATATAGCCGCGTGTCCAGCCTGTGGGTGTTTCACCGGCCTGTATCTTG
Organism: Bacteroidales bacterium M6; assembly: GCA_001689485.1. Classification (GTDB taxonomy): domain Bacteria; phylum Bacteroidota; class Bacteroidia; order Bacteroidales; family Muribaculaceae; genus UBA7173. The sequence goes on along the minus strand of LUJQ01000061.1, from coordinate 16,345 downwards.
GCAATGGCCTCTGTAACATTGTAAGGATTGTCTTCCGTGCCGGTGGGAAGGGTCGGTTCACCTACGTTCTCGATGTCGTTGTAGTCGATGAGTGTCAGCTGCCAGTCGGTTCCGTAATAGGATAGGAGGCAGGTCATGTCGCACGGTTCGGTGGGCATCTCCTTGTTGAAGAAATCGGAGTAACCGCTGGTGCGGAGGGTGAGCTCTGTGCCGTCAAGATTTACTTTTTGGTTGAAATTCTCCTTGTAGATGCCGAATGTTGTAATCAGCTCGCCTGTGGTGGTGTTGACCTGTGGCACAAACGTGATGTTGTTAAGGCGCACCAGCTGGCTTTGCCAGCGGCACAGGCCGTCGGCGCCGGCGGGGATGTCGGCAATCGATGCAAGGTCATGCACGATTACCTTGTCGGCCTGAGGCAGGCCGTTGGCCTGTACATGTGAGAAGAAAAGCTGGGGTGGCATGAATGATACTTCCCATGCGTTGCCCTGTTCGTACCATGCGGGTTCGCCCACCTGTTGCAGGCCGTTGTATTTTCCTATGTTCAGCCCTGTGAGGTCGACAACGATTTCCTGGCCTATGCGGTAGTTCAGGAAAAGGTTGTAGGTGTTGACCGAGAATGTAAGGGCTGCGGTTTCGTCCTGTATGGTGATGCTTTTGAATATGTTGCCCGGTTCGTCGGTGGTGATTACGCGTCCTGAAACGATGTAGTGGCTTCCGTCGGGTTTTTCCCCGATTTTCACGGCATAGTTGCGGGCATCATCCCAAAATTCGCGCTTGAGGTCGAAAATGGTCGTGTTGGGCTTCCAGGTTGCTACGGGGCCTTCCGGGTTGAATTCGGGTGCGTCGATGTTGTCCTGGCACGATGTCGCCATGCCAAGAGATGCCATGGCCATCATTCCGCACAATAACGATTTATATAGTTTCATGAGTTTGGAAATTCAGTTTAGTTATTACTGGACTTTGATATTGTCAACGCACCAGGTGGCATAATTGGCGTCGGTGGTGGCGGTATAGCGCCATCCGATGTAGAATTTGCCTTTTACAGACGCGAGGTTGATTGAGCCTGAAGCCTTCCATGAGCTGTAGCCGTCGGCCGGAGCTTCGGCAAGGGCCGGGTCGAGCTTGGTTTTGTTGGCTTTTGCCGGGTCGGCATTGTCGAGGATGTAGACTTCGAGCGCCGAAGTGGTGGATTTGTAGCCGTTCACCTGGGTGTCGAATGTGAGGGTCTTTGCTGTCATGAGCGAGGCATCGAGCGGCTGCGAAACAAGCCATGAGTCAAATGGCGCCGTTCCTTTGTAGCCTGTCATGGCCACGTATGTGTTATTGTCGAACGGTTTGGGTACGTACCATGCTTTGTCGCCTGAAATCTGAATGTTGCCCCAACCTTCGGGAATCTGGCCGTCCTCGAAGTCGATATCCAGCGAGCCCACAGGGTCAGGTTCCTGTTCGGGTTCGTCGCTCCATGGTGTGAAGCCTTCCAGACCGTCGATGTTGTTGAGCTGCAACTGCCACCCCGATGTGTAGTTGGTCAGCACTGCCAGCACCGACCCGGTGCCTTTGGGAGCCTTGGTCGACCAGAATGTGGAATATCCGCTGGTGTTGATGGCGAGTTTCTTGTTGCCGTCGCCGATGATGTAGGAGGTGTTGTTGGTCTGTCCCGACACGGCGAGTTCCTTTCCGGGTGTCTCGAAACGAACGTCGGTTATGCGCACAAGGCGTCCCTGCCAGCGCAGCAGCTCGGTGGGGTCGTTGTGCAGCTCGAGTGCTTCTGTCACGGTGAGGTCGTAGATTGTGATTTTGTCGGTGTTTGCCAGACCGTCGGTCTGAGCCTGTGCAGTCCAGATGCTTTCGGCCATGCGTGATGGTGCCTGGGTGGCGGGGTCGCCGTCGGGCTTGCCACCGATTTGCACACCGGCGCCATAGTTGCCATACCACATGCCGGTCACATCGACAACCACCATCTGCCCGTAACGATAGGTTTCGTAAAGCCCCGAGGCGTTGATGGAGAAGATTGCGCCGCCGGTTTCATCCTCGATGGCTATTTTCTTGAATATGTTGCCAGCCTCGTCGGATGATACGATGCGTCCCGACACGATGTAATGCTCGCCGTCGGCCTTTGTGCCGACCTCGGTGCTGTAGAAGTTGACATCCTGGTGGAAAGCCTCTTTAAGCTCCTGCAGCGTGGTGTTTGGCTTCATTGTTGCATGGGGGATGAACTCCTCCAGCGGCGCCTGCTCGAAATCGTCGTCGCAGGATGTGAACCCGGCGGCAGCCACGAGCATCGACGCGATATATAGAATTGATTTTTTCATCTTTTGTTTGATTTTTAGGTGAAAAACTGTTGCTGCGGGGCATCAGAAGCGAACCCCTGCATTGACAAACACCTTTACCCCCTGGGCATACATATATTTGGTGGGGTATGCGTTCGGGTTGTAGGTGCGGGTGTCGATGCGGAACTGCTCGGTGGCCTGTGTGATAAGGTTGCGGTTGTTGAGCAGGTTGGAAACCGACACGTTGAAGTTAAGGCTTACCTTGCGGTTGATGTAGATGACCTTGCCTACGGAAGCGTTCATCACCCAGTTGTTTTTGAGTTTTTCCTGCTGTGTGAACTGGTCGACGAGCGAAACGAGGTTCTGCTCGGTGCCTGCATAGTCGGCCAGGCCGGTTATCACCCTGTGACGGGGATAGGCCAGGCGCACATAGTAGTCGGCAAGCCAGGAGGCGTCCACATTGAAGAACCACATTTTGGGCGCGTTCCACGCCAGGCCGATGTTGAATGCCGTCTGGGGTGTGGAGGTGCAATAATAGTTCTTGAGGTAGTATTTGGTGGTGATGTCGGGATGCAGGCCGTTTTCAAACGACTGTGTACCCATCGGGTTGTTGGCGTAGCGGTAGCGTGCGAAGTTTCCGGCGAAAGTGGCTTTGAGCGATGATGTGATCTGGTAGGCCATGCCCAGCTCGATGCCTTTATACTGGCGGTGTACGCCTGAAAGCGCGAAGTTGCTGAAAGCGTTGATGTTTTCATCCCAGAAACCGTAGCGCTCGGTAGCGTAGTTCATGTCGGTGAAATATGCCGAGATAGAACCACGGAATCGGCGGTAGTTCCAGGTGTATGTACCGTCGATAGAGAATACGCGGGTTGAGCGCACGTCGCCTACGGTGGTGTCCTTGATTCGGGGAGAGATATAGACGTCGTTGATGACGGGGGCTACGGTGCCATATTGTGCGCGGATGGAGAAATAGTTTCGTCCGTCGAGTTTGTAGGTGGCGCCTGCTTTTACCATGGCGTCATCGAAATGCTGTGTAGCCGAGCGCCCGTAGGAGTTGAGGGGTGCGCGTCCGTTACGCATAAGGCCGTCGCGGAAGAACTGCTCGTAGCTCATGGTGATGCCATAGTTGATATCCCATTTTGGGAGGTTGATCTGGTTTTGCAGCCATGCCTGAGCTTTGAGTGCATGGATGTTATAGTCCCATCCTATGCGGTCGCCCTGTTTGGCGCGGCGGTCGGGGTTGTTCAGGTTGTTTTGGATGATGTCGGCATTGGCGTCGGGGTTGTTCATGTCGCGTTCGGCAAAGCCGTCGACGTCGCGCCAGAATTCACCGCCGAGAAGGTCTTTTACCGTGGCATAGTCGGCTGTGCGGGTGTAGTTCAGGTTTACCCCTCCCTGTAGCGTCATATGGTCGTTGAGGCGGTGGTTGACGGTTGAACCCATGATGAAGTTGAACTGGTTGGAATGTTCCAGCTGCTGGATGTAGGTCGACCCTTTCTTCTCGCTGTCGGGTAGCGATTCGTTCTGCACGTTGTTGAGGTAGTTGGCACGGTAGAAGCTGTCCCAGTCGAGCTGGCGGAAGCTTTCGTCGTTTTGCCACAGGTCGGTGTAGTATGCCTCCATTTCGGGGTTGTCGTTGTTGAAGTTAACCCAGTAGGAGGGGAGGTTGCGGTAGTAGTCGGGACGTGTATCCGAGCCGTTGTAATAGGCCAGGCGGGTGCGTGCGAAGTGTACCCAGCGGAATGCCACACCGGTGTTGACCGAGGTTTTCTCGTTCTTATAGATATAGTTGAGCATCACGGTCGGGTCGAAGTTCTCGCGGATATTGTCGGAGCGTTTCTTGCCGTTCTGCCATCCCCAGGTGGGGTTGTACAGGTTGTCGCCGGTGAGGTCGAACACTTCCTGCACCGTGGCTTTGCCGTTGGCATACCGGCGTGGGTTGCACCATGCGGTGAGTGTTACCGAATGGTTCTTGTTGAATTCCTTCTCGGCCGAGATGAAAAGGCCGCCGGCGTTGTAGAAAGTGCCTGGCACCACGCCTTCGTCGGCATATCGCCCGATGGCGCTGATGGTGAATGCCAGCCCGTTCTCCTGCATGCCGGTGGAGTAGGTTGCCATGGCACGGTATTTATAGTTCGAGTTGGTGTAGCTCAGGGTTCCGTTGAATCCGGGGGCATAGCCTTCTGTGATGGTGTTGAAGTTCTGGCTTCCGCCGATTGCGCCGAACCCGTAGGCTGATGCGCCAAGCCCGACAGTGGCCGTCGAGTTGCGGAATGCGCGCGAGGTCATACCGGCAAGCTGCTGGAATGAGAAACCGCCGCGGATAAGGTCGTTCATGGGGAGGGAGTTGATATATGTTTCCGACCATGTGCTGTTATAACCACGGTAGTTGGAGTAGAGCGGCGAATATCCGTAGCGCGAGAAGCGGTAGTAGATGTCGTCGGAAGCACCGGTCAGGGCGCCTACGCTCTGCTGGTTACCCTCTTCGTCCTCAAACATGCTTTCGTCAATGAGCATTTCGTTTTGATTGTCGGTCACGAATTCGTTTTCGGCAAATTCGTTGAATAGACGGAGGGCACCGGCGTCGATGCTCTGCCCGTTGAACAGCCTGGCTTGTGAGGCTGCATTGTCGTAGCCGGGTGCGGTCACGGTAATAACGGTTTCACCTGGACGGGCATTGCTGATGCGGAAGTCGCCGGCAGGGCCTGTTGTTACTGAGATACCTTGGTCTGGAATCGTGACGACGGCTCCCGCAATGGGTGAACCCGTATCGGCGTCAATCACGCTACCTGTCACCACGGCTGTCTGGGCCATGGTTGTAAGCACTGCCGTCAGCAGCAGCGATAGAAACAGTTTTAATCTCATAGATAGGTTGTTATTAATTGTTTTTTCGTGTTCTGATAACCGCGTTGACTGCACCGATGCATGCCCATAGGCATGCATAACACCCCCTCGAGGGGGTGTTATGAGGCGTATCAAGCCTCCAAAGATAATAAATATAAATTAAAAATAGAAAATTTTAATGCCTTGTGCGTTAATTATGAGTGGATACGTGCTGTTACGGGGTGCTTCCGGGTGGTGGCAGGAAGGGTGTCGGGGCAGTGGCTCAGGAAATCTATTCGGTTGAGTTCCGGGGCACTTTGAATGTGAAACGGTCGTCGGGGCTGTCGCGCCATGCCAGATGCCCTGTAAGTTTCGATTGGGCGAACAGCGGTGAGAATGTGCGTACACTGATGGTTTCGCCGTCGGGCAGGAACTCCAGGAGCCGCAGCCAGCAGTCGCCCCCGTTACCGTTCCATTCGCCGTCGCCGGTCTGCGAGTTGAACATCATTACGGGCACAGGGCGTCCGTCGGCGGCAGGTTCGATGCGGAAGGCGCTGTTGCTCCCGTAGTCGATATCTGATAGGCCGGTGGGGTTCCCCGGCACCGCAGGTGGGGTGCCTGTGTGGCCGCATAGAACCAGGTCGATGTTTTTCGACGGGGCTATCAGTTTGTCCCACACCTGTCGCGGCCAGTTGCGCGGGGTTAGCTGGTAGCGTTCGCTTTCCACAAACCTGTTGTCGGCGTGGAGCATGGAGTGGGTGAGGATAATCACACGGTCATTGCGGAAGCGTTCGCTTTCGATCAGGCTGCGGGCCCAGTCGAGTGTTTCGTCGCGCGGGGCGAATTCAAAGGCTATGACCAGGATGCGTCCCCAGGCAGGGGCTGCAAACTCGTAAGCGGCGTTTTCCATGGTGTGTATCCCCCGCCAGTCGGGGGCTGTGGCCACGAGGCATGTTTCCCATGCAGGGTTTCGTTCGGGGTAGAAAAATTCGGGCTGCATCGAGTGCCGCGATTCCGCCGCGACAGTGCCTACGTCGTGGTTTCCCTGGGCTAATATGTAGGGAAGTTTCCCGTCGAGATATGAAAACGCATGCGACGCCCCTTCCCATTGCTGACGTGAGGTAAGGTTGCCGTTGTGAGGATGCGGCACTCCGAGGTTTGTGAGTTTGTTGTTCTGTTCCACCATATCGCCGGTGACAAGGGCTGCCATTATGTTCAGATTGTCGATATTTTCGGCAATCCATGCGGTCTGGAGGTCGAAAAGCGGCTGGTTGCCTGTGAATTTGGTGTAGCTTTGCGGGTCAGGCACAAGAACCATGGTGAACGACCCTGCGTGTTCGGGGCGTGGGTTGACGGCAATTTGCGGGTTGGGTTTGACGACTTGTGAAAAGGCCGGTGAGGCAGCCAGGCAGATGCTTGCTGCTGCCAGCATGCGGCGGGTGAAGGTAAACAGGCGTTGCATGGTTGTTGTTTGGTTTATGAGGGTTTTCCGGCGTTTCGTTTCCTGGATGATGTCGGAAATTATTTGGAAAATTTCGCAGACACCTCTTTAAAAACTGTTGCCGGGGGCAAAGTTATCGAAAAAATGTCTAATTTTGTATGTGAAGGGGGCGTTTACCTTAGTGGATTTTGTTAAATACCTTGGTATTATGGAAGAATCAGACAAAAAACGGCTTATGTCGGATGCCGACGGCCTTGCGACTTATGAATATATCGCCAACCATATCGGGAGTTGTGAAGAGGATATGGATTTCCTTATCGACAACATGGCCCGTGTAGACCTCACAGGGCAGTTCGTAATCAGTGCGGCACGTTATCTTTTTGCTATCGACAATGGGAGGTTTGCGGATGCCATCGGTCGCCTGGTGCAGCTTGGCATAGATAAGGATCGCGAACGCCGCTATCTCGGGGCTATGATGGAGCAGTTTTATGGCGCCGATTATGCCGCACGTGCCGACGAGCTTTCGGCTGCCGACGATAATTTCCGCCGTATTTACAAACGGCTGTTCCCGGCTTCGGCAATGTGAGGATGTGAAGTTGAGAAGTTAAGAAGCTGAGAAGTTGAGTTATTTTTTTTGGAAGGATATTATAGTATGAAGAAGAAACGGAATCTTTTCGTGGCTTTGATAGCCGTTGCCGCTATCGTTGCTGCCGGAGCAATGACACTTGGAAAATCATCAAAAAAAATGGATAGTAAAAACAACACCGTGCAGGCAGCCTCGGCTGCCGATGCTTTCGTAGAAATCAAGACCTCGGAGGGTGACATAAAGGTGCGCCTTTTCGGTGACACCCCGAAACACCGCGACAACTTCCTGAAACTTGTAAAGGAGGGTTATTATGACAATGTGCTGTTCCACCGTGTAATCAATGAATTCATGGTGCAGACCGGCGACCCTGATTCGAAAAATGCCCCTATTGGCAAGATGCTCGGAGCCGGAGGCCCCGGTTATACCTTGGATGCCGAGATTGTTTATCCCGGTCACTTCCATAAGCGCGGAGCACTTGCGGCAGCACGCCAAGGCGACCAGGTCAACCCGGAACGCCGTTCTTCAGGCTCGCAATTCTATATCGTTACAGGAAAGGCTTATAATGATTCAACCCTTTCCCAGATGGAACGGCAGATGGAAATGATGCAGAAGCAGCAGGTGTTTAACGAGCTGACCAAGGAGTATAAGGATTCGATTATGAACATGCGCCGCAACCGTGATCAGGCAGGTTTGCAGGCTCTGCAGGAAGAGCTTATAGCTATCACCGAGAAGAAGGTTGCTGAAAATCCGGCATCGCTTACCCCCGCGCAACGCGAGGCATATACAACCGTCGGCGGTACTCCCCATCTTGATAACCAGTACACCGTTTTCGGTGAGGTTGTCGAAGGTATGGATGTTGTCGATAAAATCGAGAAGGCGGAAACCGACGGCCATGACCGCCCTGTGAAGGATGTGCGCATTACTTCAATGAAAGAGGTAGGGGAGTGAGAAGTTGAGAAGTTAAGAAGTTAAGAAGTTAAGAATGCCTGGTACCTGCCTATTATAAAACAAGATTTATCATTTTTACAAAATATAGAGTGGTTTATAAGTTGTAAAGATGAATTGAAGTTCTCAACTTCCTGGTTTCTCAACTTCCTGGTTTCTCAACTTCTCAATTTCCTAGTTTCTCAACTTCTCAACTTCTTAACTTCTCAACTTCTAAAATTACCATATTCTATGGAGATAAACAGGTTTGAGCTGGATAACGGGCTGCGGGTGGTGCATTGCCGTGACAAGGCTACGGCGATGGTGGCGGTGAACACGCTCTATAATGTCGGGGCGCGCGACGAGCACCCTGAGCTTACCGGGATGGCTCACCTTTTCGAGCATCTGATGTTCGGCGGCTCGGTCAACGTTGAAGATTTCGACGGGGAACTGTCGGCTGCCGGAGGTGTGTCGAATGCCTGGACTTCCAACGATTTTACGAATTTCTACGACATCCTGCCTGCCGTGAATATAGAAACGGCATTGTGGCTTGAAAGCGACCGCATGCTGCAACTGGGATTTTCTGAAAAATCACTGGCAGTGCAGCAGAGCGTCGTTATCGAGGAATTCAAACAGGTGTGTCTCAACCGCCCGTATGGCGACATGGAGCATGCCTTCCGCAACATGGCCTATAAGTCGCACCCTTACAGGTTTCCTGTGATAGGCAAGGAATTCAGCCATATCGAAAAAGTGGTGCCTGATGATGTGCGCAGTTGGTTCTATTCCCATTATGCGCCTAATAACGCAGTGCTTGCCGTTTGCGGCAATGTGGAATTCGGTCTTTTGCGTGAATTGGTGGAGAAATGGTATGGCAGCATCCCGAGGAGGGATATTGCACCCCGTCTGTATGCCAATGAGCCACTGCCTGATTCCCCACGGTTTGTTGAAATGTCGGGCAATGTGCCTCAGACCGCGCTCAACATCGCTTACCCGATGGCACAATATGGGGAGATGGGATATTTTGCGGCGGATATTCTGAGCGATATACTAGCCAATGGGAAGTCAAGCCGTTTTTATCGGAGGTTGCTTCTTGAAACCGACCTGTTTACAGAGGTAGATGCCGCGATACAGGGTAGTGAAGAACCCGGGTTGTTTACCATCAATGCCAAACTTCGGGGAGATGACCGGGCAACTGAGCAGAAGGCCATCGAGGCTATCCGTGGGGAGTTGCGGAGATTGTGTGAAGAGGAGGTGCCGCAACGGGAGTTGCAGCGTTGCATTAACAGGCTTGAATCGAGCAGGACGTTCTCGTTGTTGAATTATCTGTCAGTAGCCCAGACTCTTGCACATGCCGAGATGCACGGTGAGGATGCCAACAGGTTTATGGAGCCTTACATGTCGCTGACCCCTGCTTCGGTTAGGGATGCAGCCTGTGAGATATTCAATCCATTGCACGAGATGACGTTGGTGTATAGGGCAGGTTGAAAGGCTGCCTCATATCACCATTCTGACAGCACCCCCTCCATCCGGGCGAAAACAAATTCGGTGTGCCAAAATTCAATATTTTGGCACACCGAATTGTTTTTACGGCTTATTTATTTTTCCAGGTCTGCGAGGATTGCCTTAAGTTCTTCGTCGGTTGCGACGAGGCGTGAGCGGCATTCCGCAATCAGTTCTGTTGCACGGCGTGTGAGGGCTGCCAGGCGGTCGATGTCGCATTCATCGCTTTGCATTGTGCGGAGGATGCTTTCCAACTCTGTTATAGCCTGCGTATAGGTGAGGTCTTTTACCGGTGTCATGTTTGGTGCTTGATAATATTTACGACTTGTTTGTTACGGTTTTGATTTCTGAGGTTGCCGTGCCGTCGGGGAAGATGGTCTCGATGATGGCTCCCGGTTGGAGTTGCGAGGCTGAGGTTACGGCATGGCCGTCGATACGCGTTATGGTGTAGCCGCGTTTCAAGGTTGCCATAGGGGAGAGGGCATCGAGCAACGACGCGGCTGCATCGAGACGGCTGTTTGTCCTTTGCAACCTGTTGCGTGTGGCTTCTTTAACGGCTTGTAATGTCATGTCGAGGCGTGTAAGCTGCGGGTGTAGCCTCCGTCCGCTGATTCCCGACAGGGCGATTGCTGCATTTCTCAATCTGGCACCTGCCCGTTCGAGGGCGTTGCATGCAGCCACGGGCAGCAGTCCTTCGGCGTGCGCAAGCTGCTCTTTATTGCCTGAAAGCCTTTCGGATGCCAGTTGCAGGATACGGTTCCCTACGGTCATAAGGAAGCCGAGCGCGTTTTCCCCCGTTGACACCAGCCATTCGGCCACGGCCGTGGGGGTTTTCAGGCGTTTGTTCGCAACCCAGTCGAGTACAGTTATGTCGCGTTCATGGCCGATTCCGATGGCAATGGGGAGGGGGAATTGGGCTACGTTGGCAGCCAGTTCGTAGTCCTCGAATGCCTGTAGGTCGGAAGTGGCGCCGCCTCCGCGTATAATCACCACGCCGTCCCACATATCGGCTTCCGCTGCGATGCATTCCAGCGCGCTGATGATGGAGCGTGGGGCGGATGTGCCCTGCATTACGGCGGGATATAACCGCGTTTTGAACCTTAGTCTCGCAGGGTTATGGTAGAGTTGGTTCATGAAGTCGCCATAGCCTGCGGCTCCTTCGGCCGATACCACGGCGATGCGTTGAGGCACTGCAGGCCATTGCAGCTGGCGGTTAAGTTCGAGAATCCCCTCCCGTTGCAGGCGCTCAAGGATTTCGCGCCTGCGACGCATGAGGTCGCCCATCGTATAGTCGGGGTTTACGGCTGTGACAACCAGCGAAAAACCATAGACGGGGTGCATCGACGCCGACACGCGCAACATCACTTTCAGCCCGGTGGCGAACCGCTGGCCTGTGGCTGCAAAAAATTCCGCGTCAATCCGTGGGAAGTTGCTTGCCCATATAACCCCGCGTGCCTTGGCCACCTGTAACCCGCGTTCGTCCTTCTGCAGCAGTTCCATGTAGCAATGGCCGCCACGAACGGCAACGTCTGACAGCTCGGCGGTGACCCATACGTTCTGTGTCTCGGGTCGTTGCACAAGCGAAGCCACGAGCCGGGTCAGTTCGAGGAGCGATAAGGAGTTGGTTTGCATGAAAATGATGTTTGAACCATGTGAAATAAGCCGACTGAACCAAAATGTCGAAGCCTATGTAGCTTCGTTGCCTGAACAGCAACCGACAGGCTTTGGAAAAGCCGTAGGGTCATTTGTCGTTTACCTTGACCATTTTCTTCCCGTCCCAACGGTATGTAAGCTTGCTTTTCAAGGCATCACCTGCCCATGACGTGGCTTCTTCGGGGAGGAGGGTGCTGACATTGTTGGTGAGGGTCATTACGCCTGATTCAGGCTCATAGGTGAACCGTGCCAGCATAAAGGGGCACAGGCTTTCAAGCTCGTCCTTCCTGTTGCGTGCTTCCGGCATGACCCAGTCGTCGAGCTGGGGAACGAGAAACAGCCCTTTGTCAATTTCCTTCCAGGCCGATGTGTAGAATTTGGCGTTACTGTCGTCGGCTGGGGTTTTCAGGGTTGTTATCACCATTATGATGGTGTCGGATTTTTGCGGAATCAGCGAGAGTGACACTTCCGACACCTCCGAGGTGGAAACTGTAATCTGGCTTTCGGAAGCCGTGAGTATGCGGCAATCTCCCTTGAAACTGTTTTTCGACGGTTTTTGCGACCCGCTGTTGAAATAGTCAATCATATCAAGCCGCGTGAGGCGGTCGATTGTCGGGAACACATTCACCGGGGCGTCAATAAAAGCCTGCGAGGCGGTAAGCGCCCCGGCTGCGGGCATGGTGGCAACCGCCGTCAGAATCATTATCAGTTTGGTTCTCATAGTTCAAGGGAGGTGGCCAGGGGGGCAAAGGGGTAGTTTGTCTACCCCTTTGAACCTCTGCTGGATTATTTTTTACCTTTGCGACGCGATTTTTTCTTGAATACCTCGAATGCGTCGTATGGGTCGTTTGAATCTTCGAATTGGTTGTTTCGCTCTTTGGAGCGCCGTGTGGAAGCCTTGGCATAATCCTTATCCTGGCTGGCGATTTCGGAGAACAGGCGTTTGCCCATGAAATCGGCGCCTTTGAGAGAGCCGACAATGCGTTTGGCATCGGATTTCTTCACATCGAACAGTGAATAGGATGGCAGGAGGTCGATGCGGCCCACATCCACGCGTTTTCCCGGCACGAATGTGTTGAGCACTTCGATAAGGTTGCCTGCAAAGAACCCGTCGCGTTTGCCAACGTTGATATAGACGCGTTCCATCCCCTTGGATGCGGTGCGGCGGTCCTTATCCTCGTCATTGCGCGGTTCAGAATCGCGGCGACCCTTTCTCTCTTTATCTCCTTTCTTTTCCCGTCGGGGTTTTTCGTCGATGAAGTCGATTTTTGGAGCGTCCTTATAATATTCGAGCAGCCGGTGGAATTCGAGGGAAAGCACACGTTTGATGAGGTCCTCGGATGTGAGCCATCCGAGTTTCTTCATCACCCCCGGCAGGTATTTCTCCATTTCGTTGTCGTCGACCTCGACACGTTCGATGCGGTCGGCCAGCGAGAAGAGCTGCTTTTCGATGATATGCTCGGGGGTAGGCACTTCCTTGCGTTCGAATGTTTTGCCTATAATGCGCTCGATTTCGCGCAGTTTCCCTTTTTCGCGTGAGTGCATGATGGCGATTGACACGCCGGTTTTCCCCGCACGCCCGGTTCGGCCGGAGCGGTGGGTGTACACGGCTGTGTCGTCAGGCAGCCCGTAGTTGATTACGTGCGTGAGGTCGTCGACGTCGAGGCCGCGTGCGGCCACGTCGGTGGCTACGAGCATGGTAATCACGCGGTCGCGGAATTTCTTCATCACCATGTCGCGTTGCTGTTGCGAGAGGTCGCCATGGAGCGAGTCGGCGTTATATCCGTCGCGTATAAGGTTTTCGGCCACCTCCTGGGTGTCGCGTCGTGTGCGGCAGAAAATGATGGCGTAGATGTTGGGCGAGTTGTCAGCGATGCGCTTGAGCGCCAGGTATTTGTCGCGGGCATTGACCATGTAGTAGATGTGGCGTACGTTGGCGGCGCCTTCGTTGCGGGTGCCTATAACGAACTCCACGGGGTCGTGCATGTACTTTTTGGCGATTTTGGCGATTTCCGGGGGCATTGTTGCCGAGAACATCAGCATTTTGCGGTTTTCAGGCACATGCTCCAGGATTTCGTTGATTGAGTCGAGGAAGCCCATGTTGAGCATTTCGTCGGCCTCGTCGAGGATTACCGTGTGTACATGCTCGAGATTAACGACCTTACGGTTGATAAGGTCGATGAGGCGTCCAGGTGTGGCCACGATTATCTGGGAGCCTTCACGCAGTGCGCGAATCTGGCTTTGTATGCTCGAGCCACCGTAGACCGGGGTTACTCTGAGACGCTGTATGTATTTTGAGAAATCGGCCAGGTCGGAGGCGATTTGCAGGCATAATTCGCGGGTGGGGGATATGATTAACGCCTGTGGTGCGTTGAGCGACACATCGACGCGCTGCAGCACCGGCAGGCCGAATGCGGCGGTTTTGCCCGTGCCGGTCTGTGCGAGTGCGACAACGTCGCCCTCTTGGCCTAAAAGATGGGGGATAACCTTTTCCTGTACGGGCATGGGGTTTTCAAAACCCAGGTCGGCGATGGCTCGCAGCAGCGGTTCGCTTACGCCTAATTCTTCAAATGTCATGTTTCAGTCTGTAGTGTTTATTTGTTTCTGTCTGCCCATATAGCGGGTTTCCATTACAAAGCTACTAATAAAAATCAAGATTACCCCTCTGTGGTTCGGTCTATTTTTAAATATTTGGTTAAATTAACTTGCAGGGTGAGATGACCCAAGGTTGCGGAATCGGATTATTTTGGGTAGTTTTGTAGTGTGAATATGAAGAAAAAAACACTTTATGTAACCGATCTCGACGGCACTTTGCTGGGTGGCGACAGCCGTATCAGCAATGCCAGCGCGGAGATGCTCACACGGCTGGCCGATGCCGGGGTTATGTTTACTGCGGCTACCGCCCGCACACCGGCTACGGTGCAGCCTTTGATGCGTAATGTAGGGCAGTCGGTCTATATCGACAGTGACGGGGTTTCACAGCCGTTGCCGGTTATTGTGATGACCGGGGCGGGGATGTGGAACCGGGCCTTGTGCCGCTTTGACAGTTGTGAGCTTATCCCTGAGGAAGATGCATTGCGTATCCGCGACACGTTTGCCCGCGAGGAACTCAGGCCGTTTGTCTATTGCCTAAGCGGCGACAGCTTTTTGAATGTTTATCATCCGTCGGCTATGACGCGTCGCGAAAACAATTTCTATCAGGAGCGCAGACATTTGGAGCTTAAACGTTTTCATCTGGACCAGCAGCCGACCCGGTGGAACCATGTGGCCCTGTTTTTTGCAATCGGGCCGGTCAGGTCGGTCGAGAGGGTTACAAAAGAACTGGCCGGGGTTGCGGACTGTGCGGCTGCATGGTATCCTGATATAATGATGCCCGACACCGGTCTGGTCGACCTATATGCCCCGGGGGTGTCGAAGGCTCATGCGGTCAAAGAACTGGCCGGTAGAACCGCCGCGGACGAAATAGTGGTATTCGGCGACAACCTCAACGATCTGCCCATGATGCGTGTTGCCGATGTGGCAGTGGCGATGGAAAACGCCCTTCCCGAGGTGAAGGCGGAGGCCGATGTGGTTATCGGCCGCAACACCGAGGATTCAGTGCCAAAGTTTGTAATGGAGAGGGAGGGGTTTTGAGAAGTTGAGAAGTTGAGAAGTTGAGAAGTTAAGAAGTTAAGAAGTTGAGAAGTTAAGAAGTTAAGAAGTTAAGAAGTTAAGAATGTATGTTACCAGCCCGTTATAAAAACAAGGCTTATAAAAGTTATAAGATTCATAATCCGTATCAAACTTATAAGGTTTATGGGTCGCAAGTTATGAACTTCCATGAACCGGAAGTCTCGGTTTCTCACTGTCTTAACTTCTCAACTTCTCAACTTCTTAGCTTCTTAGCTTCTAAAACATATTGCTATGAATATCTATGATGTGCGCCGGTTTGGTGTGGTGGTGTTTTTGGTGGTTTCCCTGGGGTTGGTGGCATTCTTCCTGTACGTGTCAAACAACCTTGTGAGCGATCTTGCCGCACAGGAACGGGAAAGGATGCAGATATGGGCGGATGCCACTAAGCAGATTGCCGACATAGGGCAGTCGGATGCGTCGCAGGGTGCCGATATAGATTTCCTTTTCAGCATCATCGAACGCAATCACACCATCCCTGTGCTGCTTACCGATGACGAAGGCAATATACTTTTACACAGGAATTTCGATTTGCCTGATGCTATTGATTCGCTTGCACCTTACTACATATCGCCTGCCAATGAGGCTTTCCTCAATGCAAAGCTCGATAATCTGCGCAAAAGGGCGAATGTGATCCATATAATCATCACACCCGACAATTTGCAGCATCTTTACTATGATGATTCAAAGCTTTTGAGGAGGTTGAGCTATTACCCCTATATCCAGCTGTTTGTGATGCTGGCATTTATCCTTGTGGTTTATTTCGCGGTTAATTCCACACGTCGTGCGGAGCAGAACAAGGTGTGGGTCGGCCTGTCGAAGGAGACTGCCCACCAGCTCGGGACACCGATTTCATCGCTGATGGCCTGGATGGAGTTGTTGCAGTCGATGGGTGTCGATCCCGATACCGTGCGTGAGATGAACAAGGATGTGAACCGTTTGAGCACTATAGCGTCGAGGTTCTCCAAAATCGGGTCACGGCCGAAAATGGAGAATGCCGATGTGAACAGTGTTATTGCCGGGGCTGCATCATATATGGCAACCAGGATTTCTTCACGCATCACGTTGACGGTGACCGAGGCTTCTGAGCCGCTTGAGGTCAAGATGTGTGCCCCGTTGTTTGAATGGGTTATGGAAAACCTCATAAAGAATGCTGTCGACGCAATGGAAGGGAGCGGGAGCATCACCATTGAAATCAGGCAGGAAGGTCACAAAGCCCATATAACCGTAACCGACACGGGGAAAGGGATTCCGCGTAAAAACCACAAGACGGTGTTCAACCCCGGCTATACCACCAAGAAGCGCGGATGGGGACTTGGGCTGACTTTGGCCAAACGTATTATCGAGCAATACCATATGGGGCGCATATTCGTGAGCCGGAGCGAACCTGGTGCAGGAACCACGTTCACTATCGACCTCCCCCTGGCCAAATGACCGAAGCGTTATAAAGAAAATATTACTGTCCGCTAAACTTATTTT
>LUJQ01000036.1:3015-39634 GCA_001689485.1 Bacteroidales bacterium M6 | reverse complement strand
AATATCAAGAACTCCCCCATCATCGTTGCCGGCGGTTACGGTATCGGCAGCAAGGAAGGGTTCGACATGCTCTTCGACCTGGCCAACGTGCTTGGTGCCGAAGTCGGCGCAACACGTGCCGCCGTCGACGCAGGGTTCGCCGAGCATGCACGCCAGATTGGCCAGACTGGTGTTACCGTGCGTCCCAAACTCTATATCGCATGCGGTATCTCGGGGCAAATCCAGCACATTGCCGGAATGAAGGAAAGTGCAATCATCATTTCCATCAACAACGACCCCGACGCCCCCATCAACGCCATCGCCGACTATGTGATTACCGGCAACTACGAGGATGTGGTTCCCAAACTCATCAAATATTACAAGAAAAACTCTAAGTAACCTATTATAGCCATGGCTAATTTCTATACGGATAATCCCGACCTCAAACTTCACCTCCAGCATCCGCTGATGCGTAAAATCGTAGCCCTCAAAGAGCGCGATTTCGCCGATGCAGAGAAGTTTGACTATGCGCCGCTCGATTTCGACGACGCTATGGACAACTATAACCGAGTGTTGGAAATCGTAGGCGAACTTTGCGGCACAACAATCGCCGACAATGCAGAAGGTGTTGACCACGACGGCCCCACGGTAGCCGACGGACGCGTAACCTACGCCCCCGGCACACAGGAAAACCTCGACGGATGCCGCAAGGCCGGTTTGATGGGAATGTCGATGCCCCGTCGTTTCGGAGGCTTGAACTTCCCTATCACCCCCTACATCATGGCTGCCGACATCGTGAGCCGTGCCGACACCGGGTTTGAAAACCTTTGGGGATTGCAGGACTGCGCCGAAACTCTCTATGAATTCGGCACCGAAGACCAGCGCGAACGCTATATCCCCCGCGTATGTGCCGGTGAAACAATGTCGATGGACCTTACCGAACCCGATGCCGGTTCCGACCTTCAGTCGGTGATGCTCAAGGCCACAGAACAACCCGACGGCACATGGCTGCTCAACGGTGTGAAGCGCTTTATCACCAACGGCGATGCCGACATCCACCTCGTGCTCGCCCGTTCGGAGGACGGCACAAAGGACGGCCGCGGCCTCTCGATGTTCATCTACGACAAACGCCAGGGTGGCGTCAACGTGCGCCGCATCGAAAACAAACTCGGCATCAAGGGCTCACCCACATGCGAACTCGTTTATAAAAACGCGAAAGCCGAACTCTGCGGCTCACGCCGTCTCGGCCTTATCAAATATGTGATGGCCCTTATGAACGGCGCACGCCTCGGCATCGCCGCACAAAGCGTCGGCGTAAGCGAAATCGCATATCGTGAAGCCGAAGCCTATGCAAAGGATCGCAAGCAGTTTGGCAGAGCCATCATCGAATTCCCCGCAGTGCGCGAAATCCTTTCGGTAATGAAAGCCAAACTCGACGCATCGCGCAGCCTTCTTTACGAGACCTCGCGTTATGTCGACCTTTACAAGGCTTACGAAGATATAGCCCGCGAGCGTTCGCTCACCCCTGAAGAGCGTCAGGAAATGAAGCTTTACAACAAGCTTGCCGACGCCTGCACCCCCCTTGCAAAAGGGCTTACAAGCGAATATTGCAACCAAAACGCCTACGACTGCATCCAGATTCACGGTGGTTCGGGCTTCATGAAGGATTATGCATGCGAACGCATCTACCGCGACGCCCGCATCACCTCTATATACGAAGGCACAACCCAGCTACAGGTTGTGGCAGCAATCCGCCACGTGTTCACCGGCACCTACGGCCAGCTGATTTCCAACTATACACAGATGGAAATCTCCGACGAGCTTCAGGCTCAGAAAGCCATCGTGGAAGGTCTCGTTGCAAAATACGAAGAAGCCGTGAAGAACGTTCATGAAACAGCCGACCCGGCCTACACCGATTTCATGGCACGCCACCTCGTAGAAATGGCAGGCGACATCGTGATGAGCTACCTGCTCATGACAGATGCCACCCGCTATAACAGCGAATCGCTTACCCGCAGCGCCAAGGTTTATGTAAACCTCGCTGCAGCCGACGTAGCCAAGCACTCGACCTTCATCGCCACTGTCGCACCTGCCGACATGGCACAATATGAGGCATAACCCCCGCACAGACATGTAAACCATGCACGCCCCGGTCTCGGAATAACGACGGCCGGGGCGTCATAATTATCCACGCGACTATCATAAAAAACAACAGTAACAATAATGAATCATATCCTCTCTAACGAGTACCTCACAATCGAGGTATCCCCACATGGTGCGGAGTTGCAAAGTATCCGGAATAACCGCACCGGCCACGAATACCTCTGGCAAGGAAACCCGGCCTTTTGGGGCCGACGTTCCCCCGTCCTGTTCCCAATCGTAGGCTCGCTTTGGAACGGGGAATACCATACCGGCGGAAACACCTACAAAATGAGCCAGCACGGGTTTGCCCGCGATATGGATTTCACCATTGTCGAAGAAACAGAAACCACGCTCAGGTTCAAACTCGACAGCACGCCTGAAACACTCGCGGCATTCCCGTTCTGCTTTAGCCTCGAAATATCATATGAACTTAACGAAACCCGGTTGGAAGTAGGATGGATGGTAAAGAACCTCTCAGAAACCGTTATGCCCTTCCAGATAGGAGCTCATCCCGCATTCAATTACCCGGATTTCTCCACTGCCGACACTATACACGGGTATTTCTCATTGGGTGGCAACACAGAAACACGCTATGAACTTATCGAGTCGGCCGGTTGCCTGGGAAATGCCATGCATAACCTTGCTACCGATGCCGAAAGCATGTTGCCACTTACCGATAGGACATTCAGCCACGATGCCCTCGTCATAGGAAACAACCAGGTTCACCGTGTTTCATTGCTCACACCCGGCCGGACACCCTACCTCACCTTATTGTTCCGTGCTCCCGTATTAGGATTATGGTCGAAGCCAGGTGCCCCGTTTGTATGCATCGAACCGTGGTGGGGACGTTGTGACCGTGTGGGATTCGACGGAGACGCATCAACACGGGAATATATAAACCTGCTCGACCCTCGCAAAACATTCAAAGCAGGCTACTACATCCTCATCGACAACATCTGACCATTGCACTGCATCCTAGGCTCTATACAGCCCCATGAGTGCAAAAACCATATCCCCGCAGGCAGAATTTTCGACGTTTAATTTGAAAATCCTGCCGGCAGGGATATCATGCAGCCAACGTAATATTTTTTATGAATTACCTGTTACTTATATACGTTTGGCCAGTTATAACGCGGAATAAGCCGGGGTGAACGTATCGCCTTGAGACGGGTCGCCGGTTGACAGCCCTTTGCGCAGCCATCGTGAGCGCTGCGCCGAGGTTCCATGGTTGAAGGAATCGGGAACGATGTAGCCACGTGCCCGTTTCTGAAGGTAGTCATCGCCGATTTTCGAAGCGGCATCGATAGCTTCCTCTATATCGCCAGGCTCAAGCGAATTGAAACGTTTATTGTCGTTATGTGCCCATACCCCGGCATAATAATCGGCCTGCAATTCAAGCCGCACGCTGATTTTATTGGCCTCGGCCTCACTGAGGCGCGCCATACGGTTATGGGCTTGGTCGAGCGTGCCAAGAAGGTTCTGCACATGATGCCCCACTTCATGCGCAATCACATAGGCATAGGCGAAATCGCCGTCGGCCCCTAAATTCTTACGCATATCCTTGAAAAACGACAGGTCAAGGTAGACCGATTTATCAGCCGAGCAATAGAACGGGCCGGTCGAAGAGGTAGCGCCCCCACAGGCACTCTGCACAGCGTCAGTAAACAGCACTAGTTTCGGAGGCTCATAAGTAAGCCCGTTTTGCCTGAAAATCTCTCCCCACACATCTTCAGTCCCCGCTAGTATCTGCTTGGAAAAGATGGCAAGCTCCTCATCTTCCTGAGTAGGCACATAGGCAGACTGCCCACTCCCCCCTGAAAGCATAGAACCACCCTGCGACGTTATCACTTCTAACGGATTCCCTCCCGACATCCATGCTATGATTGCGGCGATAATCACACCGACCACGCCTCCTCCGGCAATTTTCCCTCCCAATCCCGACCGGCGTCCCCGCCTGTCATCGACATTACTGCTCTGTCGTCGTCCGTCGAGCCTCATAAACTTGTCATTTTTAATTAAATATCCTGCATTTGTAACCCACCAAAGCCGGTAGGCCAAACCACTATACTTATAATTTCCAAAGTTAATAAAAAGTTCTTTCTTTTTCAGCAACTTTGCATAAACTTAGAATGAAACCATCATGGTTTCAGCATCATACACAACCCATAAACCATGAAACTACACTTCATATATAACAGAATCAACACCATCCTCGTTTCTATCGTCCTTGCTTCCACAACCTGCATGGCCGACAACCTTGTTTTGCGCTACGAACGGCCTGCCGATTTTTTGAAGAAGCCTTGGTAATAGGGAACGGAACCCTCGGCGCCACCGTTTATGGCGGCATACGCAAAGACCGGCTTTCACTCAACAACATAACGTTGTGGACCGGAATTACCGCCTCTGCAGCCACCCCGTTGCCATCCCCTGTAATCATAGCGAACGGAGAAACCGCCATCCCGCCACAAACACCTCCGGGAGAATCGTCCATCATTACATTTTCAAACACCCATTCAGACCATCCAGACCATCCACTTCAACAAAAATAAAAAAAATTGATGCAGGAGTTTGGTAGATTCAAAAAACATTCGTACCTTTGCTGTCGCAAAAACAAAATGGTACCATGGCCGAGTGGTTAGGTAACGGTCTGCAAAACCGTCTACAGCAGTTCGATTCTGCTTGGTACCTCTGAGATATCGGGTTTCGACTTTGAAATGAAGTCGAAACCCGATGCTTTTACATGAAATTTTCATGGCCTGACAGCAAGGTTTGTCGGCGTTTTTCCGTAACTTTGTAAACCAAAGTTTTTTTGAAAAGGTTGCCGACGCCAAAGGCAGACAACAAGGGTGTGTTTGAATTAAAACATAATCTTCAGATAATATATCTTGGGGAACAACATACTCCCGATGTTGAAATGGCTTGGATTATTTATCTTACTTTTTGCATTACATCTGAAAAATGAAATACATTGGAGCACATGTTTCGGTCGACGGCGGCGTTGCAAATGCACCGTTACGCGCCTCCGACACAGGCATGAAAGCTTTTGCATTGTTCACACGGAATCCGTCGAGGTGGAAATCGGCGCCTATCACCGACAAGGAAGCGGCGCTGTTTCGCCAAAGATGCGACGAACTAGGCTATAACCCGGAGTTCATACTGCCCCACGACAGTTTCCTCATCAACCTAGGTTCTCCCGACCCTGACAAGCTGGCTATGTCGCGCAATGCATTCCTCGACGAGGTTCACCGATGCAACCAGCTGGGACTTACGATGCTTAATTTCCATCCAGGATCACACCTGAATGTGGTTTCAGAGGATGAATGCATCAAAACAATCGTTGAATCCCTGAATATAATTCTTGACCAGACCGAAGGAGTGATGGCTGTGGTTGAATCAACCGCAGGCCAAGGCTCGAATCTCGGATACAAATTCGAACACCTTGCTGCCATAATCGACGGTGTGGAGGATAAAAGCCGTATCGGGGTATGTGTCGACACATGCCATACATTTGCCGCAGGCTACGACCTTGCAACACCCGAAGGCTATGCCGCTACATGGGATGAATTCGACCGTATAGTCGGCTTCCGACATCTGCGCGGTATGCATATCAACGATTCAAAAAGGGGGGTCGGGTCACGCGTCGACCGCCATGCCCCGGTTGGCAAAGGGGAACTCGGCGAAGAATTCTTCCGACTGCTGATGGCCGACACCCGCATGAACAATATACCGCTGATTCTCGAAACCCCGGATGAAGAAATCTGGGGTCAGGAAATCAACTGGCTGTACTCTTTGGAAGGGGCGCTATGACTACTGCAATCTGACATCCCCCATAAACCAAAATCAAACCACTTATAGCTTATTTACATCCTAAAATACTTACATTCAGCTATTCATCACAGCTACAACTATCATGAAAACTAAACCCGACCTGAGTTTTTGGAAACTTTGGAATCTGAGCTTTGGATTTTTCGGCGTGCAGATTGCATATGCATTGCAAAGCGCCAATGTAAGCCGAATTTTCGCCACATTGGGCGCCGACCCGCATGACCTCAGCTATTTTTGGATTCTACCCCCTCTGATGGGGCTTATCGTACAACCGATTGTAGGCACCGCATCCGACAGGACATGGAACCGCTTCGGCCGCCGCCTTCCCTATCTTATAGCAGGCGCATTGGTTGCCGTGCTTGTTATGTGCCTCCTCCCTAATGCAGGCAGTTTCGGGCTCGCCGTGTCATCGGCCATCCTAATCGGCCTGGCAGCCCTGATGTTGCTTGACACGTCAATCAACATGGCCATGCAACCCTTCAAAATGCTTGTGGGCGACATGGTCAATGAAAAACAAAAGGGACTTGCCTATTCCATTCAGAGTTTTCTTTGCAATGCAGGCTCTATCGTAGGTTACGTGTTCCCCTTCCTTTTGACCTGGATCGGGTTCCAAAACACTGCGGCAGCAGGCGTGATTCCCGAAACCGTGGTATTCTCCTTCTATTTCGGCGCGGCAATCCTGCTATTATGCGTGGTCTATTCCCTTGCCAAAATCAAAGAATGGCCACCGCACACCTATGCCGAATATAACGGAGGGTCTGACACATCTGCAAAAGGTCCTAAAGAAAACACAAACCTGATCAAGCTTCTTGTAAAAGCCCCGTCAACATTCTGGACTGTCGGTCTGGTTCAATTCTTCTGCTGGTTCGCCTTCCTGTTTATGTGGACTTATACGAACGGCACAATAGCTAAAAACGCCTTCGACTGCCCCGAAACCACCACCATCCACGGCATAGAGCAAATGGCTGGGAACAACGTATTGGAATCATACACTGCCAAATACGTGCTTACAGCCGACTCGCAGATTGTTGTTGCCAACGGGAAAGCCGCCGTTGCCGGTATTCTTACCCCTGACGGCAAATTCATCGAGGCCACCGACGTTGTAAGCCTTGTGTCGGATATCGATACTTGCCGCATTGCAACAGGCTTACTTGATATTGCAGTGCCTGCAACCGGTGTAGAATTCCGCACACCGATAGTGACCGACGGGATGATTGCCACAACCAACGGCATTGCCGGTTACCGTTTCAACGAACCCATAGGCTGCAATGGCCTGACATTGCTAATCAACGGGGAGGAACGCATACATCCGGCCGAAGTCACAATTGTTGACCGCCTGTCGCGCCTTAACGGCCCAACCGGCCTCATACTCGCCGATATATACACCCACGACCCGAATTCGGGCGCACTTTTCCTCGACGGTACCAAGCGCGTCACCCTGTCCGACCCGTCGCAGTCGCGTTTTGAAACAAGCGTGGTGCTGAACACAGAGTCAACACAATATAACGATGCCGGCAACTGGGTAGGCATTTTGTTTGCAGTGCAAGCCATCGGCTCGGTTCTGTGGGCGGTAGCGCTACCGATGTTCCGTAACCGTAAATTCTCCTATTCACTCAGCCTGTTGCTAGGTGCAGCCGGATTCATTTCGGCAGGATATTTCACCAATCCCTACATGCTTTTCGCCTCATTCGCACTCATCGGATGCGCATGGGCCGCTATGCTGGCATGGCCGTTCACAATCCTGACCAATTCACTTAAGAGTGGAAACATAGGCGCATACCTCGGCCTGTTCAACTGCTCGATATGCATACCGCAGATAGTAGGCGCCCTGCTCGGGGGCTGGATATTGTCGATGCTCGGCTCCCCCGACCAGCTGGCACCGCAATACATGATGATGGTGATTGCAGGAATCGCACTTGTAATAGGTGCGATAGCGGTTACCTTCATCAAAGAAACGAAACCTGAACACAACGAGTAAGAGATTGTCTAAAAATTTTCCCAAAAGCAATCAAAAATCAAATATAACAACAATGAGAAAACTGATTTATACCATTGGTGCGGCAGCATGCATATCGCTTGCCGCATGCACAGGCAGCAGTGAGTATGATGCCTATGTGGAATCACTGAAAGCGCAGACCGCCGCAGTCGACACCATCTCTTCGGCACAATCCTATGCCGCATTCCTGGAGAACCTCGCCACCGAAGCAGCCGAATTCGCCGGAAAAGATATCAAACTCAATGAAAAACAGACAGAGGAAATCACCCGCCTGAGTGCAGAGCTTCAAAAGGCTATAACTGCCAAATATGAGAAACTCGCACAAACCCCGATGCCTCTCCCCTCCCACTTCCCGGTTGTGGATACAGATACCGCAACCGTAAAATAAACGTATCTAACTACAGAATCCTCTATAAAGGCCGTTGAGGGTTGATTCGTGGAATCAACCCTCAACGGCTTGTATATTAAAGTAACGGTTAGTCGGCACAAGCTGAACAACATTATCATCCAGACTATCCGGGCAGCCATCCGGCCTTCCGGGATTGATTTGCATAAACCCTTTATCAACCGGTATGCGCCAAGATACAGCACGGGCTACCACCCCCATGGTCATGCGCAGATTGAGTTCAACACATGGAATCAGGAAAAAAGTTCCACCAGATGCACGGGCTACCATCATATCGACACCTAAGAAACCACGATAGGCACCCTCCAGCATTCCCGTCAGGACGGATTCAAGACTACGCCGCACCTCGCCTAACAAGGATATATCGATGTACGTGGCAACATTCCGAATTATTTCTGAATCAGGGACAAGAAGATTCCCGGTATAAGCCGTTGAACGGGCGTTGTAGAACTGGGAATAACCATGGAAACATACATTACCATCGGGATTGCATTCGAAAAGCATGGCAAAATCAAGCACTTTGTCATAAAACGGCTCAAGCATCACCGACCCTTGCTCCCTTATGACAGCCGCACAACGCTCAAGCATACGGGCAGGGGAAACACCGTCGCTGCACACCACCCCCCTGCCACTCGACGACCAAGGGGATTTGGCATAAAAACGATTATTGCACTGCATATACCGTTCCACCTCGCCGATTGTTGCAGCCTCCGCAGCCCCTGCCGGTGCGGATTGTCCAAAATTACCCCAATCAATCAGCCCTGCAAGCAAATGGTTAATCACGGTTGCCGAACGCCGGTGGCTCAACATCCTTACCTTTTCCAAATCAGGCAGATTGCGGTCAAGCACAGTCTCATTCACACCTGCATCGCGCCACTTGTTCGCGGTGTAGCCGCTCCATCCCCAAGGGCACAGGGTGTCGACATCCAATCCTGCAAGAGAGGTCACAACTCGCGGACCGGCTCCGATTCGCAACGTGACATCACGTTCCCATTCAGCCAACGACAATGAGTATTCCTCATCGACAACCTCAGGAACAACCACATAATCCGACTCATCACCAAGCCACCACATCAGCGGAGCGCCATAACAGGCCAATAAGGCCGCCTGACGCGGAGGGGTAAAACGGGCGCAGCCGCGTCCCAACGCGATATCGTTTTCAGGGCAAAACAGAAAAGCTCGTTTCATAAATAAACCATCATCTTGGGTAAGCAGCCCTGTCGGCCTCATAAAAAAACATTCACGGGCTTTTTCCAAATAGGGAACCGACACGGGCAACAGGCAAACCTACATTGCAAAATTACGAAAAAAGACGTAACTTTACATTTAGAAAACGGCGTCTGCCCCAACCGTCAAAACCAATGATGCCGTGACATAGAAAGTTACACGCACCCCTTACATTACATATATGAGCGATGTCATAAGGTTGCTGCCCGACTCGGTGGCAAATCAGATAGCCGCAGGCGAAGTAATCCAGCGCCCGGCATCCGTAATCAAGGAGCTTGTGGAAAATGCCGTAGATGCAGGCGCCTCATCCGTCAAAATAATATTGCGTGACGGCGGAAAGAACCTCATCCAGGTAATCGACGACGGATGCGGGATGTCAGATACCGACGCCCGCATGGCATTCGAGCATCATGCAACCTCTAAAATCAAACAGGCTACCGACCTGTTCGACCTCCACACAATGGGATTCCGGGGCGAAGCCCTCTCCTCGATTGCCGCTGTAGCGCAAATCGACCTCCACACAATGCGACGCGGCGACACCATCGGCACCCACCTGCAGATTGCCGCATCGAAATTCGAAAGCCAGGAGGCCGACGCCTGCCCGGCCGGTACAAACCTGTCGGTGAAAAATCTATTCTTCAACTTCCCTGCTCGCCGCAAGTTCCTCAAAAAAGATTCCGTAGAGCTTACACATATAGTGCATGAATTCGAACGTCTCGCACTGGTCAACCCCGATAAGGAATTCCTGCTGGTGCATAACGATGTGACCCTACACCAATTGCTGCCAGGCTCGCTCAAGCAGCGTGTGGTCGATCTTTTCGGCAAGTCGCTCGACCGCCAGCTGATTCCGGTCAGCACCGAGACATCATTGGTAAAAATCACCGGGTTTGTCTCGCATCCTGAAAATGCCCGGAAACGCAACCCGTTGCAATATTTCTTTGCAAACGGGCGCAACATGCGCCATCCCTATTTCCACAAGGCAGTGCTGTCGTGTTACGAAGAGCTGATACCGTCTGACCACCAGCCCAATTATTTTTTGAAATTCGAAGTCGATGCCTCTACAATCGACGTAAACATACATCCCACAAAAAGCGAAATCAAATTCGAAAACGAAGCCCCTATATGGCAAATCCTGGTGGCGGCAATAAAGGAATCGTTAGGCAAATTCAATGCAGTCCCGGCAATCGACTTCGACAGCACCGACTCCATCGACATTCCCGTGTTCAACCCTTCGGCATCAGCCGGATTCACCACTATTCCCGACGATAACGACTATAACCCGTTTGCTCCACAAAGCAACCGGAATACGGCCCCATCCAAAACCGAACCAAGACACAGTGGGTTAAAGGCATCACGGTTCAACAGCCGTTCGGATTCATTTTCAGATTGGGAAAAACTATATGAAGGTTTTCAAAATGCCGACATTCCGGATATTGACCTGAACATCCCCTCCGATTTGGCATCCACCTCAGCAACAGGTTACGAAAGTGTGCTTTTGAACAAAACTCACGACGACCTGTTTATCCCGTCCTCTATAACCACCCAACCCTTGCTCCCGGAATCCGAGCCAACCGAAGCACCCGGTTTGCTGCAGTTGCGCAACAAATACCTCATAGTGCCGTCACGTAACGGGCTGATGATTATCGACCGTCATCGCGCACACGTTAAAGTGTTGTATGAAAAATACGCGGCCAGCACAGCCAACGCTGTTATGGAATCACAACAAAGCCTTTTCCCCGAAACGCTAACCCTGTCGGCTTCTCAAAGCATAACCCTTGACAGCATGCTCGACGACGTAAAAAAACTCGGGTTCGACCTATCATTTCTTGGCGACAACGTATGGAGTATCAACGCCCTCCCGGCAGTCGCGGCAAAACTGAATCCCGGTGATACACTGATGAAAATGATTGACGATGTGGCTCAAGGCACCGCCACCCCCGGCAGCACACTCCATCACCGCGTACTCCTTTCGATGGCACATGCCGCAGCAGTCCAACCCGGTCAAATCCTGTCAGAAGCAGAAGCCGAATCACTTCTCAGCGATTTCTTCTCCCTCCCCGACCCTGCCTACACCCCCGACGGCCTCCCCACCTTCTTCACCCTCGACTCCGCCGAAATCGCCAAGCGCCTCTCATAATCATACCAACCAAACTATCGCATTGCAATGCCGACACCTCTACCAACAAACGATATAAATCTATTTTCCGGGCTTGAGAGCACAAATAGCTGGGAAGAAAAATCATTCGCCTATCCACAACGCAAAATCCGGCTAGCAACCTCATTCAGCGGGATAGGTGCCATAGAGCATGCTTTCCAAAGATTGAAACTAAATTATGACATCGTATTTGCAGGAGACATCGACGATAAATGTAAAAAATCCTATCTGACAAACTATGGTATTTCTGAGGATAGATGGCACTCCGATATACACAACTTAGATGCAACGCCTTATTTTGGAAAAGTGGATTTATTCGTAGGAGGAGCGCCATGCCAGGCATTCTCGATGGTCGGTAAACGCAAAGGATTCGAAGATACAAGAGGAACGCTTTTCAGGGAATTTGCACGCGTGGTAAAAGAATGCCAACCCAAAGTATTTATTTTTGAGAATGTAAAAGGACTGCTTAGTCATGATAATGGTAACACTTGGGACGTAATCAGGCATACATTTGAAGACTATTGCGGCTATCATATATATTTCAAAGTTCTGAACAGTAAAGACTTCGGCATACCACAACACCGTGAAAGGATTTTTTGTATAGGGTTTAAGGATTATACTGATTTCGTTTTCCCATCACCTATACCACTACAATACAGGATGTATGATTTCCTGGAAGACTTCATCGACACCAAATATTTCTTACGTGAAAAAGGAATCAAATTCGTAACATCGAGTAAAAACCGAAATAAATGTTACACCCAGATAAATGGGGATATAGCACTATGCCAAAAAAGAAACCAGCAATTCAACTGGCACGGTGACTTTGTTTTCCATCCTCAAATGCAATCAGAACCGTTTGAAGAAGGATGGAATGATTTCATTTTTGACATCAACGAAGTCGAAGAAAAATATTATCTATCTGAAAAAGTCAAAAAATACGTTTTAACACCAGGTACAAAAAATTTCCGCACGTCCATTGAAACCGACTTGGACATTGCACGACCTTTATTGCAATCAATGCATAAGATGCATCGAGCCGGGGTCGATAATTATGTTACCCATAAAGGCCGGATTCGCAAACTTACCCCCAGGGAATGTCTGCGGTTAATGGGATTTAAGGATTCATTTAAAATCGTTGTGTCTGATACATCCATGTATCAGCAGGCAGGCAACAGCATTGTGGTTGATGTGCTAATCGCAATTCTGAAACAACTTGACATCACTAAATACGGAGAATAACCATGAACATCGAGGGAGAAAAATTCCAAGTCATCGACACCTTAAATTCACCTATCACCGTGCCTGATTGTTTTGTGAAACGCGATTCAAAAATCGGCACTGGGAATGGGGAGGCAAAGCTATATATTGCACCAAAAACAATAATGCATACGTTTTTTGGTACAAACCAATTCGCAGCCAAATGCTTCCTATTGCAAAGCGATTTGATTTCTTACATGAATACCCTTCATGCAGAATATCTAAATCCGTCACAACCATATCGTTCTGCCGATAAAATGTCAGAACTTTGGCGTAAGCGTATGGCCACTATAGGAAATTTACCTCCTGTAATTGAATTTACGGTCTATTCCCAAGACCAAATATCAGGAGTCCGCGGATATGTAAGTTCAAAAGATTTCGGATACCAACTTATCAGGGAAATATCCCTACCGTTAGTAACATATATTTCAGTGATGCAACTCCATGATTCAAAAGAATCTACCATCTATTATTGGAAACTATTCGCTGACTTTGACGCCATATCCGACAAACGCAATGCTTTAGTATTCACATATGGGAAAAAAGCCAAACCAGACGAGCATACACCATCGAAAACGTCAAGTACCCGTCAACTGAATATTCGTAACGCACGTCAAGGCCAAGGTATATATCGTGACAAGTTACTTGCTGAATGCCCATTCTGCCCTATTACGATGATTAATGATGAACGACTACTTATTGCCAGCCACATCAAACCTTGGGCAGTGGCATCTGATGATGAAAAAATTGACCACAAAAACGGCTTTATATTGTCACCTCTTTATGACAGGTTATTCGACAAAGGATTTATAACATTCTCAGAGAATAGAAAAATCATTATATCGAACTGGTTATCCCCTGCCAATAAAAAAAGGATAGGACTACATGAGGGTCAGTTCATTCAGATGTTGCCACTTGACAATGCAAGAGAACAATATCTAAAATTCCACCGCACCTCTGTGTTCAAAGGATAATCGGCGCAAGTATTGGAGAGAGTTTTTTAGTTAATCCCTTGACATAATACTCGGTAGAGGGCGTGGAGGGGAAGCCCCATCACGTTGTAGTAGTCGCCGTGGATGGATTTTATACCAATATAACCAATCCATTCCTGGATGCCGTAGGCCCCGGCCTTGTCGAGCGGGCGGAAATGCTTTACATAGAATTCTATTTCGGCAGGAGTCAGGCAGTCGAATTCAACCTCTGTGGTTTCTGAGAATGTTTCTATCCTACCTGCATGCACAACGGTGACACCGGTCACAACTTTATGTGTGTGCCCCGATAAACGAGTGAGCATTTCACAGGCATCGGCCTCTGTATGCGGTTTGCCCATAACCTCACCGCAACATATCACAACGGTGTCGGCAGTAACGAGGATTTCGTTATCGGCTAATTCCGACAGATAAGCTTCCGCTTTCTTTCGTGAAATATAGGATGCCACTTCCTCAACGGGCAAAGATTGCGGATAGCTTTCATCCACGTCCTTGACAGCAGCCTGGTGTACATCGACACAAAGACTCCCCAAGAGTTCACGCCGACGTGGCGACGCGCTTGCCAGCAATATCCTTTTCCCCACCAACCAGTCGACAGTGCATTTATTGCAATCCATGTATCAATTCTATCTATAAGTAAGTCGTGGCAATTTATATCACCACCCGCAGGCACGGTCGGTAACCGGCCATTCCCCTTTGGCCCGCAGGATTTCCTCCAAAAGGTCGCGAGCAACACCACACCCACCGTTGAAGGGGGAAATATAGTTTGCCACACCAAGGATATCGGGGGAAGAATCTGCGGGAGCTACAGCCAGACCGGCCATGGTCATGCAGTCACGGTCAGGAACATCATCACCTACATATGCCACCTCACCGGGCGTAAGCTCATTCTCTTCCATCCATTCCTCAAAAACCTGCTTCTTCATGCCGGCCTTCAAATAGACATCCGTAATGCCTAGATTATTGAAACGGGCAATCAGCCCTTCGCCGGTAGCGCCGCTTATAATGGCGATATGCATGCCTTTACGAACGGCAAGCTGCAATGCATAACCATCCTTTATATTGGCCATCCGCTGCGGGTTACCATCGGCGCCCAAAGGTACGACATTGGGAGAAAGCACTCCGTCAATATCAAACACAACACCCTTTATCAAGGTAAGGTTATAAGGGATTTTGCTCATCGTATTAGTTATATTGCAACGTATATCGTAAGGTTAGAATCTTTCTAAAGCTTATAATTGCACTTCCAGGTTATTTGCCGAATTTATCCATTATCGCATCCGACAACAACCTGTAGATTTCCCTCTTGTCAGGGGGAAGCATAGCCAGGTGCGATTCTATGATGTCGGTATCATGGCGGCGAGCCGGGCCTGTCATAGCCTCTGCCGGTGATATATCCCGAAGCTTTCCAAGGGTAACTTTAAGAAGTGGCATCAGGTAATTGATGGTCAATCCTTCCGAACGAAGGATTTCATCAGCCTCCACCCACATCAGGTTGGCAAAATTACATGCAAAAACCGCCGCAAGGTGCAACACTTTGCGACGACTGCTATCCGCCTCCTCCACGCTACGTGAGATGCTGTTGGCAAGACTGATAAGCGCATCGCACACATCCCTGTCAACACCTTCGATAAAGAACGGCACCTCCGACACGTCAACATCCAAATCGCGTGTAAAAGTCTGTAGAGGATAAAAAACCCCGTAACGGCTCTTATAGCCCTTAAAGACATCAGCAGGTACACTACCAGAAGTATGCGCCCAAATACCCGGAAAATCAGGAGTTCCAGCCACTATTTCAGCCACACGGTCATCGTTGACCGAAATAAGGTAGAAATCCGCATCTGGCAACAATTCATCCAAATTATCCGAAGCAAGGCAACCGCCCCCTACCATGTCGGCAAGGCGCCCGGCAGTTTCAATATGACGGCTCACGACCTGGCATACACAGACCGATTCAGACAGCGCCATGGCAAGGTGGGTTGCCACATTACCGGCGCCTATAATACAGATACGACTGCCTATTTGCGCCATGTGCCGAGATGCACTTTCTCCCACTGAAGCTTCTCAGGGTCGATGGGACGGCGCTGTTCGTTTTTATGACCCAATGTCAGAATACACAGCACGCCGAACTCTTCCGGGATGCCTAGTGCTTCACGCACATAGTCTTCCGAAGCCTCGCCATCCTCACGATAGCGGTCGCGCACTTCAACCCAACATGAACCGAGACCAAGATCGGCAGCCTGCAACATCATAAACGATGCCGCAACCGATGCATCCTCAATCCATGCCTCCGACTTTGTTATATCAGAAGTAACGACCACTGCTACAGGCGCACCGGCGATAGATGTGGCATAGTTTGGCTTGCATTGGCTGAGACGCTCAAGCATTTCCTTATCCTCTACCACTACAAACTGCCATGAACGTCCGCTTTTTGATGATGGCGCTGTCAAAGCAGCTTCGAGTATAAGCTTTAAATCCTGCGGATCAACCGGCTCATCAGTATATTTACGGATACTGCGACGGTTAAGCAACAGGTCATGAAAATTTTCCATATAATTAGGGGAGATATTTAACTGTCTGCAAATTAGTAATGCAGCTTCGACACGGCTGTACAGGTATCCCTATCTGCGGCAAATCCAGGCATCAGGCTGGCCGACCAAATCCATTTGGGCTGTCGCACCGGCATATGTTGAAGCCGTGGCGGAATAAACCCTGTAACGGCCATCTTTCTCCAAAATCCCAAATGACCGGCCTGAATGGGAACCGACATATAGGTCAGCCTGTTCTTTGGTCGGGAAAGAAGCTACAATAACACAATATCGGTCACTGTCATTAAAACGCGCTGCAACTGCTGAAGGTTTAGGCATGTCACCGTTAAAAGCCATCGAAGCATCACTGGTCACAGCTACAGAATCGGCCTCTACGGGCTGTTGGGCTTTTACCATGCACAACGAAGCCAGCCGACCGACGGTTTCAACATCGGCAGCAAACTCTTTAACATCAGCAACAGGAATCTCATGGTGGATTTCAACCGGCACCGGGGCAATAGAAGCCATACGTGTGGTGCGGTCAATCCTAATCGGAGAAACAAGGAAAAGCACAGTGGTTACAATAACGGCAAGCGAAGCCGCAATGCCTGTGGCATATGCACGCCAAGCACCGCCGTTGCGACGAA
Organism: Bacteroidales bacterium M6; assembly: GCA_001689485.1. Lineage (GTDB taxonomy): Bacteria > Bacteroidota > Bacteroidia > Bacteroidales > Muribaculaceae > UBA7173. The sequence continues at coordinate 22,480 of LUJQ01000036.1, read as the reverse complement.
CAACACGCTCTTCAACGGCATCGGCAATTTCAGCAGCAGAATCATGCATATCGGCAGCGGCATTATCAAGCGGCAACACCTCTATCGGCTGAAGACCGTAAAACGGGCCGTTGAGAGAAGGCACACGGCTCGGCGCAAACCCTATTTGCCCTTCTGCCGAGACAAAGAAAATACCGAGGTTGCCAAACTGGAATTCGCCAAAGGCATCAAGCTGTCGGCGCATAAGTTCCACCTCTTCATCCAGACAACGCACAGCCGCCTCATAAGTAATCCCTTCTGCTCGGGCTATAGCTGATGCAAGCATCCCGTCGGAAGCGGAAAGCATCCCGTTAAACGCCAGGCAACGCGAAGGCGGATGGATTACCGTATCATTATCAGCATCAAAATGCGCCGGCACATAATTGCACAGCAATGCCCCCAATCCAGGAAGCACCACGCAGTCATGCCCGCGTAACAACATTTCCACATATGCCGATAACGAGTTCATAATGCAAAGTTAACAATAATCCGTCAAAGTGCAAAAATCTTTTATATGGCTTTTAAGCTTACGAATCCGTTAATCACACAACCATGGAAAGTTACACCTATATTCCTTTTTTCAAAAAACACCTTATAAGCAGGTAACCTCCCACAATCTGGACAAGCATACCGGGCATCCCTATCCTGAAATCCTGGAATGCAACAAACCATGATGCACCCATAAGCCACTCCCCGACCGTTCCTAAAGCCTGGTATGCCACAACCACCGACAGCATCACAACCAAAGACACATTCCGAAACAGATGTGCGGCAACCGAAGCTGAAACTGCCAGCAAAGATGACTTCATCATTATGACCGGCAACAGTTCCGGTGCGGGCATGCCGAAAACAACGGAATTAACCAACGGGGAGGCCACTGCTGTAAGCAAACCTACGCGCCAACCCATCAGATAGGCGCCTACAAGGGTGAAAAAATATATGGGAAGCCATGTAGCCCCAGCGCCAGGTACCAAATGACACAATTGCGGCAACATTATGTTCCCAAGCAAGAATATCACGGCATACATATAAGTGCGCACATCGGTAAACCCCATCCTACCGGCATCACCAACAGCCAATGCATTTGTCCTATTCATATATTCTGATATTTTATTTTTTTTCAATTATTTCTTTTTATTCCAACTAATGAAAACCATCCATGCCCATTATCATTCCGAGACACCCGGAAAAATTACAATACTTTCATGTCATGCAAGAACCCCTCTATCATCGGAAGGCATTCCTGAGGGGTGGAGCATTCACGGCACAACGATTCTACCGGGCAGGGGCCTGTGCCTGAACGGTTGATAATCATCGCGACCGACTTGTCAAATCTGACATCTACCCCTGCATCCTGCAAAAACTTCAATGCAGGCTCGCTGATGACAAGAGCATAAACGTCCACAACCCCGCCAAGCACCATCAACGCCGCAGCGCCTTTCCCCACAACCTTGTCAGCCAACGAGGCTCCGAAAAGCACCCCTGGAGTTTCTTTATATATGGAAAACAGGTCGGCCACCCCCCTGCCATCGAACACATATGTATTCCCGTTGTTTACGATAGCCAGGGAATGCCTCCCGCTTTCAAGCAGTTCGACAGGAGATGGCGTCATAGCGCGTTTTGTTTCAGTTGTTCTACAAACCGGTCGATGCGGCCTAGCTCTGCCGGTATGTCAATGCCCTGCGGGCAATGGCTCACACATGTGTTGCACCCTATGCAATGGTCGGCCTGACGGAGCTTGGGCACCGAACGGTCATAACCGACCAAAAACGCACGCCTGGCCTGACGATAATTTTCTGCCTGGCGGCTTTCGGGCACATTCCCTTGATTCACACATTTATTGTAATGGGTCAGCACGGCAGGTATGTCAATCCCGTAAGGGCACGGCATACAATATTTGCAATCGTTACATGGCACAGTGGGATATTGCATCATGATATCGGCTGTGTCATACAGGAACCGCACCTCCTCTTCCGACAGCGGCTTGAACGGGCAGTAGCTACGCAGATTGTCAAGCAGATGCTCCATATAAGTCATCCCGCTCAACACCGTCAGCACCCCTGGCGCATTGGCAGCAAAACGAAACGCCCACGAAGCCACACTGCGCTGCGGTTCCCGCTGTTTCAACCGCGCCACGATATGATCGTGAACCTTCGAAAGGCGTCCGCCTAGCAACGGCTCCATGATGACGGCAGGAATCCCCCTCTTTTCAAGTTCGGCATAAAGATATTCCGCATCCGTGTTTCTCGGATTGATTTCCCTGGCATGTTTCCAGTCAAGATAATTGAGCTGAATCTGCACGAAGTCCCATTTATACTTGTCATGTAGTGACAGCAGGTAGTCAAATACCTTTATATCCCCGTGATATGAGAACCCGAGATTGCCGATACGTCCGGCCTCACGTTCTTCCACAAGGAAATCCAACACCCCGTTGTCAAGATAACGGCCATGCAACGCCTCCATACCCCCCATCCCGATTGCATGAAGCAACATGTAGTCTATTTTGTCGACCTGCAGCTCCTTAAATGAATTATGGTACATCTTCAAAGATGCCTCACGGCTCCATGTCTCAGGGGCGAAATTCGACAATTTTGTAGCAATATAGAATTTTTTCCTGGGATGACGCTTAAGGGCGATTCCGGTGGCACGTTCGGAAAAACCTTTGCAATAGGCAGGCGATGTATCGAAATAGTTGACACCATGGGCAATGGCCGTGTCGACCAATGCATTGACGGTTTCCTGGTCAATCACCTCGTCACCGTTCTCATCCTTTACAGTAGGCCACCGCATGCATCCGTAGCCGAGCACCGACACCTTTTCACCGGTTTTAGGATTCTCGCGGCACGTCATTTGACCGGTGGGTATATCCGGCATCGCCGTGATTGCCTCGCCATCGGCAGGATTTCGTTGCGGATGGCAACCGGCCAATGCAGCTGCCGTCACCGCCGACCCCGCACCAAGGCGTGTCAGAAATCCCCTTCTCGATATGTTGCTGTTTGTCTTTTCCATTATTTTATTCATCATCAGATTATGCGGTGAATTTGGTGCCCCTCCACATATATGGCACTGAACGGCCTTGCCGGGCAAAGATTCTCACACGCCCCGCAACCGATGCAGCGTTCATCGTTCACCACCGGTATTTTTAGAGAATCAGGATTGGAGGCTTCCGAAGGAACCATCGTGATAGCCCCGGCAGGACAATGGCGGGCACAGTTGCCACAGCTCACACCGTCAGTCAACGGCACACAGTTCTCTTTGACCCAAACGGCATGCCCTACCTGAATCGACGATTTATCCTCCACAGAAATCCGGTGTATAGCACCGGCAGGACAGACTTCGGAGCATTTCGTACATTCCGGCCGACAATAACCGCGCTCATACGATGCTTCCGGCTGAAGCATACAGTCCAACCCATCCGACGGACGCAATACGCCGTTCGGACAGGCAGCCACACACAGCTGGCACCCGGTGCAATGCTGACGTAAATGCCGCACACCCCTTGCCCCTGGAGGCACAATCGGCGTGTGACGTTTAGGAATCTTTTTATCCAAAATAACAGCGAGGCCGCCGTCAACGGTTTTACCCTGCGCACCGGCCACAGCCGCAGCAGTCAATGCAAGCCCGGAGGCCAGGAATTCACGTCGGCCTGAAGCAGGCTTCGCCTCACCCGGTCGCGGCTTCACTCCGTTTTTATTATCTGATACGGCACCCGACACCCTGCCACGCATAACGTAGCTGATTGCCCCATGACGGCAATTGTCGATACAGTCGAAACATGACACGCAACGGCTATAATCTATAGAATGATTTTTCGAATCGATACACGATGCCTTGCACCCCTTTGCACACAACCCGCAGGCGTTGCATTTTGACTGGTCAATCACAGGCTTGAACAACGAAAATCGCGACAGAAAGCCCAACACCGTCCCTACGGGGCACACAGTGTTGCAATAGGTGCGTCCGTTACGAAGCGCAAGTATCGCGATAACAACCAATGTAACCACCGCCACCCCAAAAGTCCATGCGCTGCGAATCCAAATATCAGTCGCATAAAACATGTAACTGTCGGCTCTATCAGCCAAATATGCCAGCACATTGTTCACACCGGCATAAACAGGCGACAAAAGGCTTTGCACCATACGCCCATAGGCGCTATAAGGCGCAACCAATGCCGCAAACGACGTCAGGCCGGCAACCAATGCCACTATAAACAGCGCCAAAACCCCATAGCGCAACCAGTTCATCGCCGGTGAATAACCAAACCGGTAGCGTAGCTTCCCTTTACGTCCGCGCAAGCGTGAAATTATATCCTGGAAAACTCCCAACGGGCATATCACCGAGCAATAAACTCGCCCGAACAAAAGCGTAAACGCCACCAATGCAAGCACAACAGCTACATTCAGCGCCAATACGGCAGGCAAAAACTGAATCTTGGCCATCCATCCGAGCCATGCATGCACCGTCCCGGTAAAATCAAGGAACAGCAATGTTATCCCCACAATGAACAACAAAGCCAGCCCCACCCTTATCTTCCTTAGCATAATGTGTAAATGATTAGTAACCCTATACTTGCAAAAGTACAAAATATTTTCCAATATCGTATAACCGGCATCAGACATCCCCGGCCTCTGTTCAGGCATCGATGGCCATTATGTCAGCCTCGAAAGTGTCCCTGTTTATAGCACGGTTACGCAATTTGTTGCGGTAGGCATAAATGGTGTTCACACTATAGTTTAGAATCTGGGCCACCCTGGGAGCATCGTCGATGCCCAGACGCATAAACGCCAGTATCCGCAAATCGGAATTCAGGAGTTCCCCCTCAGCCAGCTCTATCTGCCCGTCTGAACGCAGCAACGCGTTGACCTTCTCAACAAACGACGGATAGATGTGTAGAAACGCATCGTCAAACACAGAATAAAACTCCTTGCTCTGCTCATCGATGAATTTTCCCGACTTCGTGATTTTGAACAGCTCGTCGACCTGCCCGGCCGAAATCTTACGGTTGGCAAGTTTGCAGAATTGCTTCAATTTATCCATATAAATGGAGCACAAGGCAAGGAAGCGGCTTATATACACCTCTTTAGTGCGGTTCGATTCTTCCAGGTTGCGTTTCATCATGGCCACACGGGTAAGCTGCCGACGAAGGAAATATATGGCTATAACCAGCGCAAGGAGACATACGATCAATATGGCCATCACAATGTAAATCAACCTGCGCCATTGTGCAATCTGATTCAGATGGTCATTTTCGATAACCGTAAGCAATTCCGAAGTCTGCGACATCCTGACCGAAGCTCGTCCGTCAACCACATTGTTCATAGCCACAATCAGATAATCATGCGCCCTCCTCGTATCGCCCAGTTCAAACAGGACACCGCCTAATTCTTGCAGCGAGGTAACCTCCAATGTCGCCAGGCGCGTGTCGGTGATAGCAGAAAGAGCAAGATAATACAGATACTCGTTTTTATCTCCTCTCGTTTTGGCTATCGACGCCAGGATATGGCAGACTATGGCATATGAAGATGTGTCAGGATTCATCCCTTCCACCAGACCTTTAAGCAGCTTCCGGCTTCTGGCATACTCCCTGCACGAATAGAGATATTCCCCGAGATGCAGACGATACTCCACGGAACCATTGTCAAGATAAGGCAACAAATCCCTTTCAGCCTCGACAGAACGGTTATACCAATAATCATACGACGATATGAACCCGTCATAATAATTCGAAATATAGGAAAACATCTGCCTGGCCGACGAATAATACGTGCGCTTTTGGGCTGGGGAAAGACGAAACGAATCCACCATTTCAAACTCATCCACAGCATCGCTTATATACCCGCCAACCGACAAATAGATGGCACGGCGCATGCGGAATTCCGTTTCCAACGAATCAAGCCCCATAGAAAGAGCCTTTTCCAAACCCTGTGTGTAATAATACAACGCAGAATCATTGTTAAAGGAACTATAGTCACGCGCCATCCTCATCGTGCAGTCAAACCATTGACGGGAACCAGGCTGCGACAACCGCCTGTCATGCCTTACGGAATCGATACGCGCCACCCTTAACCGTTTATACTCATCCCGTTTGGCAACCTCACGGTCAAGCCTTGACAGCACCTGCTCCACATCACAGTTGCCGATTTCCGCGCCACCGGCATACGACCCGTTAAACACGGCTACCGATAAGGACACGACAACTACCAGCCGACCCAATAAACACATTATCTTTCTCATGGTATTATACATTCTACAAAGAAGCCAATCTGACTTCTGACACAAAATTACACATATTTTCCACCACCTCCAAAATTCACTCTCCTTAACACCGGCGCATCTTGCAGTATGGAAAAGAAAACGTAAATTTGCAAATTAAAAGCAATCATCACCAACAACTGACACGTGAAACTAAAAACGACAACCCTGTTCACCGCCTGCGGAATGATGGCCATCGCAGCCATCGCAGCCAATAACAATATAGTCGAGGAAGTGGCATGGATGGTAGGCGACCAGCCTATCTATAAAAGCGAGATAGAGGAAGCATACCAGCAGATGCTTTACGAAAAGACACCGATAAAGGGCGACCCATATTGCGTTATCCCGGAGCAGCTCGCATTGGAGAAACTGTTTCTGCACCAGGCTGATATCGACACCATAGAAGCCGACGAATCAAGAGTTACAATGGCGGTTGAGCAGCGCATGAACTACCTTATAACCAACCTCGGATCAAAAGAAAAAGTCGAGGAATATTTCCGTCGTCCCCTCCCCGAATTCCGCCAGCAGATGCAGGAAAACATGCGCAACCAGTCGCGCATACAGGAGGTGCAACGCAACATTTCAAAAGACCTGAAAGTAACCCCGGCCGATGTCAGAAAATACTTCGACACATTGCCCGACGACTCGATTCCATATATCCCGCTACAGGTCGAAGCCGAGATTATCACAATCAATCCAAAAATACCGCAACAGGAAATCGACGACGTAAAAGCCCGCCTGCGTGACTATGCCGACCAAGTGAACCGTGGCGAGTCACAATTCTCCACACTCGCCATACTGTATTCAGAAGACGACGGAAGCAGCGTGCGCGGCGGCGAAATCGGCTTTACCGGCAAAGGACATCTCGAACCTGAATATGCAGCGGTGGCATTCAACCTCAACGACCCGAAAAAAGTTTCCAAAATCGTTGAGACCCAATATGGTTACCACATCATACAGCTCATAGAAAAACGCGGCGACCGCATCAACACCCGTCACATATTGCTCCGCCCGAAAGTTTCCGACGAAGAACTGACGCGCACGGTAAACCGCCTCGACTCCCTCCGCGCCGACATCCTGGCCGACAAATTCACTTTCGAACAGGCCGCCACGGCAGTATCGCAGGATAAGGACACTCGCAACAACCACGGGCGCATGGTAAATCCCGAGGACAACACAACCCGTTTCGAAATGTCGCAGTTACCTCAGGAGGTTGCAAAAAAAGTAAACGACATGAACGTGGGCGACGTATCGGAAGCCTTCATAATGAAGGATCCCAAACGCAACCGGGATATAGTTGCCATCGTAAAGCTCACCAACCGCATCCCGGCGCATAAAGCCAACCTTTCAGACGATTATCAGACCATAAAAGGCATGTATGAGGAATCTGCACGCCAAAAAATGGTAAACGACTGGGTGACGAAAAAAATCAAAGACACCTATGTCAAAATCGAGGACAACTGGATTGATTGCGAATTCCAGCACAACGGATGGTTGAAAATCAAGAAATGACAAACGCAGGGAAGCAAACCCCGAATTCAAATCGACAGACTTCGGGAAAGCACAAAGCACGCGGCATGCATGCGGCATTCTGCATTGCTGCCGGAATGGTGTGCCTCTCTGTAATCGCCGCAGCCCAGCAACCCGGCCCAAAATCCAAGCCGGTAACGCCGGCACGGAAAGCCCTCCTGCAACCCGACAGCCTACCGATCAGCCCTACTATCCCAGGGGCAAACCGCTACCAACGCGACAAGGTGTTTTTGGAGCGTGCCAACGAGATGCGTGCCGAACAGGGAAAGGACTATCAGATTGTGGTAGGCGATGTGGAATTCCGCAAAGGCGACATGTTCATGTATTGCGACAGCGCCCATTTCTACGATAACCCCGGGGCACTCCAGGCCTACGGGAATGTCAGGATGGAACAGGGCGACACACTTTTCGTCTATGCCGACGAGTTGAACTATGCCGACTCCACTCAACTTGCCATCCTTTATGCCGACCCCGGTAAAAAAGTGCGCCTGATTAACAAGGATGTGACCCTGACAACCGATGTCTTCAACTACGACATGGGGATAGAACTCGGATATTACGAGGTTGGCGGCGTGCTCACCGACAAAGAGAACCGGCTCGATTCATGGTATGGTGAATACAGCCCTTCAAGCAAAGATGCCCTGTTTAAGGAAAACGTCCACCTGAACAGCCTTGGAGAAAACGACACCCTCGACATATACACCGAGGAAATGCTGTATAACACCCTTACCCATATAGCAATCCTTGACACGACATCGACAATCATATCGGCCGACGGCACAATCTACACCACCAGCGGGGTGTATAACACCGAGACATCGCAAGCCGACCTTTACCATCGGTCGCTAGTGGTGGCCAGCAACGGCAACACCCTCACCGGCGACACCCTTTATTACGACCGCAACCTAGGTTTCGGCGAAGCATTCGGCAACATCGAGCTGACCGACACAACGAATAAAGTAATTCTTAACGGGGACTACGGCTTCTATTTCGAAATAGCCGACAGCGCACTGGTTACAGGCCGCGCACTGGCGAAAGAATATTCCTCGCCGTCTGACACGCTATACATGCATGGCGACACCATACGCACTTTCATTGTCATTACCCCCGAACAAGCGCTCAACGACTCAGTAACGGTCCCTGCCGACACCACCCATCACCTTATTGCCGCACCACACGTCAAATTTTTCCGCAACGATCTGCAAGGATTGTGTGATTCGATGACGTTCGTACAGCGCGATTCGATGATGTATATGAACTATCATCCTGTGGTGTGGAACGAGTCAAAGCAGATTTTCGGCAATGTGATACAGGTGCACCTGCGCGATTCCACCGCCGACTGGGCCAGACTCCCGGAATTCGGCTTCATGGCGGAATGGATTGACGAGGAATTCTACAACCAGCTCACAGGCAAAGAGATGTATGCCACCTTTGCAAACGGGACTATCAAACATCTTGATGTGAGCGGAAACGTGCAGGCCATCATGCTACCGATGGAAAATGATTCGACCTATAACAAGATAGCGAATCTTGAAAGCTCGTTCCTGTCGGCTGATTTCAAAAACCAGACCATAGAATATCTCAAGATGTGGCCTGAAACCCCCGGCACGATGACACCGCTCTACCTTGCAAAGAAAAGCCTGTTCTACCTGCCGCAATTCAGATGGTTGGAACCGTTACGCCCCACATCACCACAGGATGTGTTCAATATCCCACCGGAATTCCTGATGCTGATGGAAGAACCGCCATTCGGGCAGAAGCGCTCCCGGTGACACCTATTTACGATTTTCATACAACAAAATAAAACACCACTTATAACCCTTACCTGCCATGAATGCCCTTACAGCCGACCTGCTGGAATTCCTTGATAATTCCCCATGCAATTTCCTTGCAGTCAAGAACCTATCGGACAAACTCGATGCCGCAGGCTTTGAGAAACTCGACATGCGCGACGCATGGGACATCAAAACCGGTGGCCGCTATTATGTCACCAAAAACAATTCGGCAATATTCGCCTTCGTGGCGGGTGCAGGCTCGCCGGAAACAGGCTACAGGATTATATGTGCGCATTCCGATTCCCCGGGTTTCCGCATCAAACCCAATGCCGAGATGACATGCTCAGGCAATGTGCTCAAGCTGAATACCGAGGTGTATGGAGGGCCGATTCTCTACACATGGTTCGACCGCCCGCTGTCGATTGCCGGTCGTGTGATTCTTCGAGGCGCATCGGCGCTCGAGCCGGAAACACGCCTCATCAGGTTCACGCGGCCTCTTCTTACAATTCCCCATCTTGCCATTCACTACAACCGATCGGTCAACGAAGGGAACCCGTTGTCGAAGCAACGCGACATGCTGCCTGTAATGGCGATTCTGAACGATAAATCCGAAAGTAACGGCTATCTGCTTAACCTGGTGGCAACGGAACTAGGCGTAAACACAAGTGACATACTCGACTTCGACCTCACCCTTTACGACACCACACCGGCCTCACTTTTCGGCGTCGGAAACGAATTCATATCGGCAGGACGCATCGACGACCTCGAAATGGCTCATTGTGCGGCATCTGCCCTTATTGGCAGTCTGACCAGCCCGACAGAGTGCGCGGCAACCCGTGTCATGGCTATTTTCGACAACGAGGAAACCGGCTCGGGAACCAAACAGGGAGCCGCCTCACCGGTATTGAAAACCATTCTGCAACGGATAAACCGGGCATTGGGCGGCAATGACGAGACGTTCAGCCGTGCCGTGGCCTCATCGTTCATGATTTCGGCGGATAACGGGCATGCAATACATCCGAACTACGAAAGCAAACAAGACCCCACCAACCACCCGGTTCTAGGTGGCGGCCCCGTTATAAAAATCAATGCGAATTGCAAATATATGACCGATGCCGAGTCAGCCGCAGTGTTCCGTGCGATATGCGAGGAAGCGGAAGTGCCGGTGCAGACATTTGTCAACCACAGCGATGTTGCCGGAGGCTCTACGCTAGGCAACATCCTGACATCGCAAATCGACCTGCGTGGAGTCGATATGGGGGCGCCCCAGTGGGCAATGCACTCCTGCCGCGAAACTGCCGCAGTTGCCGACCACCTTTACATCATACGCGCATTCACACGGTTCTACAGCATGTAGCGACACGGGTGATTGCACACCGCCCAGGTCAATTCACCGGGCGCATCCTCACCTTTGCCGAAGGGTTAAGCTTCTTACCCTTGAAATCAGTCTTAATATAATCGATTAAATCGTTGTAAAGTATTTTGTCACTTCTGGCAATCTTCCTGCCTCGTGTCAAAGGCTCCATATAATCACCACCATTGGCAAGATAGTCGATGGTGGCAACTTTATATGTCTTACCTGCATCAAGCGGGGTGCCGTTTATTATAATTGATGTGCAGGTGTCAGTTTCCGGGTCGAAAACCACATCCACCCCGTTGCTCACCCCGTCGCCGTCGCGTCGTGCCATAACGTCAAAGGCATCCGCCAGATCAGAACCTTTCAATTCGATAACCACCACTCTGTTGTCAAATGGTTGCATCGTGATAATCTGCCCCTGGGTTATATCACCTTTCGGTAACCCGCAACGTATGCTCCCCTTGTTCGTCAATGCAAGGTCTGCCTTGCCATTGGCCAACTTACCGGCCCTGGCAAGGACAAAATCCGACAGGAAATTCAATAACGGAGCCTCATCGCTCTCAAGTTCCACCGCACTTTTCCCGATTTTCCTTTTCATCATCTCCTCAACCCCGGTGCGATAAGTGGCAAGTACAGAGTCAAGCGAATGGTCTATACGGGCGTCAAGACGTGAATCTATCAAAATCTGACGGTAAACCGGAAGCTTATCCCCGATGCTGTCCAAATCTATTTCCACTTCGGTCATCAACAGGCCGCTTTTCCCGTTCTGGGTCACCAGCACAGAGTCGCCTTCGGCATTGCGTACCCATTCCATCCCGCTACCCGGTTTGATTACCGTATGCGTATGCCCTCCCAAAATCACATCTATATCCTCCGATGCAGCAGCTATATCCTTGTCGGACGGTGCGACTTCATCATATCCCACATGGGTCAGAGCCACCACCATATCGACCTTCTCGTTATGTTTGAGATGCCATGCGGTTGCATTGGCGGCTTTTATCGCGTCGAGATATTCCACCCCGTCGTAGTTCCCCTCTGAAATCATCCCTTTCGGGTTAAGGTTCAGTCCGATTATACCGATTTTCTTATCACCGTATTCCCTTATGGCATATGGCTTGAAGAATGGTTCAAGCCCGCTCCCATCCAGGTTGTAATTTGTTGTAAGCCAACCGACATCACTATGTTTCAGGTTCTCCGCCAATGCCTTGACCCCGTTATCGAAGTCATGGTTCCCGACTATGGCGTAGTCATAGCCCAAGGCATTCATCATCCGGGTTTCAACCCCGCCCCCGTAAATCGTAAAAAACAGGGTGCCTTGCACGGCATCACCGGCATCCATCAACAACACATTGGGATGCGCCGCACGGATACTGTCGACAACAACCTTGCGGCGCTGAATCCCCCCTAGCCCCTTATCTGTAGGGTCTATCTGGCTATGGGTGTCGTTTGTATGCAACAATACCAGCTTTTCCGCATCGGCGGCAAGCCCTGCGGCAGCCAGTGCCGCCAGGCATATAATAAGGGACTTTGTATTCATCTTCTTTTATCTTAGGCAATTTATACCCGGAATAGTCATCACAGTGTTTTATTCCCGGATGATGGTTCCTACTACTCTATCTTTAATGCGAATTTAGCCACTTTATCATATAGGGAACAAATTTTACCCGCATAATCGGCAAAAGCAATAATAAAAATCGCTATTTTTGATGAATGGAATCATTTTTGGAACTCGTTGCCATGATGATTTGCCCGTTCATATTCCATAAGCCAAATGTCACTCACATCATTCTTCCAAAGGAAACGAAAATCATTAAAGCCGCAAATTGGGAAACGCCCCATGATAATGGTTGCCCCTGACAAATTCAAAGGCACCCTGACCGCCGGGGAAGTCACCGCATTGATATCCGACGCACTGGTTGAAGCGTTTCCAGGCGCCGGAATCCTCCGATGCCCTATGGCCGACGGAGGGGAAGGCACAGCTGAAATAATAGCCCGGAATCTCGGCCTCTCCCCTGCCACTACAACCGGCCATGATGCAATGATGCATGACATTGAAATCGGATTCTTTAAAAACGGAGATACCTGCGCTGTCGATGCCGCTGCAATAGTCGGGCTGGCCATGCTGGCCCCACCGCCGCTACGGCCGTGGGAAGCCTCTACCTACGGACTTGGTGAGTTCATACTTGAAATGCTCCGACAGGGTTTCAAACGCATAATCATATGTATCGGCGGGACGGCCACTGTCGATGCAGGAGCAGGCATGTTACAAGCCCTTGGAGCAAGGTTCCTTGATGTGGAAGGGAATCAGATTTCCGTCAGGCCAATAACAGCCGCCAATCTCTCTTCCATCTATTCCATAGATTTCAGCGGGATTGACCGCAACCCAATCAAAGAGGCAGTAACAGCATTGGCCGATGTCGATGTGCCATTGCTGCCATCGTGCGAAGGCGAAATGTCGGCACTCGACTTTGCACCGCAAAAAGGGATTCAGGTCAAAGAGCTGCCTATGCTGCGAGCCTCGCTGGAAAATTTCCGTAACGCTATCGACAACGCATTATACACACCCTCCGTCCAACCACCCTTCCAAGGCGCAGGAGGCGGACTGGGATATGCCCTGCACCGAATCCTGCGATGCAGGTGCATCAAAGGTTCCGACAATATCATCGACAGCTACGATATTCTCCATGCCGCTCCCACCAACGCTGACGAAACAGCATATGACACATCTGTCCCAGCCAGCCCACTTCCGAATTGCATAATTACCGGGGAAGGCTGTTTTGACGCACAATCACTCCATGGCAAAATAGCAGGCGCTATTATAGAACGAGCCTCGGCTTTAAGCATCCCTGTGATAGTGGTTGCCGGCATAAGCCGGATAGACAACGCCGCTTTACCCGAAAATGTGACAATACTTACCACATCCGCCGACAACCAGCCATATATTGATTCAATAAACCGACCTGGAGCGCTTATCACCCATGCAGCCGCGCTTGATTCCCTATGCAGCATATTACCAACTGTAATCCAAGCGGTTGCAGAAGCATCCCCCATTTTCAAAATCGATGGCAAGAACTAATCTTGAAAAAATATTTTCAAAACAGGTGAAAAATCACGCCAAAAGATTTGCAGATTTAAAAATATGTCGTAACTTTGCACTCGCAATTCGCAAGATAAGCGAACATTGAAAAGGATTGGCTCGCTAGCTCAACTGAATAGAGCATCTGACTACGGATCAGAAGGTTACAGGTTTGAATCCTGTGCGAATCACATAAAGCGCCGATATGGTCTCACCATTCGGCGCTTTTTTCATTATCCCCTAGATATTGTCTGAAATTCCGTATCTTCGCAATAAAATAAATGAACTTACATCAGCATTCCTTACCTGGAATGCCAATAAGCTTGCAAACCGTAAATCCGATGATAACCAACCGTGAAGAAGTGCTTGAAAACGCCCTGCGCATTTTCGCCAAAATGAACTATGAGAAGGCAAGCCAAACGGAGATTGCCAAAGCCTGCGGGCTGTCAAAAGCAGGATTGATTTATTACTACCCCTTCAAGCTCGATTTGTTTATGGCGGTGGTCGATAAATATGTTTTCGGCATGCAGTCTGTTGCCAACAAATTCACATTCTCTGCAGGGTCTTTGTCAGAATTTATCGACCAGTATATTGCAGGAGTGGAACGGACTATGGGAAAGCTCATCGCCACGCTCGATGATAGCAGCAATCCGATGGGCTGCAGTTTCAATTTCTATTACTACCACCTGCTGATGCAGACCCGCATGTACTACCCTGACGTGGAACAGAAAATAGCCTCTGTATTCGAGCAGGATTACAGCGTATGGAAATCTGCAATAAAGGCAGCCAAAGATAACGGAGAGCTGCGTGAGGATGTTAACGTTGACGATGCCGCCTATATGTTCCGACATATGTTTTTCGGATTATCGTTCGAACAAGCATTCTCCAACGGGCTTGACACAAATCTGCTTGCAAACAAACTACACTTCATTTATTCCCTTCTAAAGAACTGATAACCAGCGGCAATCTCAAGCCAATGACAAATAAAAGCTGTAGCTGTCAACCGGTTACAGCTTTTTTTCGCCACAAAACCAACCACTCGGTTTGTTTTTAAAATTATTTTCGTAATTTTGCCCTCGCAATAAAATCAATAAACCAACCTAAATAAAACCTCATGAAAAATAAATTCGTCAAAAACATGCTTGCGGCATCGGTATTGGCCGCTTTGGCAAGCTCATGTGGGAGCTTCAACCCAGGCCCGGTGCCAGAAAACATAGTCGGCGATGCCCCAGGGGAACTGAAAGAAAAACTGTGCGACCTCATGGACGTTGCCGGAACCGATTCCACCAAAGTGGAATTTGCCGAAATCACCACCATGTTCAACTACCGTCCCGGCGACAATACAGCACACGCACACATCCAGATTATATCACCCGGCGACAAAAACAAAATGGAACAGCTTGACTGGGACGATATGAAAGACCGCCGCAATCATTATGAACGTTACGGCCTCACCGTATCCACACAGGTAAGTCAAGACCTGGTCGATACCTATGACGGCTACAAAGACATGCTGTTTACCTACAATGACATCAAAAAATATCTCGACAACCTACCCACATATTGCAACGAGGCCATCGAAGCATCAGGTTACAAGGATAACGCATACATCAGCAACTTCGAAATCAATGCTGACGGCGCAAGCATAAGCGTCAGCCACAAAGAAGGAAATATCTCTAAGACTTATGGAATATCACCTGACGGCAGCCATATCATAATCCCCGAATAACCCTCCCGGTTATCTGACTTTGAATCACCCATCATTGTCATAAAATCTTGAAAAGAGGACTGCTGTCTCAGCACAATGTTGGCGGTGTTTCAAAATTCTGAATTTTGAAACACCGCCATACATTTTGCCCGTATGGCGAGGGTGATGTATGCCATAATGAAAGCTATCTGCATGACTCCATGGTGCCAATCAGATTCTGTACACCCATCATAATCCATACAGACACGACAAACGGGGCTGTCAAAGTAATAACACCAGAATTTATCCCTATAATCTGTAACACCGTGGATAGCACAACCGAGCATACTGCCCATATGCAACTTTACCAGGCAACCCCTCCCATGGCTATAGCGCATAGCACCCCATTATACCCCATCATTCCGGCATTCAAGCTTGAAGCATCCACATCCAGGAGCATCGCCAAAGGAATAGGGATAAGTGTTCCTGCAACAGCATAGAGCGCCCCTACCCCGGAATTAATCAGAATGCCTGAAAGGAAACATAAGCCGGCAATAACCGTCTCCCCCTGGAACATTACCTGACCTATACCAGGCTGAATGCCTGGAAATAGTTTATATGGTGCGTGTCGTCAATGGTTGCACCTGGCACAGATAACAAATCAGGCATGAACAAGCTGCACACACCAATCATCCCCCATACTGCAAGGATGAACGGGGCAGTAAAACCGGTCCATAGCCCGATGTTTGCAAATATGCGTAATTATGCGTATATTTGCGTTTTAATCTTGTAAAATCACACACATGCGCCTTGATGCCGATATTCTGCACCGACTATTGCCGCCTTATTCGCGGCTGTGGCGTGCGGTGCTGTCGGCTATAGTGGCGCTGGCGCTTGTGGTAGGCGACTATCTGCTCGACAACTATCCCTATCCGGTGCTCGATGATGTCGATTCGCTTGCTTTCATCGAGCTGATGTCGGAGCGGGTGGCCCATCAGACCGACGACTCGGTGCTGTATCTCAATGTGGCTTACGACAAGCAGCTGGTGCCTGTGTTCGATGATTTCGGCGACACCATGGGTTCGGCGGTGATTACCGACCGTGCCGTGCTGCGGCATCTGCTCGAGGTTGCCGAGAATGCCGACTACCGCTTTCTGGTGCTCGACGTGCGTTTTGACGACGGCATGTACACCGACTCTGATTCCGCACTCTGGGCCGTGATGGCACGCCTGCCGCGCTTTGCCTACAGCGCCCATTCCGACGACGGCAATGCCGCCGACAGCTCAACGTTGCATGCCGCCTCGATTTCGGACTATGGCGCCACTCTCTCCACCGGTTTCACTCGGTGGCAGTATCTGCAGCCTGCGGGCGAGTCGATGCCCCTGACAATCTACCGGAGCATCGATGGCGGCGACATACGGCGTCACGGCTGTTTCTATACCGACCGCGGTCGGCTGTGCCGCAACACTTTGTTCATACCTCTGCCGTCCGATGTTCTGCTGCCCGAACGTGCCGACGGACAGGTGCGCTACCCGTTACTGGGTTCGCAGGTGATGCGCTGGAACAGCGATGACGAACTGACCGGGATGATGCGCGACCGCATAGTGGTGGTGGGCGATTGCGACGGCGACACCCACGACACCTATATAGGCTCCGTGCCCGGCCCTGTGCTTATAAGCTGCGCCTATGACCAGCTGCGGCAAGGGGCGCATCTGCTGAACTGGTGGTTCGTGTCGTTTATATTCATTGTATACGGACTGATATGCTATCGTGTACTGTCCGCCTCGCCGCTATGGGAACGCTTCGGCTGGGTACGGCGGCATCCGGCCCTGGGAACACTGCTGTCGTTTTTCGGCTGGGAATTCCTGCTCACGCTGCTCAGCATTGCCATGTATCTGATTATGGCGGAAAGCTTCATCACTTTCCTGCCTGCGGTAACATTCACCGCACTGGGATGGCTGAACAGTGATCTGTTGAAAAATAACACCGGAATAAAAACGCAACAAAAACTAAAATCCAATACCTATGCCACAGTTTAAACTTGTAATTATATTGTTGCTGGCGTGTGTCATGTCTCTTTCGGTAAGCGCAGCCGACAAGCTTACCATCACACGCCTTACCGACGACAAAGTGTCGATAGGCGGCCGCCAGCTCAAGGTCGGCGACTCGTTCGACGAAGGCGATGCTATCCGCTGGGCGAACCCCAGCCAGCAGATGGAGGCCAAAAACACACGGACCGGAAACATTTACCGCTTTTCAGCACGCCAGTTCGCTTCGAAAAAAGGTGTAAGCTCGGTGCGCGACTTCTTCTTGCGCGTCAACAAGGCCTCGACACGCAAGGCCGAAGGCGCCGACATGGCGTTCACCGCCTCGCCCGAGGCTGCAAAGTTTCCCGAGAAGCGGGTGGTGCTCCTTATAGGTAATTCGAACTACAGCAATATATCGTCGCTGCGCAACCCCATGTACGATGCCGAGGCACTTGCCGAATCGCTCGGAAAGTTGGGTTTCGATGTCTATGAGGCATACGACTGCGACTATAACGATATGATTTCAGCGCTCAACACCTTTGCGGCAAAGGCCGGCTCATACGATGTGGCCATGTTCTACTACTCGGGGCACGGCCTGCAGGAAGACGGACGCAACTACCTCATACCCGTTACCGCAAACCTCGAGTTCAAGTCGGAGCTTACCCGCTGTCTCGATGCCTACGATGTGCTCGAACGTATTGAAAACTCGGGCGTTGAAACCCGCATTGTGTGCCTCGATGCATGTCGCGATGTGAAGACATCCTGGACCCGCTCGGCTGCCGCCGGACTCACCACTATGGAAGGTAATCCCGGCACTGCCGTGATTTGTTCCACCCGCAGCGGCCAGGTGGCGCTCGACGGCGACTCCGACAACAGTCCATTTACAACCGCGTTCGTAAATGCGCTTTCCGACCGTGGCCGTGGCTTCTCCGACATGATGAGCCGCGTGGTGAAGTCGACCTACGACATCACCGAACGCCGCCAGTGTCCGATTGTAAACGGCACTCTGCTGTCCGATTTTGTATTCAATCCCGTTGGCACCGCCCTGCGTACGCTTACTTCTGTGGCAAGCGCGGCAGTATCTAATTCGGCGTCGGCATATACGGCGTCGGCCCAGACTCAGTCGGCGTATCAGCAGCCCATATATCAGCAACCCGTGGCGCAGCAGCCGGTTCCTGTCGCGGTTCCGGCCATAATAGTGGAAAACGATGTGCCCAATCTCACGGTCTCTGTGTCGCCCGCACGGCGCGTGGGTAAGAATGTATTCGTCGACATAGTGTTTGTCAACATGGGGTCAAAAGCCATGAAGTGCTCTTTTGTCGACAAAGAACCATGTTTCGGCTTCGACGACTATGTCACCACCGCCTGGGATTTCAATGGCGACGCCTATGAAATGAAAGGAGGCGGCATGACTCTTATGAAAGGAGAGGAGCGCCTGTGGGATGCGCCGGCCCTTCCGTCGGGAGTGCCTGTGAAAGTTTCGTTGATGATACACAATGTTCCCCGCCATGTAAACATGTTCGCCATGCTCTCCATGGCCTTCCGCAACATGATGCCCGGTGAATCCTACGGGCAGGCTCTTATGCGTGTCCGAAACCTGCCGATACAATAGGCTCAAGAAAAAACATGTTTTTCAGCATAAAATTGAACCTTTTGCAACGCCCAGTTTTCGTTTCATTGCGCTTTCACATAGTGATTTATGCACTTAAACTTTCGGCAGGTTGGACATTTGGGGTGATGGAT
>LUJQ01000036.1:0-2975 GCA_001689485.1 Bacteroidales bacterium M6 | reverse complement strand
AATCCATCACCCCAAATGTCCAACCTGCCCAAAACTCCTCAAAAGAATTGGAATTTTGCAGCCATTTCAAAGATATGAAAGAAGTAAATCCCACAGAAACCAGTCGTGCCTACGCTTTTGAAATGTGGATGAACGCGCCCATGCCAATGGTGACGTTCTTTAAAACACTTGATGTGTCACGCCTCATAAAAATCAGCAGAAAAACAGGAATGAAATTTAACATGCTTATGTGCTACTGCATAGGCAAAGCCGCAAGTGCGGTGAAAGAATTTTATATGCTGCCGGTAGGCGACAAACTGATGCAATACGACTCCATCGCGGTCAACACCATCGTGGCCAACAAAGGGGGCGAAGTAAGTTCATGCGATATCCCTTTCTGCGACGATTTATCCAAGTTCAACCAAAGTTATCTGCAACTTACACGGCAAGTGGCTGAAAGCTGCGCCAACCATGACTTGGCTGAAAGCATGGTTATCGGCACTTCCGCACTGACACGCTACGATATCGACGGTGCAGTCGGTATGTATAGCGGCATCTTCAATAATCCGTTCCTGATTTGGGGCAGATACAAACGCCGCCTGCTGAAAACCACGCTCACCATTTCTTTCCAATTCCACCATACGCAGATGGACGGGGCACATGCCTCATGCTTTTTGGACGGGTTACAGAAAGAAATCGACAAACTGTCATATTAACACCGCACCATACGGTGTGAAACACGGCCCGGCTAAGAACATTCCTTACCACAAAGCCCGGTGAGATAGAAGCTGTAGAATCTGGCCTTGATTTCATCACGGACACGGCGGAACTCACCCATTGTTTGTTGCAAATCAAGCAAATCCGCTGTTGACGGATCATCGAACCCGAAATGACGACGGTGCTTTACCATCCCCGAAAACGCAGGGCAGTTTTCTTTGGCCCCGCCACATACCGTAATCACATAATCCCACGAGGCATCCAAATATTCAGACACATTATACGGCTCATGACCGCTTATGTCTATCCCGGCCTCCTTCATGACTTCTATTGCCATTTGATTGACCCTTTCGGTTGGTTTTATACCAGCCGAAAAGACCTCGATGTCAGGGCAGAATGATTGAAGAAAGCCATGAGCCATCTGACTTCGGCAACTATTTCCGGTGCATAGAATCAATATTTTCATAAAACCCAGTTGAATAAATAGCCTGAAAAAATTATAATCGCGGTTACAACACCAAAGAAGATACCGATGAGTTTCCAGGTCATAACCTTTTTGAGCATAGTGGCCTCAGGCAATGACAACCCTACCACCGCCATCATGAACGCAAGTGCCGTGCCAATCGCAATACCCTTGGAAACAAACACTTGAATCACAGGTATAATTCCTGCGGCATTGGCATACATCGGAACGGCCAAAAGCACCGATAAGGGTACGGCATACCAGTTTTCTTTCCCCATCCATTGTGCGAAGAATTCATCAGGAACAAAGCCATGTATCCCGGCTCCGATTGCAATACCTATAATGATATAGATAAATACACCTTTGACAATACCCCACGCATCACGGATGATTGTAGGCAATCTCTTGAAGAACGGCAACTTCTCCGATTCCCATGCCGCCGTTTCCTCTTCCGACTGCACCTGAATCTGTCGCACCCAGGGAGTAAGCAGATGGTTGAGTTTCATTTTTCCAAGAAGCATACCTCGATTTATTCAACGGGGCAAAAATCTCATAAATTGATGCTATGCATCCTATACATTTTCTCTTCATCATCATATCGCTTTACCTGGCATGGATTTGCCACACGGAACACAAAAACGGCATTACAGAAGCAATCACACATAACCATAATTTGTTAAAACGATACTACATTCAGTAGCATGGACGACTTTCGCTATAAGTGGAAGGCGTCCTCCATTGCGAAGACACACCTAAATCACTAAATTTGCCAAATCATCCTCTATGTTATCCGCAACGGAAAGTTGAATGTGTAACTTCGGAAACAAGAGATGTATTATCTGCATGTCGAACCTACAATAATAATAAGACAATGAACAAATCAATCGTCACATTCCTGCTGTTAATCGGCATAATCGCCTCATCCTGCACAACCTCGAAAAGTGTGGTATCGCAAAATGCAAATTTGTCGAAGTATGAATATGCATCAATCATAAATAACGACACATACCATATACCGGCGCAATTGATGGAACATGAGATACAATTATTTGATGCCATAGAGGAATCCCGCCTTAAGCTCATCAACAATATGCGCATTGGCGAACTTACCCCTACCCAGCAATCAAAACTGCTTATGGTAAAATATGGCGTCGATGTTTCAGACGAACAATCTGTCGTAACTGTAAATTTCATAGATTACCTCACCGGCCGACCGATAGCCTCATGCCAGGGCACATATACCACCCTGGGATTCGATGTGGATGCAGACATCAGGGGCGCAATAAAAAGCGTTGCAAAACAGATTGCCGAAACATTTCCCAAGGAATGAATTACATTTTGGCAGTTATTGGAATGCAGGAACTACCACATAAGCGGTGAGTTTATCGAAGAATTACCACCAAAAACAAAATACGATGTTTGATTACAAAGAAATAGAACGGACAATTAAAGATAACCATCTCCAATTTCATAAAATAGAGGATGCCGACAAAGGAATTGCAATACAACGATTATAATGCAAAACATCAATAAAATAACTAATTTTGCATTCGGATAGAGGCCACTCTTTCCAAGACATAAGAAAAAAGAAGAAGCGTTATGCTTATCTTGTAACTTGAAAACCTTAGAGCCTTTCAAATTTGATGCAAGAGGATTCTTGGTTATTCTTGCAATAGGTTGGATAGCAATGGCTATAAGCAAGTACTTGAATAGACGTGTTCGGTAGAGTTAACAAGAGCGCTAATTAAACCGAGTAAATCATAAAGATGAAACAGAAGAATCTTTTATGTTTGTTTATAGGTTGTGCCATGACAAT